>NZ_AOGZ02000013.1:0-320000 GCF_000332515.2 Leptospira wolbachii serovar Codice str. CDC
ACGCGTAATTTGTCTGAGGAAATAACTGAACGGTTTGAGTTTATTCTCGAATCTATTCTGCTGATCGAAAATCGATTCCTTAAAATCAAATTTCCGGATGATCTTATCAACTCTCAAGATGGAATTACAATCCTAGATTCAATCGCTATGCGATTACAAGCAATCGGAGACAATGTAAAGTCTGTAGTAAAATTAGACCGTCAATTTCTGAACAAATTCCCTGAAATCGAATGGGAAAAGATTATGAAAATGAGAGACGTTATTTCTCATCATTATGAAGGTCTCGACCACGAAATTGTTTTTAATATTTGTAAAAACAAAATACCGGAATTAAAGACTTCAATAGAATCCATCCTAAAACAACTCAACGGCGGTTAACAGCGGCTACTCACTGTGCTTCGGGACTTGCACCTCGCTTGGGCTGCGCCACATAGGCTTCTGGCACTCCCCTTTGCCTGCGCAAGTATCGTGGCCAGTCCCTAACGTCCCGTTCAGGGACTCAGGGCCAGCATACGTCGAGTAGCCTAGTTCGCTATATGAAATTGCAAAATGAATATGAACAAAACAATAATCTTTTTTTTTTGTTATCCTAAGCTTTTACTGCACACAAAATAGCTCTTTAAAAACTGATACATTAATTAGTCAGGCTGACGCAGATGCTGAATTCTCGCTCATTGTTTATGCGAAACAATTGGAATATTTCCCCACACACACATATTTTGATATGGCTGCTACTATTGATGGAGACTCCGGATGGTGTAATCGATCCATTCAGTATGACAAAAGCGATTTTAGATACTGCATGAGTAGAATTTCCGCAACATATTTCCCTCAAAAAAATCCTTTTGAAATATTTTTTGCAATAAAAGGTTTCGTAACTGATAATTGCAAACTCAGAAAAATTATACTATTTAAAGACTCTATGATTAAAGGCGAATTGAATACATGCAGTGTTCACAAATGGTAATCTTAAAAAATATTTTAAGTCACAAACTCCCAATACATATCATCATTCTTATTCGAATATAAAGTCAATATCAAACAATAGAACTATTTCAAGAAAATAAAATGACTAAACATAAATTTCTTTTATATATAATTTCCCTTTCTTTAATATTGAACTGCGATCGACAAATTGCAAATTTAACAGGAAAATGTGATAACGAGAAGAAAAAGTCAAACAAATGTTTACTCGCGACGACACTTGCCTGCGAAAACAGTTCCGATGCTGCTCGCTATAAAAAACAGGGCATTGGTATTTGCACAAATTCCGATGGATATCTTTTTATGATTACTGCATTTTGTGATACTCCTGTAGAATGCAAACCTACACCCAAAAGTAACAATTCAAAAAGAAAATAACTTTTAAGCCACAAAACAATCATAACTTGCGAATTCGTATAACAGCGCGGAACCACTTCGCTTCGGAACCTACACCCTCGCTTGGCCTGCGGCACATAGGCAAAGTTTGCTTATTCTCTCTCTACCTACAACATTCCTGATCTCATTCGTTCAGACAATAGGCCCCTGTTTGCACCGATGCATACAATCTCTTTAAGAACTCACTAAACTCTCTGTTTGGTGGCTCTCTCTTGGCATCAAGCTTTATGGTATCGGACTAGGCAAATCTTACCAAAATGGCTCTTGCGAAAGCATATATACAAACTAGTCATAAAAAGATTCCGCTTGCCAATGCATACGAGGTCTTCATAAATTGACCTTTAAATCAAGTCGCCGAAAAGTCCGTATAGAGTTTGGCGGTAGCTCCTGGGAGAGCCGAGATATGACAAAAACCGAAAGAATATATTGTGCTGGTCCGATGTTCAATCCATCCGAAATCAACGAATTAGCAACAATATCGAAGTATTTGGAATCCATAGGATATGCAACCTTCCTGCCTCCTCGGGATGGTTTGGAGATCGCCGAATTATTCAAGGAAATCCCAAAAGCTAGGGATATCGTACCGGAAGAAGAACAAGGCTGGGCCAAATACTATTTGAAATCAGCTATATTTGCTATCGATGTTTATAATATTCTGGAGCGATGCGACGGCGTAGTTTTGAATTTAAATGGCCGAGTGCCTGACGAGGGTGGAATCGTAGAGGCAACCCTTGCTTTTACGGCAGGAAAGCCGGTAGTATTCTATAAGACGGATTACCGGACCAAACTATTCGGCGAAGACAATTTGATGGTCACCGGCCTTGCGAGAAGTAATTCTTTAGAGAGTCCCGCGATTGTTGAGACTGCTATTCCCAATGAGGTAATTGAAGGTTTATACATTAGTGGTTTGCAAGCCTCCTTGAATAAAAATGAACTACGAAGGACCGGAATCACGCATATATTATCTTTGGGATCTTTTCTAGATGATCCGCATAAGGGAGAATTCAACCATAAATCCTTTCGAATCTTGGACAATAAATCGGAGTCATTATCCAGCATACTCCCCGAATGCTTAGAATTCATCCAAGAAGGGAGAAATAATGGAAAAGTTCTTGTCCATTGCCTTTCTGGTGTTTCCAGAAGTGCCGCAATCGTAACAGCATATCTTACAAAATCGAACGGAATGTCTGTTGATGAATCCATGCAATTTTTAAAAACGAAACGTAACGTTGTCAATATCAACGAAGGTTTCCAGGAACAATTACGTGCTTTAACATAATGTATATGCCACGGGTTATTTCTTGTTGTGGTCAAAGGCCTTGAGTGTTCTAATACATATTGCAAAAAAGCTTTATCCGTTAAATCTTGATTCAGAATTTGATCTTGGCAATTACCTTTCTAACTTGAAACAAATCAATGGTCAGTGGAGCCCATGAGACGACTTCTTGCATTTTTCATTCTGTCACTAGTGACGATTCTTTCCAAGATTCTTTACCGAGGCCACTTTCAATGGCTGGATCCGATCCCTGCTTATCCTTGGAAAAATATCCGGCTCATGGTGTTTTTGAATCATACGTCACTTTATGAGTTAATTTTTTCCAAGGTCCTTCCTTTCAGATATCTCTGGCATTTGGCAGGACATTTCAATATCCCTGGTGCTGACATCACCCTTAAACGTCCGTTTGTTGGGACCTTCTGGAAACTCATGATTCCAAATCTCGCTTCGATTTCTCGAAAAAAGGATGATACATGGAATCATTATCTTCGAAGTCTCCGGCCAACGGATGTGGTGATGATTGCACCCGAAGGAAGAATGAAGCGACCAAATGGACTTGATAAATATGGAAAACCGATGACAGTAAGGGCGGGTATAGCAGACATCATTGAAGTAATCGATGATGGAGTAATGCTCCTTTGCCTTTCTGGTGGACTGCATCATGTTCAGGCTCCAGGACAACTCTTCCCAAGGTTATTCAAAAAAATCCAGATGAACTTTTCATATATAGATATCAGATCCTATAAAGCACAGTTCCCGGAACAACTGCGAGACCGAAAATTTGCCATCGTGAAGGACTTGCAACGACGTTTGGAGACAGACTGCCCATCATAATGCTGACTAATCGATAATTGTGGAGAAAAAAGAATATGAGTAATAAAAAATTATCAGTAAAACAGTCGGAAAATCTAATCAAAGAATTAAAAGTTCGTTTCGAGAAAAACTTAGTCCGTCATAAAGATATAGAATGGACAAAAATACAAAAAAAACTAGAGTCAAATTTAGAAAAACTTTGGTCTCTAAATGAAATGGAAAGAACTGGCGGCGAACCCGACGTCGTTGGATATGATATAAAAACTGGTGAATACATTTTTTTTGACTGTTCTATGGAAACTCCGAAAGATCGACGAAGTCTCTGTTATGATCATAAAGCGTTGGACGCACGAAAAGAAAACAAACCAAAAAATTCCGCTATAGGCATGGCTTCAGAAATGAATATTGACCTGCTAACAGAAGAGCAATATAGAGAATTACAACGTTTAGGTAATTTTGATACCAAAACCTCCAGTTGGATATTAACACCCGCTAGTATCAGAGATTTAGGCGGGGCATTATTTGCAGATTTCCGCTACAATACAGTCTTTATATATCATAATGGTGCAGAGTCTTACTATGCAGTTCGAGGATTTCGAGGATCCCTCCGAGTATAATTAACGCATAAAAAGAGTATACCGGCCTTACTTCTACAAAAAACAAACCTGAGAAATCTTGTTTATTAAAAAGGCAATTTGTATCGCTAAATTAAATGGAATACTGTTCAACCAGACATAGGGTTGTTTTTATTTAACAGAATTCAGGACTTGTATGTCAAATCTATTCACAAACAGATTGGTCGCAGAAAAAGAATACAAAAATCGATGGGAAACTTTTTCCTTCTCTGACAACAGTTACGAAATAAAATATCAGGAACATAATAACAAGGGTTTAGCGGTCAAACCCAATGATCTTTGTTGGTTTATTAGAAACGTTGCTAACAAAATTTCGCTAACTTCTGGAACATGGGGAACCCAACAATCATTTGCAAATCGACTCATCACAACTACTCAATCAGAACACATTTTTTCTTCTTCTTTCTGGAAAAAATATTCAACCAACCGATGCCTAATTCCCGTTACATCATATTTTGAATGGCAAATGCAACGAAACGGAGAAAAACATAAATTCAAAATCGAATTTATAGATAAGGATTCTTTTTTTGGTGGAATTTGGGGTACAAACTCGAATGGTTCCACATGGGTAACCATCGTCACACAGGTTGCTAATGAAAAAACTGCAGAAATCCATAACTCTGGAGATAATAAACATAGACAACCAATTGTGATTCGAAGAGAAAACCAAGATGCCTGGCTTGATCCAAAAATTAATTCGGAACCACAAGTTAAAAAACTACTTACCCAATTTCAACCAGATGAAATTATTACTGAAGACCTTGATTATGAACAAACATTGTTTGACTAATCCTTCTACTATCTAATTATAAATGACCTGCTATTGAACACCTGGCATTGAGATATATCCTGGTAAACTTTCAATGCGGCGGAGCCATTTCCGAATATTAGAATATATCGATAGATCTATTTTACCTTGATTTCCAAGTGCAATGTACGGATACATCGCAATATCGGCTATAGTAATCGAATCTGTAGCTAGCCAATTATGACCCGCAAGTCTTTTTTCCAATATTGAAAGAAGGTTTTCTGTGACCGAAGTCGTTTCTTCTAAATTGATAGGTCTTCCGAGTAAATAATGTGCACGTAATGCACCGGGTCCGCGTGAAACTTCATTTGCCGCTGTAGAAAGCCATGCCACGATTTCACCAGCCTCTTTTGGCTCATTTGGAAACCAATGTGCCTCTCCATAAGCACGAGCTAGGTAAACCAAAATTCCTTGGCTATCTCTAAGGATTACATCTCCATCTTTAAGAACAGGCACCTGTCCAAACGGATTTTTCAATAAGAATGTTTCAGATTTATGTTCACGTTCGGGTCCGTTCACAAGACGACTTTCGTAATTTAGATTCAAAAGAGATAACATCAATCTAACTTTGTAGCAATTTCCCGACAAAGCAAATTCAAATAATTCGACCATAATCAATCTAATAACAAAAAAGCGATACTAGTGGCAATTATTTTTCAAAGAATAATAATTCGAATGAACCAGTGCTTCTTGAAAAAAAAGCAACTACAGCAATCTAAAAAATGAAGCTAACAAAGCTAATATATTGAAGGTGATTACTTCTTAATCTCATCACCAAGAATTTTTCGAAATTGTTTTAATAGAAGCAAAAACATCTTTCTGTTTTTCTCAGACATCGAATTTAATATGGGCTCAAAGTGGCCCAAAATTCTTTTTGGTAAAATTTTCTCTAACGATTTTCCCTCGGGAGAGAGGCTGATGATTGTAGATCTTTTGTCTAGTTTTGAAACTGTCACTTGGATTAAACCTGAAGTTTCCATTCGACTAATCATTTTAGAAGCAGAAGGTGCGTCTTGTAATGTCAATTCAATGATTTGTTTTTGAGTCAATTCGCCCTTATGCCATAACATCGCCATCACCTGCCACTGCTCTGGTGTTAGTTGAAATTCCCGAAGACAACGAATCAACTCTCTTCGAAACAAGAGAGCAACACGATTCAAATTAAATCCAATTTGATCATCTAATAAAAACATATAATTTATCTCATTTTACTTTGCGCCCATTTAGTTGTCCAGACAAATAAATATTGACTGAATTTCCCACCAACACATTACTTGTCCAGACAACTATTTTGGAGAAATTTATGAAACAAATTGATTTGGTTTTTCGCCTGCTACTGGGAGCTGTTTTTGTCCTTTTCGGGAGCAGTAAATTTCATGCTTTTATGCCCACTCCTCCCATGACTCCAAAAGCAGCAAACTTCATCGCTGCCATTATTAGCACAGGTTATTTATGGCAGACTGTTGGTATATTAGAGGTTTTAGGAGGCGTTCTCATTTTCTTTCGAAAGACGACACTGACTGGATTATTGATTTTAGCTCCAATCATAGTAAATATTATTTTATATTTGGGATTTTTGCAATCTAGTATTGGTCCGGCGCCATTTCTGATGATTTTCTTTCTGCTCTTAAGCTGCAGTATTTTAGCTTGGAAACGAAAGGGACAATGGAAGAATCTATTTCCTAAGTAATAGAGATTAGAAATCCAAGTTGGATTGGCATGGATTCTGTTTTTTAATTGGATAAAAATATGCGGTTTGTGTTCAACAGACAAACCGCGAAGTTGCCTATCAGTTGATTTTGTTTATTCTGAGGTTTACAGAGCAGGATAAACCTGGAAATCTATCCTTGGGAAGTGAGTATGAATTGGATTTTACTATTTATTGCCGGTCTGTTTGAAGTTATGTTTGCAACCTGTTTGGGAAAGGCAAAAGAAACTACTGGAAGTGAAGCCTATTTATGGTATTTTGGTTTTTTTATCTCACTATTAATCAGCATGTTGTTACTCATTAAAGTGACTCAGTCTTTGCCAATTGGTACAAGTTATGCGATTTGGACAGGAATCGGTGCAGTAGGAACCGTTCTCATCGGAATTTTTTTATTTAAAGAACCTGTAGATTTCTTGCGATTATTTTTTCTTGCCACACTGATCCTATCCATTGTTGGTTTAAAGTTTGTGTCACACTAATAACAAGGTTATCTGAATATTATGCCCCGCAATACAACCAACATGAAACCACTACCTCCCTTCCTGATGAATATAAAAGAGAGTTTATTCGATTTACTTGGTTTAGTAATCACAAATATACAACTTGAACCAGAAAGTGCTGAATATGACGCATGTTACTTTCAAACCCAAAAGCAAAATATAAGATTCCGAAAAGCAAAAATCACACCAACAAAAGTGGGACAATTTGTAACCTTATGGAAACGTAGTAAAGCCGGTCCCATTGAACCATTCAATATCAAGGATGATATCGACATTTATATTATTGCCACCAATAACAAAAATCGTATGGGAAATTTTCTATTCACTAAACAGATATTAAATGAAAAAGGAATCCTTTCAGGAAAACAGGAAGGCAAACGAGGATTTCGTGTTTATCCTTCCTGGGACAAACCAAACAACAAACAAGGACTAACAACTCAAAACTGGCAGTTACCCTATTTTGTAGAATACAAAGAAAACAAATATGATTTGGAGGTTCCCAGTAAACTTTTGGATGTGAGTCTTAAATAATAAATACAGGATTTGTCATCCAAATCTCAACTGAATTCTACTTTACCATTTGTTCGGAATGAAAAGAAAGGTGGAATGAGTCAAATTTTTCGTAAAACCTTAACCACACACCACTTTGATTTGGACTGGAATCGTCATGTCACAAGTAGAACGTATGAACGGTTTGGTTACGATGCAAGATGTGAAGTCCTAAAAGATTTTGGCTATCCCATAGAACAAATGTTAAGCACAAATATTAGCTATGTTCCTGGATCTACCTATGTCCGATTTTTAAGCCAACAATTTGTGAGCTCCACTATGACGGTGGAATCGCAAGTATTTCGAATGGACAATGGTAGCCTCTTTTGGAAACAAACCATTTGGGGTAACGATGGAAAAAAGGCCTGCGAATTAGAAACAACATCACGATTGGTTCAGGATGAAAAAAATATAATTATCTCATCTATTCCAGAAATCAATATTATACCTTATGAATTTACCATCCACCCAAAACCTACACTGCAAAATACTGTAGAACATGATTACTACATTCCCTTCAGCGATATGAATTGTTTTTGGAATTTGCCTTCGGATGCAATATGGAAAGTGTTTGAAGAAGGTCGTTTTTTATTTTTTAAGGAAATTGTAGACCTAAATTTAATCAAAGAAACAGACTCCACTACCTTTTTTATGGGTGGTGAAATCATAATCCATAAACAACCAGATCCCGGCTCCCATGTAAAATTATTAAGTTGGATCGAAAGTTTTGAAAAAATTCGATTTTATTTTAGACAAGACATTGTCGATCTCAATGGGAATTTGCTAGTAAGCATGAAAGACGAACAATTGTTTGTTTCTCTTTCTACCTCGAGACCAAGAAGAGCACCGGCAGCTTTCTTTGACAAAATAGAAAGGTTTATTGAATGATGGGAGATTTTTGTTTGAGGAGAATTTCCTCATCAGCTGTCAACTCCCTATAAGTTCCCAGGGCAAGCGTGGGGTCTAATTCTAAATTTCCCATCTTCATTCGTTTTAGGTAAGTCACTTCCTTACCTAAACTTTGGAACATTCTACGGATTTGCCTGTATTTACCTTCTTTTAACCATACTGTTACAATGTTTGGTTGGTTAAGATCTGGGATAGCCAATCTTGCAGGAAGGGTTTTATAGCCATCATCCAATACAATTCCGGTTTCAAAAGCAAGTATGTCCTCGTTTGTCACTGGGGCAGAAATTTCAGCATAGTATTCTTTTTCGACAAAGTGTTTAGGGGATGTATAATAATGGGCAAGTGGACCATCGGTTGTAAACAATAACAACCCTTCTGTTTCTTTATCCAACCGACCCACGGGAAACAAATTCATATTCTCGTGCCTTTCACTTAAGTAGTCCATTACTGTTTTTTCACGACTGTCTTCTGTAGCCGTGATACAATCAGGAGCTTTGTTCATCATAAAATAATAGAATTCTTTTCGAACTAGAGTTTCTTCATAGTAAGTCACTTCATCAGTGAGAGAGACCTTAAAACTAGGATCCTTCACCACCACACCATTCACTTTAACTAGTCCCTGGTGGATTTCTTTTTTGACATCCGAACGCGAACCCAGTCCAAAATTTCCGAGCACTTTATCTAAACGATCTTTTGTCATATTGTGTTATCATCTTCACAATCCTAAACGGATATGGCAATCAGGAATTATACGGAATCGTAATGAATCAAATTAAAAAAAGGTTTCGAAAACTTACGCCAAAAACAATCTAACTAGTATGTTTGATACCTTTTTAAGGATTTTTAAAACTTCACGAATCGCCTTTGATTTGGCTTACAAAAGCTCCCCAAGTTTAACTGCACTCATCTCCATCCTGACCATTGCAAATGGTTTGTTTCCTACTGCACTTGTTTGGATTGGAAAATTAATCATTGATGCGATCCTCCAAGGCCAAACAACATCCGACAAGTGGATGGATTTATTACAAACAGATGCAGTTTCGTTAGTGTATGTCGAAGCTGCTTTAACTATCCTCTATTTTGGATCACAAAAGTTATACAACATTGCTTATACATTACTTAGGATTCGATTAGGTCAGGAGGTAAACGAAAGGATTTTATCCAAAGCCATTCGTTTGGAACTCACTCAATTTGAAGATTCTGAAACCTACGATAAAATGACACAAGCTAGGACAGAGGCTTCTTCCAAACCTCTCTCAATGGTCACAAGGTTTTTTACTATTGCTCAATCATCGATTACTATCATCAGTTTTTTTGGACTTCTAATCAAACTCTCTCCACTGGCATCTTTTATTTTAGTCATCGCAGCCATTCCTTCTTTCATTGCTGAAACAAAGTTTTCTAATCATAGCTTTCGATTGTTTCGATGGAAGGCAAAAGAAACCAGAGAACAAGTATATCTTGAAACGCTTATGGCAAGAGAAGATAACGCCAAGGAAATTCTACTCTTTAACTTAGGAAAAGAATTTTTAAATAGATACAAAAACAACTTCCAAAGGATTTATGTCGAAGACAAAAAGCTAACAATCTATAAAGGGATTTTCAGTTTTCTCCTTGGATTACTCAGTCAATTTGCTTTTTATGGCTCTTACATTTGGATTGTATGTTTGGCATTGTTACATAAAATTTCATTAGGGGAAATGACAATGTATCTTGTCATCTTTAGACAAGGACAAAACACTTTCTCCAACGCACTTTCTGCGTTCGGTGGTATTTACGAAGATCATTTGTACATTGAAAATCTTATGGAATTTTTGGATCTAGCGATTCTAAAACAATATGGCAATGCAAAAGGTAACCACCAAAGGTTAGGTATTGTTTTTGATTCTGTTTCTTTTCAATATCCAGGTGCAAAAGAACCTTCGCTTTCCAATGTTAGTTTTGAATTAAAGCCAGAAGAAAAACTCGCTATCGTTGGAGAAAACGGATCAGGAAAAACAACTCTTATCAAACTCTTAACACGTTTGTATTCACCCACATCTGGTAAAATTTATTTAGATGGAATCAATTTGGAAGATTGGGATGAAGAAACTTTACGCCGAAGGTTTGGAGTTATCTTCCAAAATTTTGTCCAATACCAATTCAAAGTAGGAGAAAATATTGGAATGGGGGATGTTCAAAAAATCCAATCGGAAGATGAGTGGATCCCTGCCGCTAAACTAGGAATGGCTCATGATTTTGTAACACGTTTAGAACAAGGTTATTCTACAAGGCTTGGAAAGTGGTTTCAAGATGGTAGGGAATTGTCTGGTGGCCAATGGCAAAAGGTTGCGCTTGCACGTGCCTTTATGCGCACGAGTGCTGATATCCTTATCTTAGATGAGCCGACCTCTGCCATTGATGCAGAAGCAGAAATGAAAGTATTTGAACATTTTAGAGAACATACACAAGGGAAAACTGTGATTCTAATTTCACATAGGTTCTCCACAGTAAGAATGGCAGATCAAATATTAGTTCTTGAACAAGGCAAAAAAACAGAATGGGGAAGCCATGAAGAACTCCTCTTAAATAAAGGGAAATACGAAAAACTATTTCGATTACAACAAGCAGGATATCAATAGCGTAAGATAGAGATCCGATACTATAAATGTAGAGTTGAAACGAATCATATAGGATAAGACATGGAAGACAACTATTCTAATTTAGGAATGCGAAAGCTGAAAGATCTTATCGACTCGTTTGGAGAAAGATCCAAAGAAATTGGTTCGGTTGCCGCTTCCATCCAACAAGTGGCCAAACAGACGAACTTACTAGCATTAAATGCTTCGATTGAAGCAGCACGAGCCGGAGAACACGGACGCGGGTTTGAGGTTGTAGCAAATGAAGTGACAAAATTATCATTCCAAACATCCGAAGCTACAAAAAAAATATCTGAAATTTTATCTCGCATCAATTTAGAAAATTCTTCTGCGAACACGGAAGTCATGGAAATGGAAAAACAATCCATTTTAGACTATGCAGAACTTTGGGCAAGTAACATCGCCAAAGAACTCGAATCCAAATTTTATATCATGGCAACTTCCTTATATGGTTTGAAATTTTTAATCCAAAGTTTGGTCCATGCAAATATAGGAATGAAACGAGAACATTTACTTCTCATCCTACAAGAATACTTAATTCAAAATGAACAACAACTCGCTTATGCTGTCTGCTGTGAATCAAATGCTATCGATCTTATGGATTCAGAGTATAAATCCAAAGAAGGGCATGATTCCAACGGACGATTTGTTCCTTACTGTCACAGGCATTCTGGAAGAATTTCCATCGAACCATTATTAGGCTATGACACGGTAGGAGAAAATGAATGGTATACTCTTCCTCGCGATTTAGGTGAAGATATTATGATGGAACCTTATGATTATCCAATCGAAGGAAAAACAGTCAAAATGACGAGCCTCATGACCAACTTATTTTTACATTCAAAATTTGCCGGTATCCTTGGTGCAGACTTTTCATTAGAACAATTACAAGCGGAACTTTCACCTAAAAAAATATTTGGGATTGGTAAAACTTCTCTACTAACATACAATGGGAATTTTGCTTCTCACCCTGACATTGAATCATTAGGTGCTAGTGCCGAGATACTCACAGAGGAAGCCAAGAGAGCCATCCAAAGAGGAGAAAGTTTTACCTTTATCGATAAATCAAATACGGCAAGAATTCTAAAACCTGTGCGAATCGGACAAAGCGTAAGACCTTGGAGTATCCTTGTCGAATTCAATTTGCTTTCTGCCCTTAAAAAATAATCCGACTATTTACAATCGCTGATTAGATACTTGCTTACCCTTCCTTAAAAAAAACTCTGGTTCTATGGACATTGATTCATTGTTACAGGATTTAAAAGCTCTTTTGGATTCCCCCAAGGAACTTGTAACAATCTCCGAAGAAAAACGTCTTGAACTCATGATCCTTTGTGGGAAAATCTCTCGCCCCGACCGCAATGAGGTTCGTAAAAGGAACCGCACTGTCCGTGTTGAAAAAAAACAAACACTCAAAATACAAGAAAAACAGAAAACTGCTCTAACTGGTATCAGGCGAGCCAGAGAAACTGCTGTTTTTAAAGCGCCGTTACAAATTTCAAATTCAGCTGGATGGTCCTGGGACAAAGCGGAAGAACTTTCCAACCCTAAACCATGTTATATCTGTAAGACTCCGTTCACTAAGTTACATTTTTTTTATGACTCCATGTGCCCTAATTGTGCAGAACTCAATTACTCGAAAAGGTTCCAATCAACAGACCTACGCGGAACCGTAGCGGTTATCACTGGCTCTCGTCTAAAAATTGGATACCAGGCAACCTTACTTTTGTTACGTGCTGGTGCTCGAGTAATCGCTACCACAAGGTTTCCCAATGATTCCGCAATTCGTTTTGCTAAAGAAACTGATTTTCACTTATGGAAAGACCGTTTGCAGATCTTTGGATTGGATCTAAGACATACCCCCAGTGTGGAAATTTTCTGTAAGTTTTTAGAAAACCATTTAGAGAGATTAGACATTCTCATCAACAATGCGGCGCAAACAGTCAGGCGCCCTCCGGGTTTTTATAGCCACTTACTAGATACAGAAAAACTCACAATTCAAGAATTACCGCCAGAGGCACAAAAGTTACTTACTTTTTACCAACACTGCAAACAAGAGTTAGATTCTTATCGTTCAGATTCAGAGATGAAAGACACAGCAACAGCACTTGCAGTCAGTTGGAATCATAAAACACCTGGAGTTGGGATTCGGTCTTCGGCTGCTCTCTCTCAAATCCCCTATTCTCACGATAATTCCCATGAATTGGAAGCCGTATTTCCCGAAGGCCAACTAGATGCAGATTTGCAACAAGTTGACCTTCGTAAAACAAATAGTTGGCGACTAAGACTGGGAGAGATTAATACATCTGAAATGTTGGAAGTACAATTGGTAAATGCTGTAGCACCGTTTGTACTCTGTAACCGTCTTGTTAGTCTGATGCGAAAAGACAATACAGGAAAAAAACATATTATCAATGTTTCTGCCATGGAAGGAAAATTTCATAGGTTCAAAAAAGAAGACCGCCACCCCCATACAAATATGGCAAAAGCAGCACTCAATATGATGACCCATACTTCAGCAGAAGACTTTGCAAAAGATGGAATCTTTATGAATGCCGTAGATACCGGTTGGGTGACAGATGAAGATCCAGTGGAACTTGCCAAAAGAAAACAAGACCTACATGATTTCCAACCTCCACTCGATATTGTCGATGGCGCTGCCCGAGTCGTTGACCCCCTGTTTGACGGTGTCAATACAGGGAAACACTGGATTGGAAAATTTTTAAAAGACTACTTCCCTATTGATTGGTAAGCCGGAATCTGCGATGAGAGAATTTGTTCTTTGGGAGAAAACTTCTTCAAGAATTGAACAAAGGAGATCAGATTCCCTTTTTTGAATTTAAACTTAAGCACCGTTGTGGCTGGAGTTTTCAATCGAACCAGCATCTCTTTCCAATCTTGTGAATTTAGTTCCACAACCAAATGAGCATCCGTAAGTAAACCAGGAATGACTTCCGCCACGCCTTTTCGCAAATGGATGGTATAAGATTCTTTCGTATCAGAAAAAACAAATCCCACTTTTTCATCGGAATCGATACTTAAAGTCGGATCCAAATTGGTAACAAAGCTACTAAAGATAACTTTGACTGGATAACGTCGAAGTAATGCGGGACTTGGTCTTACTTTAATTTTAGCAACAAACTGCTTCCTTAATTCTAAAGCTTCCGTAAGATAATAGTGTTTGGCATTGGCATTTGATTCTGATTGGCCCAGTTTTTCTAAGGCCTCAATACGCAAGGAAACTACTTCAGTGAGTTTGGGATCATTCCGAAGGAGGTATCCAGACAAACTCAATACAGCTTGGTATTCTTTGGACTGTAACTTACTTTTTGTATATTTCAGTAGATTCTCTTTTCCTCCTGCCAGATCCACAATCAAATCAGCATAAGCCTTCCGATCCAGTGGTTGTAACTCCGCCGAGTCACCACTAAACCAACCCAAATTACCAGTAAATGCCGAACGAACCGACCAAGACACCTTTCCATACACTTCTTGCAAATAAGGAGATTTTTTCAAATGATCTGGAAGTTTTACAAACTCCACCAAATCATCCGGATGAAATCCAGCATTGATCCCACGAAGGGACTGGTCATGTACGAATTGTACGGCATCTCTATAATCAGTCACAACTTCCGATATGTATGTTTTGCCTGAGACTGGTTTTCCATGACTGGGGATGAGATACTCTGGTTTTAAGTTTCGAATGATATCCAAGGACTCGTACCAATGTTTCAAACTACGAAACCATATACCTCGAATTGTATATAAATTAGGAAATGCTTTATAAAAATTATCTCCAACAAATAAAACATTTTTTTCTGGATGATAAATATAAATTTGATCATCCGTTTCTCCAGGGGCATGGATTAATTTCAATTTTATACCTGCGACCTTAATTTCCAGGGTATCTCTAAATGTTTTTGTAGGCGGAACAAAATCTAATTTAGTATCTGCATTATAACCCTGGTAAGGTCCAATCCCGACATTAACTAAATCACTTTTCTCTAAATAATTTCCAAACATACGAGCACTTCTGGTTCCAATGATCGGAGTGGTTTCACTTGCCAATTTTTGTACTGTTGGAAGTAAACTCTCATGCGCATAAACCTCAGGAGACTGACCATCAGCAAATGTTTGCGAACCAAAAATATGATCCGGGTGACTATGGGTATAAATGATTGCTTTGATGGGTAAAGACGAAATCTTTCTAAAATCTTCTAACACTTGTTTAGATGCTTGTAATTCATCTAATGTATCAATGATAATCAGACCATCTTTTCCGACAAGTAACATCGAATTTGCGATTCCATATCCCACTGCAGAATAAACCCCAGGAACCACTTCGTAAATTTTTTTCTCAAATTCTGCATTAAAATTCTCTAGATGTACATCATGAGAATTCTTAGATACTTCTTTTGGTTTTGTTATCTGACAATGGAAGATTTGGAATAAAAAAATACTTAAGGTTAGGAAGTTAAGAGTCAATTTCATAGATGATTCTAAGAAACTAATAAAATGAGATAGATTGAAACTTAGTTTTGGAATGACTAGAAGGGAACTTTCCAATTCAACCTATTGCATTGTACGATTTGCGTAATTCAATAGATTCCTCTAAAGAAACAAATCCTTACGAACATCTAACAATGAAAAGTTGATAAATCTCACAAGTTAAGAGTTATGATTAAAAAAACATGCCATCTTAAAGCAGGAACTAGGCACAAATCACAATATATTGGAAATATATCTGCAATAACAGATTTCAATCTATTCTTTGCGTCTCTTCAGAGAACAGTGTCCAAAACACCTAGAGAGAGACCCAATGAAACAAGTTCTATGGAGCCTAGTCCTATTTCTATTCGCTATTCATTCCCTATTGGCGCAAACTACGATAAAAGAAACGGTAACCCCATCCAAAACCGGCGAACCAAAGGAAATGCCAACTGCCCAGGGAGAAGAGAAATCCGACAAAGAAAGGTGGAGGTTCCTATTCTATGCGGGTGCGGGCAAGGCAGAAATCCAAACCAATCCCAATATTCCTTTTGCCTATAGAGATCCGAATACTGGGCTCACCACCAATCCAGGAATTGCCAAACGAACGGGACTTACCAATGCTGGGACCACCAATTTTCCATCCGAAGGCTCAGGAACGAATCAAGGAACTGTATTTACCTTAGCGAACGACAAATGGTTGTTTGCTTATGGGTATACTTCAATCGATTTAAAAATGTCACCGTCAAATCAGGGAACCGTTCCTTTACGTTCCTTTGATTCATCTTCGGAACATGTTGTTCGCAACCTCAGAGTGGATTACACACAAAAAATCACAGATGTTTTCTCTACCGTATTCTCTGTTCGCCAATTCCTTCGAACAGGAAACTATCAGTGGGACAATGTATTAGAAACAACAAACGTAACAAACCATTATCTTGCCTTTCCCAAAATCCAAGTGAATGATAATATGCGAATTAATATCTTTGCTCTAGGTTTCAAATTCAATTATTTTAAAAACTGGGAAATTGAACCTTACTTTCAGTACCGTGATGCAAGATTTTATGCCAATGTGTTTTCTACAGTAGGGATCGCGCAAAGAGCTGACAATCTACTTTTACCATCAGACCCCAGTTCCATTGGAAATGCATGGTTGTATCAAGGTTTAGGGAGTGCGTATGCATTACCACTTTACAATTCCATACAAAAGGAATTTGGAAACGTAGGCCTTAGATTACAATACAATCCTTACAAATTTTTATTTCTCAGAACAGACGTTAGACGAAATCCAGTGCTTGCTGCATGGGAAGTTCGAGGATCGGTCACCATATTTTTTAATAAATATTTTGGTATTACAGCTGGTGGAGTGTATGCAGAAGCGGAAATCAACCCTTTGAGTTTACGTGGCTGGGAAATAGGTCCTACATTTACTTACCTTTTTTAAGTAAATCTAGAACCAAAAACAAACTTAATTTTTTACGGTAAAGGAATTTCGATTCTTTTGCCGTCTTCAGCAATAATCAAATCTCCATGGAATTCTTTTCTTACAGGATCTTTGTAAATCGATTTTGTTTGAATAAAACCTTTCACAAACGGAATCATATGAGTCAAAACTAAAGTTTTGACTTTTGCGTCTTCGGCTAACTTTGCTAATTCGGAAACATCAATATGATACAACTGAATATCTTTCATTATTTTAGTAAATTTTGGGTTACCAATAGATTCATAAGATTTTTCAATTTTTGCGATCATGGATTTATTCATCACTTCAGAGATTAAAAAATCTACACCGGAAGATTGTTTTTTAAGAACCTCCGAATCTGCCGTATCACCAGAGATCACGATTGATTTACCTTTATACTCAATTCGATAACCCACAGCCGGTTCGACAGGTACATGGTTCACAAAAAATGCATGAACCACAACCCCATCCTTTTCATAAACAATTTTGGAAGAACCATCAGATTTGGGATAAAATTCATTGGGCTTGGCACCACTCCACTCGGAAGGCATGGTCTGTTCTCCATGATGTTTAGTTCGGTAGTAGTATTCCAATTGATAACTCTTTAGAAATCCATTGACAAGGTCACTGATCCCTTTGGGTCCATATACTGGCAAAAACCTTTTTCTTCCGAGTAACCAACTGCGATCAATCACTTCTCCTAAATCGGCAAAATGATCTGAATGAAAATGGGTAATAAAAACTGCATTGATTTCTGTCACTGGTAGATGGAGTTTCTCCATCGCCATCGCAACACCATCCCCACAATCAAATACTAAGAACTGACCGTTCACAAAGACTGCAGTGGAATTCTGAATGCTTTCTGAAGGAAGCGGAGAACCAGTACCTGTAAGGACAATGGTGATTTTATCTTTGTCAAAAAGTTCTTTTGCCGCTTTGGCTTTTACATTTGTATTTTCGGTAACTCGATTCAAAACGAAGCGATCCCAAGAACAAGAAAGTGTCAGGAACAAAGTCAACAGAAGACTGGTCCTAATGAATTGAATCTGGTTTAATTTCATTTTTTTTCCTTAGTAAATTTTCTAATTTCATCGAAGTGCGTTCGTAATATGGTTCGAAAACCAATATGTCCTGTGGCTAGATGGTCTTCTTGTGGTTGTTTGGCAGCGGCACGGTAACGTTTGCAATAGTTTGGTGAACAAAGATAGGATCCACCTTTAATGGTATGGTATTTTGATTTGTCATTGGTTTCGACAAACTTCCAAGGATCTGCTGTATATTCCCAAACGTTTCCAATCATATCATAAAGACCGAACTTATTTTTCGCATAACAGCCAACAGGAGAAATACCCCAAAAACCGTCTTTTCCTTCATCTACAAAAGGGAATTCACCTTGCCATGTATTGGCTTCTATCGTGACCAAATCGTTGGGAGCTCCTCCTTCGACTCTACCACTCGCAGCCCACTCCCATTCAGTTTCGGTAGGTAACGAATGCCCTTTCCACTTGGCATACATTAAGGCATCTTCATAAGTCACTGCTACCACTGGATAAGAACCTTTACCTTCAATGTTGGACTGAGAACCTTCGGGATGACGCCAATTGGCGTAAGGAATATACCTCCACCATTCTAAGGGAGATTTATTTGTAGAATCGCCTGCAGGTTGTTGAAATACGATAGCCCCTGGTTCAAAGAATTCATTCTTTGTTTCCTTAGGGGAGCTGGGAGACCACTGCCTTTCCGCTTCTGTTTTATAGCCTGTCTCAAAAACAAACTTTGAAAATTCATCATTTGTAATTTCCGTTTCATCCATCCAAAAACCAGAGACAGATGTTTGATACACAGGAGATTCCTCTGGATAAATAGTATCACCTTTAAGGAATTTACCAGATGATATCCAAACCATTCCCGATAAACCGGTATTAGGATTTGATTTCGGATAAGTACAAAAAGTTTTTTTAGGTTCTAAATAACCGAGGACCAAAGAACATTGAATGAGCCCAAAACAAAGAGTTGAAATTGTCAGCTTTGGTACCAAAGAGAACAAACTAATTCACCCAATACGTATACTCGTCATCGGGTTCCTGTTTTTGATCTAAAGTTTTATCAATCGAAACCGGAAATTCGATAAACGAAGGCCAAAGAGGCTTTGGCATTTGACTATTATAATTTACTAATATTTTTTCCAACTTCGCAAGTGTATCAGGAAAAAGAGAAACCACGTTTTTCTTTTCCAAAGGATCTGTATCTAAATGAAATAACCATTTCTTTTTAGGTCGTTCTGTTTGGATCAATTTCCAACCCTCCGACTGAACAGTCTGGTAATAACCATCACTCCAAATGAGAGGTCTAGATTTTTGAATCTCCTTCCCTTTTAGAAAAGGCAAAAGATTAACCCCATCAATGGGTCTATCTTCGGGTAAACTGGCACCAGCTGCACTAGCAACTGTAGGGAGTATATCAATGTTAGTAATTGCATTTTGGTATTTGGTGCCAGGTTTGATATGACCGGGCCACTTTGCCAAATAAGGAACACGAATTCCCCCTTGAAAGAAAGTCAGTTTCCATCCTCTATATGGTGAGTTCACATCGGGAAGGCCAATGTAATTGGGAGCGCCGTTATCACTGGTAAAAATCACGATTGTATTTTCATCGAGCCCTTCTTTTTTTAAAGATGCCAAAACTTTTCCAACACTGCGATCGAGAGAACGAATCATACTCAAATATACACGTTTCCTGTGGTCTTTGATATGAGGTAAAGCATCGTAATCTTCCTTACTTGCTTGTAATGGAGTATGCACCGCCCAATGAGCCAAAAACAAAAAGAATGGCCTATGTTTATTGGTTTCAATTACCTTCACTGCTTCCTCTGTGAAATAATCAGTCAGATAACGACTTGGCTCAAACCACTTACCACCGTTATAACTCACGCCAAATCTCATATTGGGCCATAAAAATCGATCTATTGGATCAAAATCTTGTTTCGAATTATATACATTCGGATCATCAACAGGGAGATACAACCCACTCTCCATAAACAAGGTTTCATCAAATCCTTGTTTGTTGGGCCTCATTGCCTCCGTACTTCCTAAATGCCATTTCCCAATATGAACCGAATGGTATCCTCTGGACTTTAGGACTTCAGCAATCGTAATCTCCGATGTAGGCATTCCTAATTCATTAAAACTTTTAGTTTTTTCTGCCTTATCTTTATCGATGATCACTGGATACAATCGATTGGGATCAGAATACAAGTCAGCTCCCACTCGAGCGAGAGCCCCTGGAGTGGGAGTAAACTCTACTCCAAACCGAGAAGGATACCTACCAGTCATTAAAGCAGCACGAGAGACTGTACAAACTGCACTACCAGAATATCCAGAATCAAAACGTACCCCTTCTTTTGCTATGGAATCAATATTTGGAGTAGGAACACCTAAATCCGCATAACCACCACTATATGTGGTTACATCGTTAAAACCCAAATCATCTGCCATAATTACAATGATATTTGGAGGTCGATTTTTTAATTTCTCTTTAGGAAAGTCTAGTCCCACTTGCCAAGGTACTGGATGGTTCGGTTCTCTCGGATAACGAATGTCAGTAATCCAACCCAAAGAATAACGAAGCAGAATCAAACGGTTATAATAAAGGCATCCCAAAAGAAGGATAAGAACCAAAACAGAAGATAATAGAATTTTTAAAAGTTTCATCGCAGAACCAAAGTCTTTTGAATGAAAGGCTCTTTTTTTCGGCAGATACGCCAAGAGTTAAGTGTTCAGATAAGAGTTTAAAAGTGGAAAAAACATCGAATCCATCCAATCTAGTGACAAATCGAACAATGAATTCAACATCATCTAATTTAAGAGAGAAACTAAGAAATGAAGCTTCGTTTATTTTATTATCTGTCGATTACTTTTGCATACAAAGTAGCTGGAGAAAAACCAAACCCATTTGGCACAACTCCACCATCTAACTTAACTAATATGGAAATGATTGCATAATGATGAACCGTATGAGAAACAAGAAACATCAACTCCCGAGTCAGGTTACTTGTTACTATGGGAACAGGTTTCTTGGGATTATAATTTTGAGAAATGGTCAGTGGCTCTAAATAAAAAGTTTCTTCATTAAACTTGGATGCATAGCCCATCATAGATTCAATAGCGAACAACCGATTGACTTCGAGTTCTGGATTTCGCTTCCGGTTGTCATAATCAATATGACCTACCTTTATACCTTCCCAAAACAATTCGTAATGTTCCAAAATATGCCGAAAGTGCTCACCAATGGAAGCATCCATATTTTGTTGTCTTTGTGTATAACTTTCGTTCGAAATAGATTTCAGAAGATGAATCCCCTGCTCCAAAATTTGATGGTTCTCGGCAGATAAAGGGTTCATACAATGGAGTTTAGACTCCCGTTTTCGTGCCATTTCCAAAGAAAATTCAAGAATTTTGACCAAAAAATCCTTTGTTTTTCGCTTTAAACAACAAATCTCCTCTCAAAAAAATTCATACACTGTTTTCAATTTAAACACGTTGACTGACCAGTCAGTATCTTCGTTTATGGATAAAAGGGGTCGACATGTTTTTTGCTGTTCTTATCTTACTATCTGCAATTTTCGCGATGACTCTCGGTGTTCCCGATGCGGCCTTCCCACAGGGAGACGAAATCATGCACATTCGTTCTATTCGTGAAAGTTTGGATATTGGAAGTTATACCCTTCCTGTTTTATCGGGCCTACCGAATCCATACAAACCTCCACTTCTTTTTTGGATGGGAATGTTTTTTGATAAAATTTTTGGAGTGAGTTATTTTTCAGAACGATTGGTTTCCTTTTTATTTGGTCTAGGAACTTTGACTTTATTTTATAAACTCTACCAATCCATCAGTCAGTCGGTCAAAGAAACAAGGCTCGCAACCCTCACCTTTGCTTTTTCATTTTTATCCTTAAAATTTTTTGGGCTTCTTATGATGGAAGGGGCTATGGTGTTTTTTACACTGCTTTACGTTTTTTTATTCTATCGATCAAAAAAAACCAAAAGTGCCTCCTATGTTGCCTGGGGAAGTTTCTTTGTTGGTTTTGGATACTTACTCAAAGGTCCCATACTTCATATTTATATAATATTATTTTTACTTAGTTACCTCTATATCAGAATGGTTCGAGTCAGGCGAGGTCATTTTCAAGTTTCCTTCCGCCCTCTTCGAGAAGAAAGACAAACGCTTCTATTGTTTACTCTTTCCTTCTTAATTCCTATTCTTTGGATCTCCTATTTGTATGTTTTTACTAGTTCCGGAAAAGAATTGTTACGGTTCTTTTTTATCACCGAGAATATGGGAAAATTTTATGCTGCCAATCAATCTGGATTAAGAATTTGGGGAGGTTGGCTCCTCTACACCATCCCATTTACAATTCCTCTCCTCCACATTGGCTGGCTTATCATAAAAAAACCTTCGAATGGCAAAAACCGTTTATTTACGATGGTGTTACTTGTTTTTTTATTACTTGTTACTATCTTTCACCTAATGCCCAACAGAAAGGATCCGTATTATGTAACTCCATTCATTGTATTTCTATTTTTGTTGCCTGCTATGACAAAAGTAAATTGGAAAACACTAATACTTTCCAATTATAATCAATACTCCATTCCCATAGTTTACTTTTTATTCGTCGCTCTTGCGGTGGCTCTAAGACTACCATTATTATTTGCGATTTCTTTAGCGGGAATTGTATTATCACTTAGTGCCATCCTAGCATTCCAAAATGAAAAGATGAAGTTCTATGGAGTATTTTTCCCTCAACTATTACTTGTTCCCATTACGATGATGTTTTTTATCAGGCCGATGGCCGATCCAGATATCACCAAACATCTGATAAATTCGGAAGGACAGGAAATCTGTGTCATTGCTGAGAATCCTTGGACAGCGATGGACGTCCAAAACAAACTTATGAAGGCCAAGGTGAGGTTTGCACTCCCACTTACCTATCGGGATACTTGCCCCAATGCAGATATCATAGTGACATTCGCAGAGACCTCGTTATCTGAAGATTGGGTCAAAGACTCCTCTTGGTTCCAATGGAAACAACACTTAAACTTAGATTCAAATCAAATCTTACGATCTCTATTAAAAATGGATAAACGTTCCTTCCAATCAGAAGTAAACGTTTGGAGACGAGGAGAGAACAAATGAAAAAATACGGAATCCTTCTTTTTCTTTTAGTACTTGTTTCTTTTTGGGATTTTTCCAAAGACAATTCTTCGAAGTTCGGATTAAAAGCTAAATCAGACCAATCCTCAGAATGTAAACTACTTTGTGGAAAAGCAAGTCTCTGTTTAAAGGAGGATCAAAAGAAATTACAAGATCCCAAAATGTACCAGTTTGCATGTGAAATCCTTTGCACCAAACAATACCAATTGTTTGCCGGGTGTTCCAAGGCAATTGCACTTTCCTGTGAAAGTGGTGAGTTATGTATAAAAAATCAAACAAAGGGGCTTTTTTAAAAATAAAAAGTTAAATGACCAGTCATGCAAAATAAAACAAGTATTATACTCCCAACTTATAATGAAGCCGGTAATATCAAAAACTGTGCGGAAACAATCTCGAAGATCTTAGAAAAAGAATCCTTGGACTTTGAAATCGTCATCGTTGATGACAATTCCCCTGATGGTACCTTTGAAGTTGCCAAAGTTCTTGCAGAATATGACAAAAGAATCAAACCCTTTATCCGAACAACAGAAAGGGGTTTAAGTTCTGCAGTGACTTATGGTTATGGAAAAGCGGTGGGTGACAATTTGGTAGTAGTGGATGCTGATTTCCAACACGACTACACAAAAATTCCAGAGGTCATTCGCCTTCTGAAAGATAACGATATTGTTGTTGCGACACGAAGAAGTCCAGATGGTGGTTATGGAAATTTCCCCATCTTACGAAAGTTAGCAAGCCAGTTTGCCACAAAAATTTCTGAGTGGTTATTTCCTGTTCCTATATCCGACCCAATGAGTGGTTTTTTTGGAATCCGAAAGTCTGTATACCTTGAAACAAAAGGAAAACTCCATCCAAGAGGTTATAAAATTCTTTTTGAAATTTTAGGTTCGGTTCGAACAGAAAAGATTGCGGAAGTTGGTTATACCTTTGGACTTCGGACTTGGGGACAATCCAAACTGGACTCAGGTGTGATCTTTTATTTTATCTGGGACCTAATTTCGATTAAATGGAATCAGTGGAGGTCGTCTCACTCTTTCCAATTTAGATCCAAAAGGAGAAATTCCCATATCCATCCATAAATGAAACTTTAGGGTCAGAAAAAAAATTCGTTGGAAAATTTATAAAAATTCTCTAATCTTTTTTAAGCACTGCCCTAATGTATTTTTTCCTTTTACCGTTCATTGTTTTGTGAGGAACATTATGGTCACAAAGTCAGTAGAGGAAAATTGTTATCGAATTGAAGCGAATCGGCTGGATGTATACTCTGCCGCAGGTCTAGAGAAAGACATGACAAACATCTTCAGAAAAGGAGTCTCCTCTCTCTATTTAGATTTTTCCAATGTGGAGGAAGTATCCTCCGCTGTTCTTGGACTTCTTTTATACAAAAAAATGGCCTATCAAAAACAGGGAGTTACACTCCTACTCATCAATGTAAACCCACAGATCCAAAAGATCTTAAAAATTCTAAACCTAAACGGACATTTACTTCTTTAGTTTCGTTAAAAAAGCAGCCCCCGAGTGGGATCCCAATTGAAGGGCTCCTCCCAGTTCTTTGGTCCGACCAAACTGATACAATGGCTTACTTCCCTTGGGAATAACCTCTTGGGTTTCTGTTTCCCCAAAGTTTAAATACACGATCACAACTTTATCACCAAGAACCCTTTCAAAACACAATACATCTGGGTGAGTTGAAGATTTGGTTCGTACACTTCCCTCTTTCAAAACAACCGATCCTTTTCTTAAATGAAACAAAGCTTTGTAATGGTTCCAAAGGGAATCTTTGTTTGTTTTTTGGTGCAGAACGGTATCTTCTGGTTGGAATGTACCAACAGGCAACCAAGGATTTCCTTTAGAAAATCCAGCGTTTTGACTCATCTCCCATAACATGGGCAGGCGGCAATTGTCTCTGTTGATATAAATTCCAAGAAGATTGGATAAAAATAATGGAACCAAACGATTCATTTTTGCAATGGGGTCCTTTCCAAAAAAACTAGAAATCTTACCCTCCTTTCTTGCTATTTCTTCCCCATAATAGACAACAGGAATGCCCCTTGCTAAAAACTGAAATGCCGAAAGAACTTTTGCTTTACGAACATCACCACCTAACCTGTCAATATAACGCCTTTGGTCATGGTTTCCCAAAACATAAGTCGGAGTATAAGGAGCTGGAAATACTCTTTCATTTTTTTCCAAAAGCTCTTTAAAAAAATTAGCTTCGTAATCAAAGTGGATGAGTTCAAATTGAAAAACGAGATTCAGCCCGTCTGCTTTTTCCCCTAAAAAGGATTTTAAAACTTTGTCAGATCCACTCACCTCGCCAATGAGAAATGGTTTTTGTTTGTATTTGGAGATATGTTTACGGACTTCCTTGGCAAACTGGAAGGACTCTGGTAAATTCAAGTTATACAGTTTTTTTTGAAAGAACGCCTCATCATGGTTATCTGGTGTGGGGAAGTATCGTAAACTCGATGGGTTATCTCGAAAACTCTCATCTTTATAAATCGAATTAAAGATATCGAGTCGAAATCCATCCACTCCCTTACGAAGCCAAAAATCAAGAACATCAAACATTGCTTTTTTGACTTTGGGATTCCTATAGTTCAGATCTGGTTGGAAGGATAAAAAATTACTGTAGTAAGATTCATCGGTTGTTTTGTCATAATTCCAACCAGAAGTCCCCACCATGGAGATCCAATTGTTCGGTGTTCTTTTAGTTCCCTTTCTCCAAATATAGAAATCTCTTTTGGCATTTTCTTTCGAGGATTTGGATTCCAAAAACCAAGGATGTTGGTCTGAAGTATGGTTCATCACCATATCTAGAACTATGCGTATCTTTCGTTTGTGGATTTCTTTTATGAGTTTGTCACAGTCTTCCATCGTTCCAAACCTAGGATCAATGGCAGTATAGTCAGAAATATCGTAGCCAAAGTCTTCGCCTGGGCTTCTGTAGAAGGGAGAGAACCAAATGGTTTCCACACCCAAATCTTGGATTTGGTCCAAACGCCCAAGAATCCCTTTTAAATCGCCAATCCCATCCCCGTTAGAATCCTGAAAGGACCAAGGGTAAATTTGATAAATTGAAGTTTGTTTCCACCATTCCATTTTGTTTTCCATGACTTTTCTAAAACTTTCTCGTTATTTCAGTTGCCTCTCACCGAAAAGCCGAATTTCTGTTCTTTATACAAGCAGGTAGCAATGGATAAAGAAAAAATCAAACTTTCCGGTTTCAACAATCTGACAAAAGTTTTGAGTTTTAACCTCTACGATTTTTGCATCACTTTGGATGACGAACAAAAAGGTAGATACGTAAGTTATATCCACGACAAATACAACGCTAGCAAAATTACAGAAATTTCTAAAGAGATTGTCAAACGAATTGATGCCAATATCCTTTCTGTCTCCGCACAAGACTACGATCCTGTAGGTGCATCTGCTATGGTTCTTATGAGTGATGTCAAAGGTGGCGGCAATCCTATCCCTTCGGCTCAGGTAAGTATGCACCTAGACAAATCGCATATCACAGTCCACACCTATCCTGATGCCGCCGATCCCGATGGAATTTGTTCCTTTCGTGTAGACATTGATATTTCCACTTGTGGAGAGATCATCCCCTTGGACTCCATCAATTATTTATTTGAAGCTTTTGAATGTGATGTTGTTTATATCGATTACGTAGTTCGCGGATACACTCGTTTGGCAGATGGAAGAAAAATTTACAACGACCACCATTTCAATTCGATTTTGGATTTCGTAAAACCAGAACTAAAAAGAAACTATACATTTTTGTCTGACATCAACATGCCACAAGACAATACTTGGCAAACAAAAATGATGATCAAAGAACTTGGACCAGAAAATTATCTACTGAACCCAGAAGATATCTCCCATCCAGGCGTTCCAGACAAAATGAAACTTTTACGTGAGGAAATGAAAGAAGTTTACCACATGATCCATTAAGATCAATCCATGGATTTGGATTCAATTTCCTTTCGGATTTCGATCCATTCTTTTCCTCCCAATTTCGGTATTAAGTACATAAAATCGCGATTGGGTGGGATTAAAAAAAATTGAGTCCCATGTTCGTCTCTTTTTTTTAGAGAAGGATGGACAGGCAAATAAGCACCTAACTTTCGATAGAAGCTAATTTCTTCTTCTGTATTAGGACGAAGGGCTTGGATTTGCAAACTCTTCTGGTAATATGCCAAATAAGATTGGATCGCCTCTTCAGTTTCACTTGGATCGGTAACTAAAAAATAAAAGGAAGAGGGAATTTCTGGAAACCTTTCTTGGAACTGGCGAAAAGCCTCTAAAGCCAAAGGACATTTTTTTCCACAACCCACAAGTCCAGGATAGATCCAAATCCAAGTTCCTTTTGGTTCCAACGGGAACCTTTCCTTACAAAAAGAACATTCCACAAATCTAGACTTCTCGCCAAAGTAACCGATCCCCAAACTAAGAATGAATAGTAACGAAAACCCGAGGAAAAAAAGTCCAAAGTTTCTGAATATGATTCTACGATTTGTCATGTTCAATGGCAGCAGCCAAGGTTTCGAAAGATCCCTTCAAACCATTGAAAATTACATTTCCTTTTTCAATGAGGGCAATCATCTTGGAACTCGTTCCTAAGTTGGTTTGGGTTTTCACATTCAAATCCAAAACCGAAGCTGAAATTTCTTCCATACTTGTCGATTGTTCCTTACTAGAAAGTTGCATCTCTTGGGCAATTTGATCTAAGGTTTGAAGAGCTTCTTCTTGTTGTTCAAAAGCAGAAAGAGTTCCTGTAATTTTTACTGTGAGTTCCCTCATCCCTTCTTCTGATGAAAGAATGGATTTAACAAAACTTTGCACTGTTTGGTTGATTTGATTGGATTGTTTGAAACTGATTTGGATTGCTGATTTGATCTTTCCTGATATAGAAGATATGTTTTTAGTCGCTTCAGCTGTAGAGTCTGCAAGTTTCGAGATCTCAGAGGCTACTACGGCAAATCCGCGACCTGCATCTCCTGCCCGGGCTGCTTCGATAGATGCATTTAACGATAGTAAGTTGACCTTTTCTGCGATATCAGAAATTAGTTCCAAAATTTCTTCCATTTTTTCGGAATCATCTACTGCCACTTCCATGGACTGGTACAATCCAGAAAATTCTGTCTCGGTTTTTTTGACACTATCTGCAGACTCTTGAATTTTCGAGCGCATTACTTCCAGGGAAGTAACAAAACCTTCGTTTAAACTAAATAAATTTCGATTCAATTCCTCTACGGTTCTCACTTCTTTGATTTGCCTGTTGGATCCTTCCAAAATCAGCTGGCTAGAAGCCGCAGTCTCCTCGGTTGCTGCCGAAATTGCTTCAATAGAAGAAGATTGGGTTTGAAAAGAACTTTCAAATTCATGCACTTTTTGAGAGATTAAACTGGAATTTTCCACAAAAGTATTCGTTCCAGAAGATACTTCATTCATTGCAGCTGTAACACCCGCAATCACTGTTTCTAAATTGGATTGTACTTCGATTTGTTTCTTGAGTTCTAAAAAGGAACGTATGGAAAAATAAATTAGAATTCCAGTTTCAAAAACAACGAACAAAGCATGAGTAAAAACAATCTCTAGGCCAGTTCCATAACTGTAAACCATCACTTTGGTCCCAAAAATGACCGTACCAAATTCTTGAATGTAATTTCCAACTAAGTGGTGTATGGCGATCGTTAATGCTGCTACGAGTAAAACTCTCCAATCTTCATAGACAAATAGAATGGCAAGAGCACTGAATACATGAAAGTGCATTTCGATCCGACCAAATTGTGCCTGAATCAAAAGGGCACTGAACATCATGAGGGCAGCTCCATTCCAAGCTCTTAGGAAAAAAGTACCTCGTCCCAAACGATAAAATACAAACGAAACAAAGGAAAGCAAAACTGCCGATAAGGTGACCACTGTAGTCGCTCCGTATCCTAAAGAGAGAAAAAAAACAAGGGGGGTATGGGCCAAAATTGCCCAAAGAAAAAATGTATCAACTTTCTTTTGGCGTTCCAATAGAACTGTTGCCAATCTAATATCCATAGGTTTATAGACGAAATAAAGGGATAGAAGTCTAATCAATAAATAATTCGAATATGTTTTTTAAATTATTTTAATCACTTCCGAACTTTGTAGATTTAATTTGCATTCGAGAGACCTTATATAAGTACTTATACAAAGGAAGGATTCGTTCACCAAGACCTGGGCAAAAATTCTCGGCGCAAAAGAAGCTGAAAAAAGACTCAAAAGGCCTCCCCGAGAACCAAACTTTCTCTCTTGATTTGTCAAAAATAGTTTTTGATACTTGTTTACAGAAGGTATATTTTGGAACAATTCCCGGAACCCACAGATTCAGAAACACCACTTACTGGCGAAACGACGGATCCTTCATTTTTCATATCATTACCTAAAAATATTGCAAGTTACTCCATGACATCACAAGCAATTTTGGAAGAACTTCGTGTGCGTCATAGAAGATTGGAAATGCATGGCAGTGCCGAAATTACCCCATCTCTCCTTTTAACAGTAGATTCCATTCCTGAATTACTTGCAAAACAAGTCCAACTCACCGAAGTCCATAAATCGGGAGTTGCCATTGCGGAGGCCTTTAAAGAACTTGCGGGACTTACCGAACACAACAAAGAACCTGTCGTTTATTTTTATCCCTTTTTGTTACAGGTTGACCAAAAACTAATAATGCGAATCAGCATGATCGCACCACAAAACAGGGAAAAGACGGATATTGTTCCCTTTCGTAGAGCTTGTTTTAAATATAGTGTCGATTTGATTGACCAACTATTAAAAAACAGGGCCAATCGGGAATTACTTCTAGAAGAAGAAAATCCAGGATCAGGCCTCGTTCGCTCCGACCAAAAAGGAAATACTTATTTTTTCCCAACCAAACTCAGTTATGAAAGCGAATTAGAAGTGATGGTTCGTAAAACGATGGAGTCTTTTGGCTACATTCCCATGAAAGATTTTGTATTGGATGTAATATCGAGAGGAAAAGAAACAGCAAAACTTGTAGAAATCATTCCTGGTTATCATCTCATTTTACCTAATGGTTCGTATAATCCAGAATATGCGCGGCACCTTGCCGTACAACTCGATGGCCTTAGGACCTTTGCCTTTCCTTATCTTAAACGTTATGCGTCTGAAAATAAATACACTGGGTTTTTAGAAAAGCTGAGTGAACTAGAAACTACTCTTCCAAAACGATCAGAAGATCTTCTAAAAACAGGCGTTAGTTTTATACCAGGAATCACAAACCTCCTACAAGAATTTCCCTTTGATAAGATCACTAATGATGAGGGGAAAAGAGTAGGAAACTCTGTCAGAGAGAGTCTTCTCATTTTAGATAAACTAAGCAAACGTCTGAAAGAACAAAAAAAAGAAGATGCAGAGGAAGCCGTCACTTCGCTTATCAAACTCCTTGGCACAAAAATCGAAGACAATACGGCAAACACACTCACGCTCACAAAACTTGACTTAAATGCCGAAGTGAAGACACTCGGACTCAGAAATGAATTAGAAACCTCAAAAGTTATCTCAAGAATCGTAAATTCCCTTTCGGAAATTTATGGTTGTTTGGAAATGAAAGAGGACAACTTCCATATTCTATTTTGTTTAGATCAGAAAAAACTTTCTAAAGTAGAAGCCAATACCTTAACACTAGCAAAAACAGATTCTAACTATAGAAACGAACTTCCCATCCTAGACCAAATCCGAGTGATTCTAAAAAACAGATCGGATCAAAATATAGACCAAGAAGATATTCCAGAAAAAGAACTAGAAGAAGAAACAATTACAAACCAAACCTTATCGCATGAACCAAGGCTTTCTTTTTCGGCTCTCCAAGAAAAATTCCATGTCCCCATAGGTGTTTTTACTTTCTTAGCATTAGCATCGATTACAACTGTAGTATCCCTTTTACTCGGATCGTTGGAATACATCGCCAGTGGCTTTTTCTTAAGTTTTTTAGTCGGCCTTACCCTGGGATATCTTTATCGCTCTGATGGAAAACAGAAACCAACTCCGGAAAAACAAACACAATCCACTCCGAAAGAAAATAGGTCACTAAACATTGCCAAGGTGGCAGAGGGATTTATTTATCCAAAAAAATTCAACAGCATTGCCGAAAAGGTTTATGATTTCAAAAGATTACGAAACCATATCGAAGATTGTGTCGAGGATATCAAAGTCCAACTTTCTCCGATCGATCAAAAAAAAGAATCTAATAAAATTGTAGCAGAGATTGAACATGCCATCTTACAAATCTCTGTAGTGATGAAAATTCCTGAAGCCATTCAATTAAAAAATAGGCCAAAAGAACTCATCCTATCCAAAGCCGATTTTCGTACGATTTTATTTCGAACCCAACTGGCGGAATATTACAGAAAGGAAGCCAGTATCTATAAATCTGATCGTGACCAAATGGATTACATCCAGTTTATCATTCGAGAATTAGAATTTGGCTATAATAAATATTTGAAATGATAAAGTTGGTTGTATGAAGTCTTTTGTAAATACCACACTTGCGATTTTTTTTCTAACTTCCTTATTTTTACAATGCAGTAAGGATGTTGTCAATGCAGAGGAATGGTTCGAGAACCATAAAGAAGATCGAGTTCTAAACCTTTCCAACAAAGAAGTGGGAGTTCTTCCTACTTCCATCGGGAACTTAACCAAGGTAGAGGAACTCACCCTCCAATACGATTCCCTAAAGGAACTTCCTAAAGAAATCGGTAACCTCAAACAATTAAAAATTTTAAATCTCTTCGGAAACCCTATCAAAACCTTACCGGAAGAAATTGGGAATTTAGAAAACTTAGAAATTCTACTTCTAGGTAGAACGGAACTGAATGAAATTCCACCGGTGATCAGTCGTTTGCAAAAATTAAAAACATTGGCTCTTGACGAAACGAAAGTCCAACTAACAGAGGCTGATGTTGAGGTGATTGCAAGCCTTCCGAATTTAGAGATCCTTGACCTCACACTCATGCGGGAATACAAAACTCTCCCGAAAAACCTCTCCAAATTAAACTCCCTCAAACATCTCGTTTTACAAAAGACCCTACTCGAAAAATCTGATGTGGCAAGGCTTCGAGACGAACTCCCCAAGGTTCGCGTCAAACTCTAAGAACTAAGGAATATTTTTTTTCCGTTTTCTCTTTGGCCTAGACCCCAAAAATTGGTCTTAATATGGCCAAACCAGAAACGGAAAATCCTTATTCTAAAACGGTTCTCCTCCCAGAGACCTCCTTCCCCATGAAAGCCGACTTGGCAAATCGTGAGCCTGGTCAAATTAAGATTTGGAAAGAGAAAAAAGTCTTCCAAACCATGAAGGAGATTCGTAAATCCAAACCTTCGTTTGTATTACACGATGGGCCTCCTTATGCCAATGGTAATTTCCATGTAGGCCACTCTCTCAATAAAATTTTAAAAGATATCATTGTTAAATCCAAATCACTTGCGGGCTTTCACGCCGACATGATTCCTGGATGGGATTGTCATGGCCTTCCTATCGAAGTACAGGTGTTAAAGAACCTTGGCAAAGAAGCAAGAAACACAAGTCCGAGTGATCTTAGAAAAAAATGCAGAGAGTATGCTACAGAATTTGTAGGCAAACAAGGTGATGACTTAAGTCGCTTTTTATGTTTTTGGGAAGAAGATCGCAAGTATCTCACTATGGCTCCAGAATTTGAAGCAAGGATTGTGGAAGTTTTTGGATCTCTATTCGAAAAAGGATATATCTACAAAGGAAAAAAACCTGTGTATTGGTGTATTGATCTAGCGACGGCTCACGCGGAAGCAGAGATCGAATACCAAAACCATGTCTCGCCTTCCATCTATGTAAAATTTGCAGTCAAAGGCGAAAAAGATACCTATTGCCTCATTTGGACGACCACTCCTTGGACACTTCCTGCAAACCTTGCCATTTGTTTTAATCAAGATTTGGACTACTCACTTTTCCAATCCGATACCCATGGAAGGCTTATCCTTGCTGATGGATTAAAAGAAGCTGTAGAACAAAAAACAGGAATCACACTCACAAAGATTCATTCTTTAACGAGTGAAGATCTGGGAAAGATGACCTTCTTACATCCGTTTATCGAAAGAGATTCTATTCCACTATTTGGAAACCATGTCACACTGGATGCGGGAACAGGTTGTGTCCACACAGCCCCAGGACACGGAACAGACGACTATCGTGTGGGAACTGCTGCCGGCCTTCCTCCACTATCCCCAGTTGATGATTACGGCCGTTATACGGACGAATTTGAAATGATGAAGGGAATCAAAATCTGGGATGCCAATCCTAAAATCGTGGATCTCCTCCGGGAAAAAAATGCTCTCGTCCACTACTCCGAATTCACTCACTCCTATCCTCATAGTTGGAGGAGTAAAAAACCTCTCATCTTCAGAGCCACTCCACAATGGTTTTTTTCCATCGACCATGCAGGACTTCGTGAAGATTCACTGAAGGCCATTGACAAAGTCCAATGGATTCCTGATTGGGGGATCACTCGGATCCGTTCGATGGTGGAATCTAGACCTGACTGGTGTTTGTCGAGACAAAGGAATTGGGGAGTTCCGATTCCCTCATTTACTTGTAAGTCCTGTGGGTTCACCCATTTAGATGACAAAACCATCCAACATTTCATCCAAATTGTCAAAAAAGAAGGAATCGAAGTTTGGTATGAAAGAGAAGCCAAAGACTTACTTCCTGAAGGAAGCAAATGTTCTAAATGCGGGTCGGAAGATCTAAAACAAGACAAAGATATTTTGGATGTTTGGTTTGACTCCGGAGTTTCCAGCTTTGCTGTGTTTGGTGACTCTCTCGACCGCGAACCTGCCGATTTGTATCTGGAAGGTTCTGACCAACATAGAGGTTGGTTCCAATCTTCTCTTTGGCCATCAATGGCGATCCGAAAAAAACCACCCTATAAATCGGTTCTTACTCACGGTTATGTGTTAGATGAAAAAGGACATGCCATGTCCAAATCCCTGGGCAACGTGATCAATCCCACAACGGACATCATCAACCAATACGGGGCTGATATCCTAAGACTTTGGGTTTCGACACAAGACTTCCGAGATGATGTCAAAATAGGAAAAGACTCCATCAAAACGGTGGCTGAAGCCTATCGCAAAATTCGAAACACATTCCGGTATCTTTTAGGAAATACCAAAGCAGAAACCCTTACTTGGAATCTAAAAAAAGATGATTTAGAAGAAATCGATAGATACTATCTGCATAAGTTAGCAAAACTCAATGAGGATGTCAAAAAACTCTTTGAGAACTACCACTTCCACCAAGTGTATCATCGTGTTTTGGTATTTTGTACAGTGGATCTTTCTCAGGATTATTTTGAAATCATTCGGGACAGAATGTATTGTGATTCCAAACAATCCAAAACAAGAAAGTCTTCTGAATATACACTGGCGTTAATTTTAGAAACTCTAACGAAAATCTTAGCACCTATCTTATCTTTCACAACGGAAGAAGTATGGAATGAATTTGGTGCCAAAGACTCTGTTTTCTATTCTGATTTTTCTGACCTAACCTCTTGGCTAGATGCCGATTTAGAAACCAAATTCGCACCTGTGTTTCAAACCAAAGAACTGGTACAAAAAGCCTTAGAAGAAGCAAGGAAACTAGGAAAACTCGGAAAGTCTTTGGAAGCAGAAGTTCTAATCTCCGGTGAAACTTTGAAAGACACAAAGTTTTCTAAAGATGATTTAAGTCTCTTCTTTGTGGTATCAGAAGTATCACAAGGTAAAAATGAAATCGGTGAAGTTTTCTCGGAATGGAAAGGAGAAAAGGATTCCATCCAAATCCGTAAACCTCGCCACCATGAATGCCCACGCTGCTGGCGCCATGTTTCGGAAACAGAAGGAAAACTTTGTGGGCGCTGCGAAGGAGTAGTCTCTAAACTTTCACCGAAATAAAGAAAAACCAAAATTTAATCGGTTTGGTTCTCCGTGTAAAGTAAAGAAAGGTCTAGCGCTGTTTGTTTGGAACGAACATGCATAGGCATTTTTTTTATTGAATCAGATAGTTCTTCCTTCACGGAAGAACTACTATACCACACCGTCTACACACCAGTGAACATGCGATTGGTGGACGAAATTTTATAAAATTATTTTCGAAACTTGCGAAGGAACCTCCCTAAAATGATTTCCGATTCCGGAAGTCTCGTTAGGCTTGCCACGGCAAAGTAAATGACTACTGCAGGAAGGATGGATACAACGAGACAAATCCGACTTACATTCGCAAAACCAAGATCCCAACCTTCAGAAAGGTAAGAGACTAAAATGGGTTTTCCTACCCACTCCGACAAAACAAGCCAAAAGAGGAGCCCAAAGAGAGCTGGCACCATTTTCAAAATCCGCAACCAAACAGTAAGGAAGGGAATTTTCACTTGGTGCGATTTTAAATAAAACAGCAGAAGTGAAGAAGTCACAGAAGCACTGAGGGCCGAGGCCAAAGCAATGGCCGAGTGTTTTAAAAAATACATTAAGCCAATACTCACAACTACACTTAAGAAAAAAGAAATCAGTTGGATTCGCAGAGGGGTTTTTGTATCCGAAAATGCATAATAAGAAGAAACCAGAACTTTATTGATGCTATAAAACGGAATGGCAAAAGAATAAAACACCAAAGGATAAAGAGCTGTAAGCGTAGCCAGATGGTCCCAACGCCCTCCGTAATAAATGGAATCCAGAACCGTTTCCCCAAGAACCGCCAAACCAATGCTTGCTGGTAAAGTCAAAAAGAAAGCAAAGGACAAAACATCCGCAATTTCTTTTGGCACATTTTCTTCGCGTCCTTCCCGAAGGTCTTTCAAAAGAGAAGGAAGGATAGTCGTCGCAAGTGCCACTCCGATGATTCCTGTCGGAAGTTGGACAAGCCTTTGGGAATAATCCAAACTTACTACAGCCCCGAGCCCTGGGTTTTGGTTTTGGATGTAGTTAGCAAGAAAGATGTCCACAAGAAGTCCAATTTGATAAAAACTTCCCCCGAGAGCCGCCGGTAACATGAGTTTAAAGATTTTGCGAATGGCCGGATGACGAAAGTTCAAACGGAATATGGGACCATACCCATTTTTATAAACATACCACGCTTGTACAAGAAGTTGCAAAACTCCTCCCGTAACAATACCATAAGCCAATACAAATACTTTGTCTCGGATCTCATGGTAAAATGGAAAAACAAAAATAAATACGATCAAATAACTGAAGTTAAGGATGATAGGAGAAAGAGAAGGAACAAAATAATTGTGATGGGAGTTGGAGATCGACATAAAAATCGAAGACAAACTTGCTGTCATAATCAGAAAAAATAAAACTAGCGAAAGTTCAACGACTAGTGCTCCGTATTCAGGAGATCCTCCCACAAGAGCCGGTAAAAACCCGGAAGCAAAAAACCAAAAGAGAGCCACAAAGAGAGACAAACAAAGAAATAAAAAGCTAAGGACGGTTCCTGACATCACCCGCGCTTCCTCTACTCCCATCTTTTCGTATTCGGAAAAAATAGGCATAAAGGATTGGCTTAAGGTTCCTTCTGCCAGTAGGTTACGAAACATATTGGGAAGGCGGTAAGCGACACTGAAGGCGGAGGCAACCATCCCTGTTCCAAAACTAACAGCCATAAAATGATCACGAATGAGGCCTAAAATTCTAGATAAAAAGGTATAAAAAGAAAGGGCAAGTGAACGCCTGGTGCTTGACTCACTTCCCTTGGCTTGTTTTGTCATAAGACCAGACTTTAGATGGGATTCAATTTTTCAAGAAAACGTACAGAACCATTTGGACTCATTTCAAACTGAGTGGAACAACCCGGGCATTCATGTTTGCCAAATTTGTGAAGCCGTAGCCTTGTCCCACAAACTTCACATTGGATGATTCTTTCGATCGCTTCTAATTGTTTGGTTTTGGACTGGATGTAACTGGGAATGGTGACACGTTTTTCTTCTGATTCGGGAGAGGTTTTATAAACGGCAAATCTTCTTTCCAATTCATGGTTCAGAGTCTCTTTGATTTCCAAACGAAGGCTATTCAGTTTTTCTTCCAAAACCGTTTCCATCGGAGAAGAGCTGGTTTTTACCGTTGGCGTCTGTTCTATTTCATCCCCATCGGAAATGGATTCCAGTTGCGAAATGGGTTCTTTCGAACTATAGGAAGAATCCCTGTCCTTAGATTTTCCCGTAAAATAAAAACGGATTCTGTTTTCGTTTGCGGCAGTTGCGGATGCAGTGGACTCTACAGGCGAAGGTTTTGTATCTGAAGCCACTGAATGTTTTGGATCCATTTGCAAAAGAAAGGATTCTGCTTGGCTATGGCTTCGAAAGATGGGAAGACGATCAAAAAGTCCAACAAGACTCAAAACATCTTCCACTTCTTGTTTCACTCCATAAATGGCATACACCGCACCCATCTTTGTGATCTGTTTATGGATTTTAACAAGGATACTGATTCCATTCGATGTGATAAAATCCAAGGCACCAAACTGAAATAAAAACTTCCGATACCCTTTGCCTACTTGGGATTCAAAGTAACGGTAGAAATCCTCAGCACTGGTTCCATCCAAACCACCTTTTAGTTGAATTGAAAAAACTTTATCTTTGGGTTCCATATTCTATCCTAAAAAGATCGCATCACGGATCGGTGTTTGGTGAGAATCAGAAGATATAGTAGAGACAAGCGGGCCTTCTGATAGAATTTCCACTTCACTCGTCGTCCCGGCGGTCACAACGGTTTCCCCGTTTGGTTCTGCTGTTAGGTCAACAATCGGCTCTACTTGACTCTCTTTTGTTTCCAAAGTCTCTACCGTTTTTTTCTCAAAGAGGGGCAATCCCGTAGATTCTTTTGGAGTAATACTAGAGTCCCTAGCAACTAACATGGTGTAGGCAACAAAAGCCCCAGTCAAAATCAAACTCACAACAAAAGCAAATAATATATAATTAAAAACCATCCATTCCACAAGTTTCCATTGGTTTTCAAAAAGTAACCCTAAGTTCCCTCTTTCATAAACCAAAATCACAAGACCCGTAACATCCAGTGTTCCTGGTTTGTAAAGTGGTGAAGTCAGTCTTACTGTGTTGGACTTTGCTAATGGCAAATAAGAAACGACCCATTCAAAACCAGAACGAACTTTGGGATCCCGTTTGGAATTAAGGATGGGATTTTCTCCATTTTCCGCCTCTGACCATTCCCATTTTTTCATCCGAATTCCTTTTTTAAAGAAAGTCGAATGGAGGAGTGTCTCATCCGGTTTTCGATTTTTCAATTCATCCGGTGTGTAAATGGTATCTGTAGAAACAAGAAGGGTGGCATCTACAGAATACAAACTGATCTTTTTGATGTAAAACTCTTCGGGATCATTTTTGGATTGTTCCACATAACGATGAAACATCTTTTCTAATTCCACATAACCTTCGTTCTGTAGTCTTTGTTCCGAACTTTTAGCCAGTGCCAGTGTCAAATCCCGAGCTCTATGGTCAGAAACAAACTGCTCTTGGGTTAACGCATTTTGTAAAGATTCATAAAAAGTCCAAACCACAGCACTTAGGGCCAAGGTCTCACAGAGGAAAAAGAAAAGAATAAAGGATAGAAAAAAACGTGAATATTTCATAGATCCCCCTTATACCTTTCGGCCGATTGGATGGATTTACAGAGGAAAATACAAAGGAAATTATGGAAGTAAGTCTAGAAATGTATTGGCGAAACTCATTACAAACTCAAGCCGTTTCTTCGGGAAATCCTCAGGCTTTCCTAACCGAAGAAGAGAAGTCATGTCCTCCGACCTCGCACCACAAGGATTGATGAGAGAGAATGTTTTCAGATCATTCACTGCGTTCAACGCAAATCCAAAACTAGTAAAGTAGGACTTGGCGTAAATTCCTTCCGAGATAAGTTTTTGTTTCGGCTCCTCCACGGTATATAAGCCCGGGGCTTTTGGATTTTCTTCCACCGGTACTCCCCAAGTCTCCTGGACGGCTTTCACCAAACTTTGGTTTAAGTTACGTAAAAAATCCCCAAGACTTAGATCCCTTTTTTTCAAATCAATATGCAGGTATCCCACAATTTGGCCGGGTTCATGGGCGGTAAAGTCCCCTCCTCTTTGCAGAGTGACAAGCTCCACTCCCAAAGAAGAGAGAAGACTTGGAGAAACCAAAAGATTTTCCGCTTTCGCACCTATGCCCCCTGTTAAACATGGACTGTGTTCTAAAAAGAGCATGGATTCCCTTCGATTTTTCCTGGAATTTTCCTGGAATTTCACGTATCTTAAGTACGGAACAATCGAAGGAAACAGGTAAGAAGGAAGTCCTTTTCGATGGAGAAACTTTGTCATGCGATCCTTTGGATCCTCGAAAAATCACCCAATGGTAGAGCCCGCCTGGATTTGGCGAAGCTTCTCTACTATTCGGATGGTGTTCATTTCCAAAAACATGCGGAGATGATCACAAGAGGAGACTATATCCACTTAGAAGACTCCCCTTACCCCGTCAAACTGAACGAAGCCCTTTTATTTCTAAAAGAGAAAGGCCATATCGATGCCATTCCCAAAATAGAGGGAAATGGAATCCAAGGGTTTACATTACGATTCTTAAAACCAATGGACGGGCTCATTCTGTCTAGGGAAGACAAACGGGTGATGATGAAAGTTGTGGAAGCTTTCCGAGGCCGAGTTGTGGATGAAAATCGCCACTACCCCAACCTTTACGAAAACTACGTAGTCACCCCCCTCTTCGATGCCATTCCTTTTTCTGTGGAAAGGATCAATACGAAAATCCATGTTCTCGTCCAAAAAAGCCTTTTGAATCTATCAGGCAAAATGTTTAGAGTTTTATTTGAGAGGTCAGAATGATCATCACTGTTTGCAAAGGCAAAATCCATAGAGCCGTCGTCACCGAGGCGGAACTCCACTACGAAGGTAGTCTCACCGTTGACCAAGACCTAATGGACCTGGCCGGAATGAAACCCTATGAACAAGTGAGTGTGGTGAACGTCAATAACGGAGCTCGGTTCGAAACCTATCTAATTGTGGGAGAACGGGGTTCGGGAACCATCTGTTTGAATGGGGCCGCGGCAAGACTCGGGATGAAAGGGGACAAAGTCATCATCATCACCTACGGTCAAGTGGCAGAAAAAGAGCTTCCCACAGATTACAAACCCAAGGTAGTCTTCGTAGACGAGAACAATCGCCCGAAAAAAGCCTAATTTCCCTAATTTTTCTAGGCCATTTCTTCGATACTAACTGTATAAACCAAATTGGTAGTCGGAACATGAACAAAACAATATTCGCCATTTCATTCACCCTACTCACTTGTGCCCTATTCGCACAAGAATCAGGGAATACCCAAGGGACTCCGGGGACTGTTGCCTCTTCTAAGGACAACCGAGACTTGTATCCACTCTCAATGTACGATGCAAGGATACGCCTAAAAGGTGTAAGCTTTGTTAGACGACATGCTGATACAGGAAAAGGCGAATTTTTGGATGTCCAAGTAGAGTTGGAGTCTAGAGTTCCAGAAAATAACGAGTATGCTATTTACGTTCTTGCGGGATTCGAAGGCGACCGAAGTAATCCAGACGAAAGAAGACTCATTCCCTATCCTGCTTGGAGAAAGGCTGATCCAGAAAAAGACGAAAGAACTTTATACTTTTCTAATGTAATGCCAACTCCAGTCACTGCCAAAGAAATCTGGGGCGAAGAAACTTATGCAAAGAAAAAAGCAGAAGTAGAAAAACGCCACTATGCCGGTTTTGAAGCAGAAATGCCAGAGCCTACATTCACTGAGGTAGTTGATTACCTATGTAAAAACAATGCGAAGGCACTCCCCTTTACGCTGTTTGGTGAAACTGGTCCTACAAAAGACAAACAAGTTGTTTATAACTACGTAGCACAAACTGAGGATGAGAGAAAACGCCAAGTACATGAAACTCTTCCCAAACATACCTACACGATTTACAATAACAAGTATCGTGCGGCAATCACAAGCCACCACTACACACAATACCGACCAAACTTTTTAACTTTTAATAAAGTGGCCATCCTTGTGTTTGATACAAAGAAACCAACCAACAGCCTTCTTTTTAGAAAGTTCATCGATATTTCTGATTTAAAAATTACGTATTAATGAGATTATTTCCAGGACCGAAGTTTTGGTCTTGGAAATCCGACATCTGACCTTTAGAAGTCCAACTGGATTCTAGTGGTCAGCGCCTTCTGGACGGATGGGGGGGAATTGTTCCGAAGCCCTCACCCTCCACTCGTCCTCCGGATGGTTCAAATGCAACCAACCGTTCGCAAAGTCCCAACGACCATCCAAATCCAAAAAATCCCAGAAAATCGCCTGGTTCATGTATTTGTAGGTGTCGAGTAGATCGAGTAAGTCCCGTTGTTTTCGGGGAGAATTTTCCATTCTATTCCAGTTTCGGTAAGATGCCCCCCTGGTCGATGTTTTTTATGGACAAAACGAATCGATTCTGCCGAAAATGATACCAGACCATGGCAATCACAAAGGAAAAAAAAGCTGACTTCAACGACAAACTGGTAGATTTCAAAAACTACCTAGAAGAGCTGAAAAAAGAAGCCAATATCTACAAAGTCCAAGCTAAAAAAAGCAAGGATATGGAACCTTATTTTAATCTATCTCTTGCCATCAACTCCATCAAAACAATTAACACCTGTATTGTGATCAATGAACTTTCTACAGCCATCTTAGAAATCAATAATAACAATTACTTAGAAACAGCAAGAAAGGAAATTTATAACACTATTTCCTACATCGAAAAAACGGTAGGAAACAACGTGGATGGTTCCCTTTCGGAAAACAAAGAACTTCTAGCAAAAATCGAAAGATTCACACCCACACAGAGACTGAACCTAATCAAAGGTCTACTGCAAGCGATGAAAAAAACCATAACGGCTTTTGGAACCAACTCTAAGTGGAAATGGTCTTGGCCAGACATCAATTTTCGAATTGCCGCTTGTACCAAAAATCTTTTTGATTTTATCGCTTACGAAAGAGAGCAGGATTTGGAAAATCCTTATTACTACATTCGCAAAGAACACTTCAATCTTGTCATAGAACTTGCTAACCAAGCAGCACAGGATTATAGGACAAAATTTGAAATGTCTACACAAGATTCCACAGATTTGAAACATTCTGTAGAAATGTTGGAGATGAACCGTAAGATATTCCAAATTACAGGCGAAAATGAGGATTTGGAAAAAACCAAAACTCTCATTGAGTCCTTCCAACAAAAGATCGCCGACCTCGAATCCGACGATAAAAAGAAAAAAAAGAAACAATAATCGACGTTTTTCCCTAGAATCCCCAGTCTAGTTTATAGAAAGGGCAATACTTTTCAAAAGGAGATTTCGAAATATGGCACTAACGGAAATCACTGACGCCAATTTCAAAGCAGAGACTGCTAAAGGCGTTGTTTTAGTGGATTGTTGGGCGGAATGGTGCGGACCTTGTCGAATGGTAGCTCCGGTTCTCGATGAACTATCACAAGAAATGGCTGATATCAAAATTACAAAGCTAAACGTTGATTTCAATCAGAAGACGGCGCAGGAATTGGGAATCCAATCTATCCCTACCCTTCTTCTCTATAAAGACGGAGTTTTAGTGGATAAAGCAATTGGAGCTTTACCAAAACCGCAAATTAAAAAATTTATAGAAAATCACAAGTAGGAAATAAATTATCCCCTAATGGTCAGTTCAGAACCGAATGGTTTTACCGCACTCCCTAGAGGGGGATATTTAGTCGATACCTCGGAAGGGTACATCCAAATTGGATCCCCTCCCGAAACAATTAAAGACACCATGGGGTTGGAAAAGAAAACCCCGCTGGTGTTTGTCCTTCCCAATAAATTCTTCCACGTCGAAAAAGGGATCTCCATTGCGGAGTTAGAATTCCCCATTTACTTTAACTTCTTCTTTCGTGGTGGTAAAAAAACATTTATTGTCTGTTCACCGGAACAAAAAGAGCAACTAACAATTGTTCTCGGGGAATCTCTTATGGGTCCCCAGGAACTCAACTTAGCTTCTGAGTTTATTGACGGAACGGAAAGTTTTGGTTTCCCCGACATCAAAGCCGAAATGGCACATTTCCGTAGTTACAAAACTATGGAAGAAGTAGTGGAGTTTGTTCTCTTTGATGAAAACCACAAAGCAAAATTTGGAAAGATCACGATCGAACAACTTCCTTCCAATGAATTTCTCATTGTGGACGGTGATAAAAAAATCAAAACTCCGGGAGAGGTCGACTTCCATGTGAAGTATGATATTGGAAAAAGGTTAGAAGAACCCTTCCAACCTCCTATCATCGGGATCACATGCCTTGGCCCTTCGCATGGATTTGACCCTACAGACAACACTTCTGGTTTTATCATTTGGCTAAACGGACAAGGGATTATGGTGGATCCCCCGGTCAACTCTACCGAGTGGTTACGGGAATCCAATGTAAATCCCAAGTTCATCAACTCTATCATTCTCACTCACTGCCACGCTGACCATGATGCGGGAACCTTCCAAAAGATTTTAGAAGAGTCCAAAATCACGATTTATGCTACAGCAACAGTGATGGAATCCTTTCTTAAAAAATATTGCAGCCTAACAAAGATTCCGCGTCGCGAAATTACAGACCTTTTTGACTTTATCCCAGTTGTGATTGGAAGGCCGACCATCATCAATGGGGGTGAATTTTATTTTCACTACGCCCCCCACTCCATTCCTTCTGTGGGATTTGAATTCTTCTTCCAAGACCAATCCTTCTATTATACCTCCGACCACTTAAATGATCCGGAAGCCTTCGAAGAGATGTACAAAAAAGGTGTGTTTCCAGAAACCAGATACCAGTTCTTAAAAGACTTCCCTTGGGATCGTAAAATCATCTATCATGAAGCGGGAGTCCCCCCTCTTCACACGAAGATCAGTTATCTTGCTTCCCTACCGGAAGAAGTACAAAAAAGAATTACCGTTTATCATATTGCAGCCAAAGATATGCCGGAAGGGAACCACCTAACTCTCGCTAAATTTGGAATCGAAAATACTTTGTATCCAGAGATCACTCCTCCGAAACACCAAGAGGCATTCCAACTTTTAGAAATCCTTTCGCAAATTGATATTTTCTCAGGATTCCCGATCGAGAAGGCTAAGGAATTTTTGCAAGTAGTGAAGGAAGAAAAATTCCGCCGTGGGGAACAAATCATCAAAAAAGGAACTCATGGGGATCGCTTTTTTATCATCGCCTCAGGGAATGTTCGTTTTGAAGGACTTTCGGGGGACCATTCTGCGGTCAAAAGATACGGAACTTATGAATACTTTGGCGAGGCATCACTGATTTTGGATACAGCCCGCCAGGCAGATGTGTATGCAGAAACCGATGTTCTTGCTCTCACCATAGAAAAAACTCGGTTTTTTCAGTTCATTCGCGGATCCAAACTCCACGAAAACCTAATCAAACTCAATAGCATCCGAGAGACCAATACCTGGAAAACACTCACTGAGTCCCAAACCTTCCGGGGTCTCACGAGTTACCAAGTCACCCAACTAGAACTCATCCTCAAACTCGAAACCGTAAAAAAGGAAGCCTCTCTCATTGAAGAAGGCCAAACCTTTCACAATGCCTTTATTGTGCGTTCAGGAACCGTTGTCGTCATGCAAAACCACAAAACCATCCGAGAACTGGGTGCCGGAGACTTTGTCGGGGAGATCTATTCCCTTACCAAAAACCTTCCTTCTAATTTCAGTTTCATCGCTTGGCCGGGTACAGAATTGTATGTTCTCTCCGAAGAAGATGCCATTCAGTACATTAAGAAAAATCCCGGTGTCTACATGAAGCTGAACACTGTTTATAATTGACCTCATTTCGCCATTTCTGTAACATTTCCATATCAAGGAGTCACAAATCACATGGAGCGTATCCTCCCCTTTACTGAAGAACACCATCAATTCCGCGAGATGGCTCGGAAATTTTTTGAAACAGAAGTTAAACCACACCACGAAGAATGGGAAAAAAACCATATCGTACCCAAAGAAGTTTGGAGAAAGGCCGGAGAGAACGGTCTCCTCTGCCCAGATGTTCCCGCCGAATATGGTGGTTCTGGTGCTGACTTTCTTTACAATATCATCATCATTGAAGAATCTTCCCGCGTAGGAAATAGTGGATTCTTTATCTCCCTCCACAATGACGTGATTGCACCCTACATCTCCACTTATGCAAACGACGAACAAAAGAAACGTTGGTTGCCTAAATGTGCGTCCGGTGAATCCATCCTTGCCGTAGCGATGACAGAACCAGGTGCTGGTTCGGATCTAAAGTCGCTACGCACAAGTGCCGTCGACATGGGTGATCACTTCGTAGTAAATGGACAGAAAACATTTATCTCGAACGGACAACTCGCTGACCTAATCATCACTGCCGTCAAACACGATAACGGAACCATTTCCCTTGTGATGATTGAAGAAGGAATGAAGGGATTTGAAAGAGGCCGTAACTTAGATAAAATTGGTCTCAAAGCACAAGATACTTCAGAATTGTATTTCAACGATGTGATTGTTCCAAAGACAAACCTTATCGGCAAACAAGGACAAGGTTTTCGTTACCTCATGCAAAAACTAGCACAGGAACGTTTGGTACTTTCTGTAGCAGCTGTGGAAGCAACAAGACTCGTTCAAAAAATCACTCTTCAATACATCAAAGAACGTAAGGCATTTGGCCAAAAGATCGGTTCCTTCCAAAACACCAAATTCAAAATGGCGGAGATGGCAACGGAACTAGAAATGGCTCAAGTATTCTGTGATAAGGTTGTTATGGAACACATGAAAGGTGAAAACACAACCGCAGAAGCTTCTATGTGTAAATGGTATACAACAGAGATGCAAAAACGCCATACAGATGAGTGTTTACAATTCTTTGGTGGTTACGGTTACATGATGGAGTATCCAATCGCAAGAGCTTACCTCGATGCAAGGATCCAAACCATTTATGCAGGAACCACAGAGATTATGAAAGAAATCATTGGTAGAAGTTTAGGACTATAATTTCTAAACCTATCTAATTTTTTAAACCTCTAGTTTTTAAAAAAGAAAACCCGGCGCACTTGGCCGGGTTTTTCTATTGGAATCGAAGGCAAAATCTACGAAATAACTTGAGTTAGCTGATTTACAAAATTAGACAATTTTGACTAAACTTCGGAACCATCCACTGCCCCTACTTCTGCTTCCGCTGTTTCTTTTCGTAAGTCTGTCGTCAGTCGCATCGAACAAAAATGAGGGCCACACATAGAGCAGAAATGCGCTTTTTTCATTCCATCTTGGGGCAATGATTCATCATGATAGGAACGAGCCAGTTCCGGATCAAGAGATAAGGCAAATTGGTCTTCCCAACGAAATTCAAACCGAGCTTTGCTCAGTAAATCATCCCTTTCTTTGGCACCGGGATGACCTTTGGCAAGATCGGCCGCATGAGCTGCAATTTTATAGGCAATCACCCCGTCTTTTACATCCTGTTTGTTCGGAAGTCCCAAATGTTCTTTCGGAGTCACATAACAAAGCATAGCCGTTCCATACCAGGCAATCATAGCTGCCCCAATCGCAGAAGTGATATGGTCGTATCCTGGAGCAATGTCGGTTACCAGGGGCCCGAGAGTATAGAATGGGGCTTCCATACAAATCTCTTCTTGCAACCGAACATTCTCTTGGATGAGGTGCATGGGAACATGTCCTGGTCCTTCCACCATCACTTGGACATCATCGGCCCAGGCACGTTTGGTAAGTTCCCCCAAAGTCTTTAACTCAGCAAACTGAGCTTCGTCATTGGCGTCATTGATACAACCGGGTCGTAACCCGTCTCCAAGCGAATACGAAACCCCGTATTTTTGCATAACTTTTGAGATCGCATCAAAATGTTCATAAAGAAAATTTTCTTTTTTATGATGGTTACACCATTTCGCAAGGATGGACCCTCCGCGAGATACAATCCCTGTGATTCGTTTGTTTGTGAGATGGATGTAGTCACGAAGAACCCCCGCATGGATGGTAAAATAATCCACACCTTGCTCTGCTTGTTCTTCCAAGGTTTCTAAAAATACAGAAATATTTAAGTCTTCTACTTTTCCTTTTACCTTTTCTAAGGTTTGGTAGAGGGGAACGGTTCCAATCGGAACAGGAGAATTTCTAATGATCCATTCTCTTGTTTCATGAATATTTTTTCCCGTAGACAAATCCATCACTGTGTCGGCTCCCCAGTGCAGTGACCACCTGAGTTTTTCTACTTCATCATCAATGGAGGATAGGATAGCAGAGTTACCGATATTGGCGTTGATTTTCACCAAAAACTTTTTCCCAATGATCATGGGCTCCAGTTCCGTATGACGTTTGTTTGACGGAATGATCGCGCGACCAATTTTTACTTCATTCAAAACAAACTCAGGTGCCATTCCTTCCCTTTTGGCGACATACATCATCTCTTCAGTGAGGATGTCCCTTTTGGCATAATAGAGCTGTGAAAAATTTGTATCTCCCCTCGATTCTCTGGTTTGGATCCAAGACTCTCTAAGTTTAGGAATTCCTTTTTTATAATCGTATTCTTCTTCATGAATGCAAAACATACCTTCGGTTCGGTAGGATTGGAACTTGGTGTTGTCAGAAAGTGTAATGGTAGTTTCTGGAATGGAGATGGGAGCTTGGGAATTGGTTTCCATAGTGAATTTTCCTTGGCCGGAACAGAAACTAGGAAGCGGTCAGAAAAACTAAGGATACAAATTCAAAACTTCAAAGGATAGAAACTATCCTAAAAAATCTTTGGACTTTTCTCGTTTCCCTTCGCAAGCATTACCAGGATCAGGTTCAAAAAGGGTAATTCTCAGCCAAGTCCCCACTCTCAAAAACTTGAAAGTTTGGGAACCGAGCACCCCTAACGGTTACCTATCAGTTTCCTTGGCTCTATTTTTTTGACAACCCATTATTCAGATTTAGGGAGTTACAAAAAAATCAGGATTTGTTCTTTCTGGGTAAATACTTTACTTTCATCTGGTTGTATTTCACCTTCGAAAGAATTTCCTTTTCCCAATCTGCCGGAAATTCTTCTCCAATAAAAACCCGAAACAAACGATAAATAAACGGAACTTGTTTCCAATAGACAATATTTTTTGTTTTGGTGTACAACGACTTGAATTTCTTGTTTGATAAAAAACTTTTTTTAATATTCGGATATTTCTCCATCAAAGTTTCAAACATAAATAATGTATGATCTCCGACATAATAGTTTTCTATAATTTTATCCATCACCATACAAGCAGACTCGACGTCTTTAGAAAGAAAAATCCAATAAAAACTCGAGTTATAATAATATTCACAATAAATAATATCTTCTGCATTTTTTAATTCCAACAAAACACGGTCATGTCCACTATACATTGTTTGGTCTATCAAAAGGAACCGGGAGATAAAGTTATCGCCAGACTTAAGCATGGAATATAAAATCTCAAAATGTTGTTTGGCTTCTTTCTGCGCTTTTTCCTCGGAAACTTTTTCCGCCATACTGCAAACTAATTGGAAAATTTTTACAAATTCAACAATAGGATGTTCTTCAACAGATAGGATAGAATTCACCGACTCCGTAAATTCAATTTGTGGTAGATATATTTTGGGTCTTAACTCATCAAATTTATGTTCTTTTAATTGATTCTGTAATATAACAAAATTTTCAGCAATTTGATTGTCCAATTCAACAAGCAATGGAACGATAACTTGGAAGAAAAATGGTTCCATCTCCTCGGTTCTTTTCACAGAATCAGTCGTATCAAAATAAATCCAACCAACAGCAGGAATTTGAAAATAAATTTCCGAATCTGTAAACCCTTGCTCTAAATATTCGATGAGTTCAACTCTACTTTCGTATTTAATTTGAAACGGCGTTTCAAAACCTTCGATGATTGACCGAATTATTGAGATTGGTTGTGTATTTAGCAAAGTTTGATCTAGTTCAAAAAAATCTTTTACTTCAAAACGACAATTATCTACCAGATAATTCTGAAGATTCAGAAACGACCTTGCAGCAATAGAATTGAATGCAAAGGCATACTTTTCTTCGACTCGTTCGCCGGCATAGGAAACAATTGCCAACTCAATTCGAATGGGACCTATTTCTGAATGAGTCTCTGATGAGGGGATATTATTTTCCTCTGCTTCCGATCGAACCAAATAAAACACCGGCATTGCCAAATCATTATCCAGTAAATTTTGGATAACCGTCACCATCCCTTTGCCATAAACCTTCAATTCATTTTCTTTGATTGTATCTACATTCAATCGAAAGGCAAAGTAACTTTGGTTCATATCAGGAACACAAAGTTTGCGTAGTGTTGTTAGGAGTTTGGCCGCCTGGTCAGTTAACATCAGTTCCCGTTTATGGGAATGTTCTAAAGAATGGATGAAGATAGGAGTGTAAATTTTTAACTGATCTAATCTGGAGACACCAGAAAGTCGAACCATTGCCATAAAAACTCCTATGGAATTTCATGATTAAAGAAATTAATAATGAAATTCGTAAATTAGGATATACTGAAGACCCAATTTAGTAAAAAAGTTATTATTGGGAGATATTTATTACAAGGCTAAATTAGAGACATTCTATTTTTTCTGGATCAATGGAAACTATTTTACTTCGCGGCCTTGTCTCACCATCCGGTTGACATAAACTTGCAGATCTTGTTTTCCTTTGGGACCAATTTCTGTAAACTGAACCCCATAGACCCCAGTTTCTTTGGATTTTTTTCCTATCTGTTTGATCACACCGCGGGCAAGAAAGTCTTCCAGATCACCAGGAAGGGCGACAAGAATTTCAACCGTTTCGTGCATATCCCATTCATCAAAGTGATTGGGGGCAATGATCCCGATCCCTCCCAAACTTATGTCACTAGCTTTTAAGACATCCAAAAGGGCCACACCCATAAGGTGGATCGCAACGGGTTCATTTTCTAGTGGTTGTACTCGGACATATTTCCGCTTTTCTTGGATGGGTGCCATGCTCCTCATATTCTAAGGAAATTCTAACTTGTAAACTAGGAAATAGATCCCATTCCATTTGTTAAGAAAGCATAGACCAATCTCCGATATTTGGTATAATAGGGGCGACATGAAATTACGTATAGGAATCCTTTCCCTCGCATTTAGTTTGGTATTCATCCCGAATGGATCGGCCCAGGCAAAGGTGACTTGTACAGGAGATGCCTGCGGCATTCTTCCCACCAGCATTCAATCACAGCTAAATAGCGTGGACCAAGCCCTCCAATTCCAATACACAGATAAAGTGCTAGCCACAATGTCGGAAGCGGCCGTGGTATCAAACATCAACTCATCCCTTATGGGACCTGGAATTGTAAATAGATTCCAGGTAGGTCTCGGTTTAACACTTGCTGGCCAACAAAAAGAAGATATCAATGTGGCATACCAAAGTTTGAGTTTTCAAAAACTACCAAACGTTGGAGCTTCTCTTGCACCTAACTTTATTGTAGCGATCAATCTCGGATGGTTAATGGGTGGTGGACCTTCCGATACTGAACCAGAATTAAAAACCTTTCTTCACAGGTTCAACTTGTATCTTCATGGATTCAAATTTAACTTTGCGCAAGGCGACGTTCAAAAGGCTTTAGAGGCACAAAATAAAAACGTAGAATTAGGTGGGGACATTACCTCTGGTGGTTTTACTTTACGATTCCATATCATAGAAAACTATTCAGATGGGGTTGGACTTTTTGAATTTTCTGGTATCTCCATGGGACTTGGACTTCACTACCAGAGACAAGCCATAGACCTGACTTACAATGATAACAAAACGCAAACACTCACTCTCGGACCTGCTATTGGAACTTGGGGTGGTTCCACTAAGTTCAACTATACAAGCACTGTTACTAGTGTTCCCTTAGACATTCGAACCGGCTTTCGGATGTTTTACTTCTTTACGATCTTTGCTGGAGCTGGAACTTCTATGAACTTTGGAAGTTCCAATCTAAATTTATCCAGATCCGGCCCGATCAATTTAGCCTTAGATTCCAATGCTGTTTCGGCCTCTCTCTCCCCGGAAATTGCAGCTCAGATCCCCTCGTCTGCCCTTGGCCAAATGAAAACAGGAACCCTAACAATGGATTTAAGCGGAAAAGCGCAAGCACCTAACACAACAAACTTCCTTATCGCTGGAATTGAAATCAATGCTCTCATCACAAAACTCACTCTAGAAGCTATCGTGGCACAAAACGTACAATCCGTGATGGTTGGAGCAAAATTTACCTTCTAACGAACACTTGGCACCATTTTTGCAAATTCGTTAGGGAACGGCTTTTTTAGAACCGGTGTGGGGTTTTCCGGGCACCAATTGTTTATGTTCTAAGCAGAATGCCGATTTTAAGGGAGAGTTCTTATGGCGCAAACTATGCAAGAAATCAAAAAACCCATCCTACATGTTTCTTGTGTCCCAAGAAAAGATACGACCCTACTCAAAATTTCCCTTTCACAAGATGATTTGGGAATCCTCTACCGGGTCACTTCAGTGCTTTACAATCACGGTTGGGATATTCTAGAAGCTGTGGCGGAAACCGCAAGTGACGGACATGTCCAAGATCTATTTGTCATTCGCAGTTGGGACGGGGGAGAAATGACCGAAGAACTTTTGTGCCAAATTCGAACCGACCTCTACTCACTGTTTTACGAAGGAAAGACAGTAGCAATGTATTTAAGGGAGAATGCAAAAGAAGAAGTTTTGGTACGTAAAATTGGAGATTCAGAAGCGAGTCTCAAACTTTACAATCCTATCTCTTCTGACTTTACCGTCATGGATCTTCGGATGAAAGACACACCGGGAATTCTATTTCAGATTACCGAGTCTCTCTTTCACTTAGGAATTGATATCATTAGTTTTACTGCCAATAGTTTCGACGGCAAAATCCGAGATAGTTTTCTACTCCGAACTTCCCTCACAGGAGAGAAGTTGGATGAGAAAGTAATGTTTCCGATGCTTCGTGCAAAATTAGAATCTTTTCTTTAAGTTGCTTTCTCTTTCTGCGTAGAAAGTAATATTCCAAATCCAACGAGCAGGACAAAGGAAACAAAGAAGGCCAAACTAGGTCCTTTTTGAAAATATAACAAAGAGAATACGACTGGCGAAACAGCTCTTCCGAGGGAACCAAAACTTCGGAAGAGACCTAGAGACCTACCCAAATCCCCTTTCCCACTTTCAAGCGAGGCAAAAGAAGAAAGTCCTGGATTCACGAGCGCACTTCCAAAAGCCAAAAAGAATAAAGATATAAAAAGTCCTGTAAAATCTCTCCCAAAGGCTACAAGTAACCCCATACCAATGACAACAAGGATGGCTCCATACAGAGAGATTCGTTTTTCCGAAACTTTCCCTGAAAGTCTACGGACCACACCGCCTTGCACCAGTATGATGATGATACCGATGTACAAAAAAGTGTATCCAATTTCTTTTGGAGAAAATTGGAAAGTATCAGACAGGAAAAAATTCACAACAAATTCAAATCCCGAAAAACTAAGAACAAATAGTAAGTTCAAAAGCGAAATCCTGACCAAATTGCGGGATTCAATTTTCTTTAAAGATAAAAATGGGTGGATTTCTTTTTCAGGAACCACATCCGGTTTGTTCTGCGGTAAAAATACAAAAACAAGAACTACGGTGAGTAGAGAAACCAAAATGGCAAAAAGTGCCGATGCAGGAAAAACAACTGCACTTCCTTCCTTATAAAGAAAATCTAAGAAGGTCCACTGAGAGCTGATTCCCCCAAGGAGTGGACCCATCACAAAGCCGAGACCAATTCCAGCACCGAGAAACCCCATCCCTGCCGCGCGGGATTTTTCGTCCGTTTGGTCGGCCATGGCAGCAGATGCCACAGACAAGTTGCCTCCCATCATTCCTGTAATCACGCGACTGAGGACAAACATCCAGAACTGTGAAGAAAATAACCAAAGGATGTATCCCAAGGTATTGCCAAGTGTGGTAAAAAGCAAGATGGCACGCCTGCCCGAATGGTCAGAGAGCCTTCCCCAAACTGGCGCCGCAATAAATTGTAAAAAACTATAAATACTACCGAGGATTCCACCAAACAATACAAAGGTATACTTTGTATCTCCGCCAAAGGACAAAAGATTTGCTTGAGAATAGAACATTCTGAATAGAACATCATCACCCTTTAGTAAGAAGTATTCTAAAGTTTTGGGAAACAATGGAAATAAAAGGGAAAAACCCATCATGTCCGTAAAAACAATCAGGAATAGTATGAATTTGATTCGTTTGGGGGACGTACTCATCTAGACTAATCTCTAGACACAAATAAAAAAAGCCACAGAAATCTCTGTGGCTATTTCTTATTTTAGCTACGAACTCGAAACTTATTTCGATTTTGCTTTTTCAATCAATACTTTCAACTCATCTAACGTTTGTTTCAACTTCTCCTTCACTTGTGGAGGAATTGCCGTATCAATTTGTTGATAAATGGATTGGTAATTCGCTTGAAGTTTAGCAAGCACTTCATCATAACTTGCGTTAGTTTTTCCAATCGCACCTTGTGCATCTTCTATCGTTTTACTGAGAAGGTCGCGAATTTTTTGAGATTCAGCCGATTTGTCCAACTCTCCCTTTGATTTTAGATCATTATAAACTTTTTCTAAATCAACAACTGCGGTTTTTAACTTTTCTTCACCGGAACGAAACAGAGCGATTCCAGCATTCACAACATCCATAACCAATTTTTCCATACAACTTTCCTATAAAGGGAACAGGCCCTATTTTTGGATTCCAAGTCTAAGTAGGAAAAGGTGGGATTACAATTAAAAAATTCTAATGGTTCGATTTTCTATGAGACATAGTTAAGGACAAGCCTGGCCCTAACTGTTCTCAATCAGCTTTTTGATTTGGTCTCTGATTTTGGCAGCGGTTTCGTAGTCTTCGGTTTTTAATGCGTTTTCCAAAGTTTCTTCTAAAATTTGAAGATTAGACTTTGGTAATGCTTGGATTTTTTTCTCAGAAGAAATACTCTCTCCTTGAATTTCATCCTCTTTCATTATAATCCCAGTTTCATCTAACACAGACTTAGCGATAAATATCGGAGCATTGGCGCGTAAAGCAAGGGCAATGGAATCAGAAGGTCTTGCATCAAGAGTGATGATCTCTTCCTCTTTTTGGAGTTGGATCTTTGCGTAAAAGGTACGTCTATAATTTCTTCGATAGTGATTTTGAGAACTGTGGCACCAAGGGAAGTTAACATGTACAACATGAGATCATGTGTCATGGGCCTTGGAGGTTTGGTTCCATCGATTACGGTTGTGATCGAATGGGTTTCTAGAGGTCCAATAAAGATAGGAACCACACGTTTGTCATCTGAATCCTTGGGACGTAGGAAGACCGCAAAGCCTACGTTGGTCAGGCTGATATCAGAGATTTTTACTTCATAAAACTCCATAGAATATCGATTCCTTTCCTGTTTTGTGGGCCCAGAAGGGCTCGAACCTTCGACCCGCAGATTATGAGTCTGCTGCTCTAACCAACTGAGCTATAGGCCCCACTGACTTCCAATCTTTCGGGGAAATAAGTGGAGACAAGCATAAAACTCAAGAGACTACCATTAAAGCGAAAGAAACCTGTTGGATTCAAAGAATTCGTTGAGGTCTTTACGATCACTCTTCCATTGAATCCAGATCCATAGAGCAGGTTTTGAATCCAGGCAAATCCAAACTTGGTTTCTAAGGGCATTTTGGTTTCGGATTTGGTCTGCTTGGAAAACTTGAAAGTTTAGATTTCCTAGAGTTTTTGGGAATGTTTTAGGTTCGATTCCCCTCGTAAATACCGAATCTTTCCAAAGTGTTTTGTCAATCAGTGGTTCATTCCAAGGAAGAGTTCGCACGATCATAAAAAAGCCATCTCGTTTTGCAGGATAAACAGTGAGTTTTTTATTTGTTGTGGATTCTAGTTTTACTACCACGGGTTCTGGAAATACAAAAGAAAAACTTTCCCAAACAAAGTTTTGGTTTGGTTCTACAAGTGTCTGTGAAAGGATCGGAGAGGTAGAGATTCCTAAAAAAAACAGAATCGATACAAACCCTTTCATACTCATGGAACTATTAGACAAACAATCCATCTGGCAAGTCCGAAATTCTTATTTGGGAGTCTATGTCCACTTTCCCTATTGTTTCAAAAAATGTGACTATTGTGATTTTTATTCTGAAGGAATTGGTCCATCACCAGCTAACGATGAGAAGTCGTTATTCCAATCGTATCAAAAAGAAATCTTGGAAAGGACAAAGCATTTTCCAGAGATAAAAAACCGCACCATCGATACAGTTTTTTTTGGTGGCGGTACTCCTTCCAAGGCCTCTTCCGAAAGTTGGAAAGAACTTCTGGGTTTCCTTCGTTCCGAGTTTGCATTTGCAGAAGATACGGAAATTTCTATTGAAGTCAATCCAGAAGATTTAAGTGAAAAACTTTTGGAGGAATACCATTCCCTGGGAATCAACCGGGTGAACGTGGGAGTCCAAACCTTCGAACCAAAGGGGTTGGAATTTCTGGGTCGCCATTATGATCGTGAGCGTTACGACTCTCTTGTCAATGTTCTCACTCATTCCCCCATTAAACGCGTAGGAATTGATTTGATGTATGGAATTCCAGAAGTCTCGCAAGATTCATTTTATAGAGATTTAAACCTATTTTTACAGGCCGGTCTCCCCCATTTGAGTTTATATTCCTTAACTTTAGAAAAGGGAACCCAGTATTCTCGGGATGTAACGGATCATAAAAAGAAAGAACCAGAAGAAAACATCCAATCGGATATACTTACCAACTTACCTGTGTTACTGAAGAAACATGGTTACCTTTGGTATGAAGTTTCCAATTATGCTAAACCAGGATTTGAATCTAAACACAACTTGAAATATTGGACCTATGAACCTTATCTGGGCATTGGACCTGGGGCACATGGAATGATCGAAGGGCATAGGTATGGCAATCCCAGAAATTCTAGTCTGTATCAGAAAAAACAAACAAACACAAAGTATGAACCGGCAGATCCATCTACAGAACTTAGCCTTACATTGTTTCGATTGTTTTCCCCTTTTCGGTATTTGGATTTCATAGATGCCTATTTGGATGCAGGGGCAAAAGATAAATACTTAAGAACCATTGAAGGTTGGGAAAAAAAAGGCCTTTGTTCGATAGAATCGGGAGTGTTTCAGTGGAAACCTGCGGCATTACTCTTGTTAGATGATCTAATCTTAGAAATTTCACTCTAAATTTTCCATAATACTTTCTTAAAATAATGGTAAAAAAAGATTGCCCACAGACCCCTCTCGAAAAATACTGTTCGTATCCCGGGCCTGTAGCTCAGTTGGTTAGAGCACTCGCTTGATAAGCGAGGGGTCACAAGTTCAAATCTTGTCAGGCCCATAAAGATACGGGGCGTTAGCTCAGCTGGGAGAGCATCTGATTTGCATTCAGAAGGTCATCGGTTCGATCCCGATACGCTCCAAAAACCCGTGTCTTTCCTCGCATTCCTCCTAAAAATTTCTTGCTATCTCTCTAAATTCCTATAAACCGATAGGAATCATGTCCGTAAAAGATATTTTAAAAGACAAAGCGTCCTCTGTTCTTTCCATCGAAGAAGATAAAAATGTTTTGGAAGCCACTCAGATGATGGTTGGTGCCAAAGTCGGATCTCTTATTGTTACCTTTCAAGGGAAACTTGTGGGAATTTTTACGGAACGAGATTTGATGCGCGTGGTTGCCAAAGACCATACGAACTTGGACAAAATTAAACTGAAAGATGTGATGACCACACAACTTACTGTAGCCGGTCCTGATGAAGATGTGGATGACATTCTCAACAACATGATTACCAAAAGGTTTCGGCACATGCCTGTTCTTGATGGAGACAAAATCATTGGACTCATCTCTATTGGAGATGCGGTGAAAACAAAATTAACAAGAACCCAAGCTGAGATGAGTATACTCCGAGAGTATATGTACGGACCGCACTAAAACAAACGGTTCTCTGTAAGCCTATCGATTGTTTTTTCTAATACAATTTCCAGGTTTTTTGTATCCTCTCTGTTATACGCGATGAGTTTTTCCAAGGCTTCTAAGTTATTGGTTCGTTGGTATTCAAACCAAAGGAGTGGAGCCTGTCTTCCATCCATTCCAGCAATCTCATCGGGACGAACGAGTCCCAGTTGGATTTCTGATTTTTTAAGCCCCCCCTTGATTCCAATCGAATGTAATAGATTCATTAAATCCAATTGAGGGTTTTTCACTCGGTAACGAAATTCCCTTTCTAAAAAAGGAACATCAAATCGTTTCCCGTTGTAAGTGACAAGGATGTCATCAGGTGAGAGGGAATCAAAAAGAAACTCAAGATCTTTTCCCCGTTCAAAGGTGATCATTCTGTGATTTTGGTAAATACTCACCACCGTTGTAACTGATGACTCGGAAATTCCTGTGGTTTCAATATCTAAAAAACAAAATCGTTCGGGGAAGTTTTGCCATAACCTCCAATACTCTAAACTCGGAAGTTCAGCAGTAAAAAAATTAAAATTCGCTTCGGACAATTGGTCTTCCAATTCGTTAAGTCGTTCTAATAAAATAGAAACAGAAGGAAGAAGAGGATCATTTTTTTGTTTTTGGTATTGGATGAGTGATTCCCAATTGTACACACCAACGCCAAACAGTTGTTTCTCTTTTTTTTCTCCAATTCCTGGAAACAGCTGGAGACTTGATTTTAAATGAGATCCGTACATTCTCTCCACCTAGAAAGGCCTTCTATCATACGGTCCTCCCTCTCTCCAAATCCAATTCGTAAGTAACCTTCTTCTTCAAAATTAATTCCTGGCAAAACAAAAACCCCTGTTTTTTCGAAAAGTCGATCCGCATAAACTTCCGAGGAAATTCCACTCTCCAACTCCAACCAACCCACAAGTCCTCCTTGTGGTGCTGTGAAGGATTTTGTATGAGGAAGATCTTTCCAATGAGAATCAAAACTTTGAATGTTCTTTCGCACTCTGGCTTGGATTTTGGGAAGGAAACTCTCTTTGGACTGAAGAAGCGAGAGCGCAATCCGTTCGGAGATGGGCGATACTGTGTGGGTCAAATAATCTTTAAAAGAGCGAGCCCGTTTGAGAAAAGATTCCTCTGCCACAAGCCAACCCACCCTAAGGCCTGTTACACCAAAACACTTCGTAAACGAACCCGTTCCATAAAAAGAATGTTTCGGATCGACTCCCGTTCGACCAAGACTTCCCACACCTGGCAAAAACCGGTAGTGTTCATCAAAGAGAACCGTTTTCTTTTGTTCTTTAAAGTGGGCAATAAGGGCATTCCATTCGGAATCAGAAAAGGTTTTCCCCGTCGGATTGTGCGGATGGTTGATGATGTATAAATCAGCATCTACCGCCTTCCAAGTGGAGGCAAGAAAAGCCCTGTCATGCGGAACCTTGATGGTCTCTGCCCCGAGCATTTTGGGAATTTCATAAAGAGCTTGGAAGGCTGGCCAAATGAGGGCCACTTTTGCTTTCTGTGGTACGGCGATATGGAAGGTCAAGTACAAGGCCTCACCCGTTCCCGTTGTGACTAGTACCTGTTCTGCACTGACACCGGGATACAAATCGGCGATGGCCTGGCGTAGTTCGAGAGAACCTTGGTTTGGTGAGTCATTCATCGGAATTTTGGCAAGATCTTTCCATGAAATTTGCCCCATATCCATTACCTCTTCCAAAAGGAAATGGCTAAGCCCACTCTCTCCTAAATTGCAAAATGCTTTCAGGCGGAATCGTTCCAACCGGTCTTCTATGAAAAATTCTCTAGGTTCCAAAATTGATTTCCAGACTGCTTAGCTTCAAAAGATTAGTATGTAAGCTATGTTGAAACCAGAAGACAATATCCTATCTTGGACGAAATCACCTTTTTCATCGGAAATCCAGAATGAGGCCAAAAAGGCTTATGAAGATTGGAAGGCTGTTATCAGTTCTGAACTAGTCGATGCCTTTGCTGTCCCACTCACTTTTGGAACCGGAGGGATTCGAGGAAAGATTGGAAACGGAATTGGCAAAATGAACCTCTATACAGTAGGTCGTGCCGCTCTCGGTTTTATTAGTTATTTAAGGGATACAAAAAAAGATGCCTCTATCGTCATTGCTTACGATTCCAGAAGGCTTTCCAAAGAATTTGCAGAGCTCTCTGCAGGCATTGCTGCCAAACTGGGAGTGAAGGTTTATATTTTCCCGAAGGTAACTCCGACCCCCCTTCTCTCTTATGCGATTCGTTATTACAAAGCCAGTGGTGGAATTGTCATCACAGCTTCCCACAACCCACCAGAATACAATGGATTCAAAGCTTATCTTGCTGATGGAGGACAACTAGTTCCCCCGGATGATTCCCTCATCATAGGCAGAATTAGTAATATCCATGACTGGACTTCCATCCCACTCGTCAAAAAGACAGACAAAGAATATAAAAAATTTGTAAAACCCGTGGGCCCCGTTGTATTTAAAACCTATTTAAAAGAATTAAAACAAGCAGGGATTCTTTCTTCGGTAAAACCAAAAACAAGAAACAATTTAGGTATCGTATACTCACCGTTACATGGAACTGGTGGAGACTATATGAAAGAAATGTTAAATTTCTTTGGATACAAATCCGTATTCCTTGTTCCCGAACAAAAAAAACCTGACGGGGAATTTCCTACTGTCAAATATCCAAACCCAGAAGAAAAAGAAGCGCTCGCCTTATGTGAGTTTTACGCCAAAAAGAAAAAGGCGGCCACCTTTATCGCAACAGACCCTGATGCGGACAGACTCGGTGTAGGAGTTCGTCGTACAGACGGTGAATACGAATACCTAAATGGTAACCAGATTGGTTCCATTATGGCAGCTTACCTTTCCGAAAGAAAAAAATCTAAAACCAAAACTTACCATTTGGTAAAGACAATTGTGACTACAGACCTCCAAGAAGCCATTGCCAAAAAAAATGGAATCAAAATCAAAAACGTCCTCACCGGATTCAAATACATCGCAGAAGAGATGAAACAAATTGAATCTAAGAAAAACAACATATTCCTGTTTGGTGGGGAAGAGTCTTATGGATATTTACCCGTACCATTTGTTCGGGACAAAGACTCACTTTCGAGTGCCTTACTCTTTGTAGAAATCCTAGCGGAAAAAGGGGATCTACTTTCTTATTTAGAATCCATTTATTTAAATTACGGATTGTACCGGGAAAGTTTGTATTCTTTGACCTTGGAAGGAAGTTCGGGACAGGACAAAATCAAAAAGTCCATCGAAACACTGCGTACAGAAAACCTGATCGGAAAGACCATAGGCGGGCGAAAGGTAGTGGGAGTTCTGGATTACGAAATCCAAAAAGCGCAAGGGAAATCCAAGGTTTCCGTTTTTAAAGGTATGCCTAAATCCAATGTCATCCAAGTGGAATTAGAAGGAAATGCCAAACTTACCATTCGTCCTTCAGGAACAGAACCTAAGGTAAAAGTATATTCTAGCTTTGCCTCTCTAAAAAAACCAAAAAAACAAACTGAGATTCCAAGTCTTTGGGAATCCTTAGGGAAAGAAATTTCCCAAGCTGAAACAGAATTTTTACAACTGGCAGGACTAAAATGAGTAACGAAACCAAAACCAAATTTGAAGAAATCAAAAAACTTTCTGATAAATACTTATTAAACACATATAACCGCTACCCCATTTCCTTTTCTTATGGCGTCGGTGAAATGATCTTTGATCAAGATAACAAAGGTTATATTGACTTTCTTGCAGGAATTGCGGTATCCAACTTGGGTCACGGGGAAGCAGATTTAATTGAAGCAATGCGTAACCAAATGGACAAAATCCTTCATTCCTCGAACCTCTATTACTCAGAAGAACAAGCAAAACTTGCCGAAGTCATTATCGAAAATAGCATTCCTGGAAAAGTATTTTTATGTAATTCGGGAACCGAAGCAAACGAAGCTGCCTTCAAACTCATGCGTAGACATGGAGTGAAAAAAAATATCGACAAACCGGTCATCCTTGCCCTCCACTCTAGCTTTCATGGCAGAACTCTTTCTGCGATGACGATGACTGGCAATGAATCCGTTCGTACTGGATTTGGTGAACTCGCCTCTGATGTATACTTTGTAGAAGCCAATAACGAAGACTCCCTCATGCAAGCCTTTGAACAATACGGCGACTCCGTTGCCGGTATTATCATGGAGCTAATTATTGGCGAAGGTGGAGTCATTCCTCTTAGCCAATCCTTTGTGAACTTAGCGCGTAAACTCACAGAAGAAACAGACTCACTCCTAGTATTTGATGAGATCCAAACGGGTATGGGACGAACAGGAAAGATGTTTTGTTTTGAACATTACGGAATGTATCCCGATGCTTTTACTCTTGCCAAAGCATTAGGTTCTGGATTTCCAATCGGAGCTCTCGTTGTAGCCAAAGAATTCGAGACCGTTTTAGAACGGGGAATGCATGGATCTACGTTTGGCGGAAATCATTTGGCTTGTGTAGCGGCTTACGAAACTTTCAAAATCATTTTGTCTCGTAATTTACTTGATCATGTATCCACGATTTCAGAGCAAATGTTTGCAAGGCTGAAAACTATGATTGAATCTACGGGAAAAATCAAACAAGTGAGAGGACGTGGTTTACATATTGGTGTGGAATTGTATTCCGAATCCAGACCCGTTGTTGAAGAGTGTTTGAAACGTGGCCTTGTTGTGAATAGTACAGCAGGAAACGTAATTAGAATTATACCTCCACTCATCTTAAGCATAGAAAAAGCAACAGAAGGATTGGATATTTTAGAATCAGTATTAAAGGATATGAAATGAAAAAAGTAGCTGTACTTGCCGGAGACGGGATCGGACCCGAAGTTATGGATGTGGCCCTCCAAGTGGTCAAAAAAGCATTAGGGAATAAATCATCTGAATTTACCTTCGAACATGCATTAGTTGGTGGAGCTGCCATTGATGCTACAGGATTTCCACTTCCTGAAGAAACTTTAAAACTTTGTGAATCATCAAGTGCCATATTTTTTGGATCGGTCGGTGGACCGAAATGGGAAACACTTCCTCCTGACAGACAACCAGAACGTGGTGCCCTACTCCCCTTGCGTAAACATTTTGATTTATTTGCAAACCTTAGACCTGCGATCATCTATCCAGAACTCAAAAAAGCAAGCCCCATCCGAGGGGACATCATTGGAGATGGACTCGATATTCTTATCCTAAGGGAACTTACCTCTGGAATCTACTTTGGAAAACCAAAAGGTAGAGAAGGCAGTGGGCCAGAAGAATTTGCCTTCGACACCATGAGATACTCTCGTCGGGAAATTGAACGAATCGCACGTACTGCTTTTGATGCCGCAAGAAAACGAAATAAAAAAGTCACAAGTATAGACAAAGCAAACGTTCTCACCACTTCCGTGTTATGGCGCGAAGTCGTTGTGGCCCTTCACAAAGCAGAATACTCGGATTGTGTTTTGGAACACCTTTATGTAGACAATGCAGCAATGCAGCTCATCGTAAAACCAAAACAATTCGACGTCATGCTCTGCGAAAATATGTTCGGAGATATCCTATCGGACGAAGCATCCATCATCACAGGATCTATCGGAATGTTGCCATCGGCTTCTCTTTCCGAGTCTGGATTTGGACTCTACGAACCATCTGGTGGATCGGCGCCTGACATTGCAGGCAAAGGAATCGCAAACCCAATTGCCCAAATTCTTTCCGGTGCTTTGATGTTACGGTATTCTTTTGGATTGGAAACAGAGGCCGTTGCCATTGAAAATGCCATTCGAACGGTTCTAAAGAAGGGATTCCGCACGCGAGATATTGCCGAAGAAGGCACATCCGTCCTCGGTACAAAAGAAATTGGTGTTGAAATCGAAAAGGCACTTGGATAAACTACGGAGAACATCATGCAATCAGGCATCGGACCGACAGGCAGACCTTATCAAATTCTCATAGCAGAGAATTCCAAATTCCAATCCAAACAACTCCAACAAATTTTGGAATCAGAAGGTTTCAAAATCATCGGAGTTGCCGAAACGGGCAAAGAACTTTTACAAATGTATAAGGACAATCGCCAACAGATTGATCTTGTTACTATTGAGATTTTTCTTCCTGAGGTGGATGGGTATGCTGCATTCTGGGATATGAAAGAAATGGGAGTTCTTCCAAGAATTCTTTTCATCTCGGAAGAAAATACTCCTTCGGTGATCAAAGCCCTTTTGGAAAATGGAGCGATGGACTATATCGTAAAACCCATCAAACGAGAAAAGATCCTAGAAAAAATCAAAGAAACTCTTCTTAAGATTCCCAAAGTATAAAGTTTAAATTGCGGCCCTCTTCTTTTGCCCTATGGCTAAAGTAAAGAGGGTTTTGAAATACATTGGTATGGGAATTTTTGATCTGGAACGAAGTTCCAAACTGCTTCCTAACACGCACTTCAATCGCAAGCCCCACATCCAATAAAAACTTTCCATTTTCTTTCGGAAAACAAACTGCTTCCCCTAAAGAAAGAAAATGGGCAGCCACATCCTCCCCTACTTCGTAATCCTGTCCTTGGATATAGGGTCCAATCTCAATTTCAATCTCATCCAACTCATATCCAAAATGCAAAAGTTCACCTAATAATAATTCGGTTATTCCTAAATTAGTCCCTTTCCAACCTGAATGGAGGACTGCTACAAACGGCCGTTTATTAGAGTAGAGAAATACGGGAACACAATCTGCTGTGCGAACCACAAGTAACGTATTTTGTAATTCCGTATACAACCCATCTCCTTCGAACAGTTGCTCGCGTCCCGGCGTCACTGGATCAGGGTAATGAATCGAATGGATCTTATCTCCATGCACTTGGTTGAGTGTCACTATCCTATCCGAAAAGTTTTCGAATTTCCTTATTGCCCAATCTTTTGTGTAATCCATCCATCTCTCATGAGTTTTAGGATAAAAGGGATATTTTTCTTTTAAATCACCTAATGTTTGTTTGCCAACAGTACCATATCTGATTTTTCCATAGGTGGTGGGAATGACTTGTGAAAATTCCATTATTGGTTTCCAAAAAACATAGGCTGGTTCGAATCCCAATGATTGGATTGGAAAGTAACAAACAAATCATCACAGTTCCAATCACTCCGAACACAAAGTCGTTTGAATTTAATAGGATCATAATTCCAAACATAAAAGCGAATGGGAACTCCTCTCCAAGTGTACTGGATATGTGGTAACTTAACCCCGTGAAGTCGATTATCGAGCAAAATATCTATCTTACGATCGACTAAATCTTTTTTAGTCAGCTCCCCTTCATGGCCAATTCGACCACGTGTTTCGACTTTTTTCTTTGCAAATTCCCTATCGGTAAGTCCTGACTCAGCTTCAAAGGCAAAAGCCGGTCTCAAATAATAAATAAAATGCGCCTGAGCTCCAAAGAAGGCAACTCGGGAATCAGCAAGTGCATCCACATCATAACCTTCAGTTCGAATTAAATGGTTTTCATAAAACATCCGTTCTTCGACAATTCCATGCCAATCGGGAATCCGAGTTCCTTTTATTTTTAATGGATCCGTATACACAGCCGTTGATAGAATAAAGAAAAAGGAAACAAGAAGTCGATTTTTTATATATAGCGAGGTAAATAATGATGATTGATTGGACTCAATTTGTGAATTCAAATCCCATTCGCTGATCTGCACAAAGGCTAAATAAGACAGATATGGTAAAATGGGAATCCAAAACCGATTCCCCATAAAATCTCCACCGACATAAAAAACATAAAGAATGTATAAGAGAACCGAAGCTAATAGAAATCGAAATTCCTTCTTATAACGAAGGGATTGATAAATTTGAATCCCAGCAATCAAAAGGACCAAAAGATATATAGGGTAGGACTGAGCGAAATAAAGAAAATAATAGGCTCCCTGTAAAAAGTAAGCCCCCTTATTACCTTTGGCATAAAAGGTATTGGGAAGTATATCCTGGTAATAGAAATAACGAAACCCAAGAAAACATAGAAACAAAATTCCAAATACAAAGGGCTTCCAATCCTGTTTTCGAAAAATCAAATCCAAAGAAGCTACAAATAAAAAAAGAGCTCCTTCGGGGCGAACGAGTGCCGAAAGAAAAAAAACAGGAAGGAGAAACCAACTTTGTTTTTCCCACAACAGCAAACCAAAACAAATAAAAAAAGTAAAAACAGAAGTTTCCAACCCCGAAGTGGCGAAGATATAAAGATGAAAGAATAATGCTAAATGGACAACAAGGAGAGGGTAGATTTTTCCAAGTGAGATTCGATTTTCTTCCCAGAAAAAAACAAACAAGGTAGAAAGATAAAAGAAAATCCCCGCCCCAATGGATAGGTGTTGTGGTTTGATTCCAATTGCAAATCCAGAAGATAGAAAAAGTGTCCAAAGGAAATTTGTATACCCTTCGACTCGCTCACCTAGATTGAATACAAGACCTGAACCTTCATAAAAATTTCTGGCATAGACAAAACTTATGTAAGCATCATCACAGATCCACTTCCACTTATAGGCTTGGTAAAAACCAAATACAAAAAAAATGAAAGAAAAAATATAAAAGGAAGGGAGATTTCGTTTTGAAAACAACATAAAATTAATCCAGTTCAAATGATTTAATGAACTCTTCAATGATGAGTATATGATCCATCTCTGGAGTTGGGTTCTCTTCGGAAGGTTCGTACAAGTAGTCGTCAAAAACGTGAAAGTCAAAAATTTTCAATTCAAAATCGGGTAGAGTGATGATGATATTTTCTGCATGGATATCAAAGATTAGTTTCTCTTCTTCTGCTAAAAACTTGGTAACTTCAATCACACGATTGAAATCGACAGCAATTTTTTTTAGTTTGGATTTCGAGATTACACCAAACCTGTGAGAATCAAAATTCAATTTCCACTTGGGAAATAGTTTATTTAAGATGGGGTTTTGCTCTAGTTTTTCGTTGCGTATCGTAAATTCTTTTAAATGTTTTCCTGCAAGTAAAGTCTGTTGGTCACAAGGTGTGAGAGTGACATTGGGAATTCCAAAAGGATTGTTTCGCACTCGAAGTCCCATAAAAAACCGAGTGGGTACCACTAAATCCGGAATAAGAGATTTTAATTTCCAGTAATGTAATCTCTCCAAACCCAAACGTTTGAATTTAAAATCGATTTCATCTTTTTTAGAATCACGGAAAGTTTGTTTTTTTAAAAAATCCCTTAATTCAATCTCTTCTGGTTTTAAAAACCGAGTGATGTCACGTCCCACTTCTTTGAACAGAGATCCAAAGATTACATCAGAAGGTAACTTTGATTTTCCAATTTTGACAACTTGGTTCCAGGGTAGTTTGTAAACAAATTTATAAGAGCCTCGGCCAATGTATCCATCCCGAGATAGTGGCATAAAGTTATCCAAAAATTCACGATCATAGCGGTAGGTGATTCGAAACACATGGGAAACAGGAAAAAGTTTTTCATAAAGATTACGAAAGAAACCAGACTTCCGTAAAACTTCATCAACTGGAAGATCCTCAATAGGGATGGGGATTTCTTTTTTATCGGGATCGACAAACAGCTCTTTGTCGAGGCCTTTTTCCAACAATTCCAAAAACTGGGGAATTTTTCCCCAGTTTGGATATTGGCTCCAGAGTTCGGTGATCTTGTCTCGGATCCCCTTAATTGGACCTTTTTTCTCTTGCACTACTTAAATTCTACTTCCAACGAACCACAGCTTCGTAATCTGTAAATTTCTCATTTTTGGACAATGCATCGGATAATTTTTTATCTTTTTCTTCATCATACCACCAGTAGTCAGAAGAAAAACTTTCGTCTCCATACTTTCCGAGAGGAAGACTAGGCACTCCATATTTTTGCCAATACAAAAGTCTTGTGCTCGGTAAATGCCATAACAAAACATAAGGATATTCTTTATAAACAATCCGATCAATTTGTTTTAAGATTTCATTTCGTTTAGAGACAGAAAATTCCGTTTTTTGTTTTTCGATGAGTTTATCCACTTCGTCTATTTTAAGACCAGGTAAGTTTGGCTGTCCTGCTTCATCTGCATATTTAGAAAGCCATTGTGATTCCGGATCTTTAAAAATTCCCGATCCCCAAGCGGCCCAAGTCATGTCAAAATCATACTTATCCACTCGCTCACTCCAAGCGGCCAAATCTAAAGTATCAATCGATGCTCGGATTCCCACTTCCTTTGCTTTCTCAAGAAATACAGTGAAATACTTTTCTGTTTTTTTATCGCGGTCCAGAATAGAAAACTGGAATGGTTTTCCATCCTTTTCCAAAATTCCTTCAGCATTTGGCTTCCAACCCGCTTCTGCGAGTAGTTTCCTTGCTTTCTCAATATTAAACTCAGTAGGCTGGTTTGGATTTTTTTCACCACCTAAATAGAAGTCTGGATAATAACTATTTGTAGGATCATACTCGCCATACGCTAGTTTATCGATCATGAGTTTTCGATCCACCAGTAGGTTCATTGCTTCTCTAACACGTTTATCAGAAAAGATGGAACGTCTTCCATTCATGGCCCAACCTTGAAAGCCAATCGGTTTTAAATTGAAGATCCTTTGTTTTGCGATCCAATTTTTATCAAAAGGTTCTCCCTTTGCCTCTTCAACCCAAACAAAGGCGGAATAAACAGGATAGATATCAATGTCTCCTTTTTTAAAAGCTTGGAGGGCTACGGCTTCTTCGTTATACACTTTATAGACAATTTGATCGAAGTTATTGCGACCTTCATTGAAAGGATAGGCTCTTTGCCACCAGTCCCCTCTTCTTTCCAATTTTATGTAACGATTCTTTTTTACTTCGGTGATTTTGTAAGGGCCAGATACTACAGGAAATTCCATATTCTCTTTATTAAAATCTTTTCCTTCAAAATGGTGTTTCGGCAAAATAAAAATGGATGAAGCTACATCATTAAAGTTATTCCAATGAACTTCTTTTGCCTCGAATACAACTGTTAGGTCATCTAACTTTACCGGCTTCAAAAATCGCGATAAGGAAACTCGAAATACGGCGGTTCCATTTTTGGGATTCATGATCGTATCATAAGTAAAGATAACATCCTCTGCCGTTACAGGTTTTCCATCGGACCAACGAGCATTCGGATCCAAGTAGAATGTAAATTTCTTTTTGTCAGGGGAGATCTTCCAATCCCTTGCTAAATGGGGAATGGTTTCTAAGGTGAGGGGATGGTAACCAGTGAGAGGTTCATACAAACTAGTAAAGATACGGGCCGTAGTTGTAAACTGATCCAAATAATAATTTAAAGATTTTGGGAACTGATGAGAATAAACTCGAATCTTACCCCCCTTTTTCGCTTTTGGGTCCGCCACGGGATTTTTCACTCGAAGAGCATTCGGAATAGAAGCCATATCTCCCTGCCAAGGAACGTCGTTGACCTTAGACAATGATTCTTTTGTATCTTCTTCAGAACAATTTAAGGCAAGAGCCATTGACAAAAGTCCTGTCAAACCAACCAAAACTATCTTGCGCCAGGAGGAACTATACTTGAGTAATTGAACTTTGTTATGAAACATCCCTTCCATCAAATCCATTTGTACGAGATAGGCTCAAGGCTTTTTTGTGCAAAAATGAAGGAACCATTGGAATCTCTGATCCTTGACCTAAAAAAATCCCCATCCTTTCTTTGGGCAGATGAAATATGGTTCATGGGAGTCTGGAAAAATAGCCCCAAATCTAGGTCCATTGCACGAAACATGCCGGAGCTCCAACCCAACTACCACTCCGTAAAAGAAAACCTAGAGTTAGAAGATATCTACGGTTCTCCATATTCGATTTTCGAATATCTACCGGACCCACTTGTCTCGAAAGAGAAGGACTTAACCAACCTATACACAAACATAAAACGATTAGGAAAAAAACTCATCCTCGATTTTGTGCCAAACCATATTGCCATTGACTCTCCTCTTGTTGATACTAACCCTAATTTGTTTTTAATTGCTAACGAATCTGTATCCTCTAGGAATTCATTTTTGCACCCAAACGGAAATGTTTACGTTCACGGAAGGGATCCTTATTTTGATGGTTGGACCGATACCATCCAATGGGATTTTTCTAATCCAAATGTAGAAAAAAAACATATAGAGATATTAAAAAGCATCGCCAAACAGTGTGACGGTGTTCGCTGCGATATGGCAATGTTACTTCTTCCCGATGTTTTTGAAAAAACTCACGGGAAAAAATCTTTTTATGACTGGGCCTGCGTGATCCAAGCCGTTCGAGAAGAATATCCCCATTTTAAATTCTATGCAGAAGCCTATTGGGGGATGGAGGATCGTCTCCTAAGTTTAGGATTTAATGCTAGTTATGATAAGTCTATGTATGATGCCTTCAAAAATCAAAACTTCAATTTTATTTCTCAAAACTTAAGACAAAATTCTGGATTAAGAAATATTCGATTTTTGGAAAACCATGACGAAGAGAGAGCCAAACACCAATTTGGTGACAACTCCCACATTTATTTCAGCTTACTTTGTGCAACGGATTGTATTTTATTATTCCATGCGGGACAAGAGATGGGATTCACCAAAAAAATTCCTGTCCAAATGATTCATACCGATGAGGAAAAACCAAATCTCAATTCCATCGAGTTTTACGAGCGAGCGTTTGCCGTAACTGCCAAACGACAAGAGAATAGTATGGTTTTCTGGCCAGATTACAAAGAATACAATGGTCGTTCTGTTTTTGTAAAATCCATCGAAACTGAAAACATTACAGAGCTTTTTCTTTGGAATGAACAAACTAGTGAGGTATCAGGTTGGATTCCCTTCCAAGAAGGAATCCAATTCCAACCAAGTTTAACAGATATTGTGACAGGGAACACTTATCCGCAAACAAAGTCGGAACAAGGAATTTATTTCAAACTAGCACCAAACCAAGTGCAATGGTTTATTTTTTAACTCTTTCTGCAAAAACCACGCCCTGAATCATCCGTAAGTTTTCCAAAATTTCCTTCAACTGGTCCAAATGATCAACTTCTAACATAAATTTGGCGGTAAGAGTTCCATTGGGATGGGAGGACGCCCCTGCTTCCAAAATATTTGTTTCTGTGCTAGAGATGGATTCCACCATCGACAAATAGATTCCTTGCACATCTTTGGCTCGCACTTCGATTTGAATCGGGATCGGTTCCCCGGGTCCCTCCCAACGAACGGGAATGGTCTTCATCCACTCGAGTTGTTTGGTTGCAGTAGTACAATCCTTCTTATGGACACTCACTCCCCTGCCGCGGGTAATAAACCCTATGATTTCATCCCCAGGAATCGGTTTACAACAAGAAGCCACTCTTACAGGCACATCATTCCAACCAGCAACAGAAATACCAAACTCTTTGGATTCTTCTTGGTGTGGGTGGGCCTTGTGAGTTTTTTTGATTTTTACTTTTTTGATTTCTTTAATCGTATTTTCATCAATCGCATGTGTTGATGCTTCCAATACAGAACCAATGGTTTCCCTTTGTGAGTCTTCTTGTAATTTTCTAAAATAGGCACGTAACTTCTGTCTTGCGCCCGAAGTTTTTACAATTCGTAACCAAATAGGAGAAGGTTTGGAACTTTTTTCCGTGATAATCTCTACTTGATCACCAGATTTCAGTTCCGTACGAAGTGTAACCATTCGCCCATTCACCTTCCCACCACGAGCATGAAGTCCCACATCCGTATGAATTCGAAAAGCATAATCGAGGACAGTAGCACCTTTAGGCATCTCGATGATCTCACCCTTGGGGGTAAAAACGAAAACTTCATCCTCATGGAGGTCATACTGAAGTTCTTCCATAAATTCTTTTGAATCAAGGCTTGGGTCTTGCCAAGATTTCAGAATTTCTAACCATTTCATTCGGAAGGCGTTTTCAACACCGTTCTGTAATATAACTGAAGTTTTAGAGAGGTTTGTGGATTCTTTATAGGCCCAGTGGGCAGCCACACCATTTTCGGCAATGGCATTCATATCTTTGGTTCGAATCTGGACTTCCATAGGACGACCATCAGGGCCAAAAACAGTTGTATGTAAGGATTGGTATAAGTTCGTTTTGGGTGTTGCAATATAATCTTTAAACCTACCTGGAATTGGTGTCCAAAGTGTATGAACAATTCCAAGAACCCCATAACAATCCTTAATTTCATTAGTGATGATCCGAAGAGCACGAAGGTCAAAGATCTCTGAAAAAGATTTTTCCTTAGTCACCATCTTTCGGTAAATGGAATAAAAATGTTTTGCTCGACCATCAAGACGAGCATCAATACTAATTTCAGCTAACCTTTGTTTAAGGATAATTTTTATTTTTTCAATATATTCATCACGTTCTGATTTTTTAGCAGAGACACGTTTTTTAATCTCTTGGTATTCTTCAGGGTGTAGAGATTGGAAAGCCAAATCTTCCAACTCAAATTTTACTTTATAAACGCCAAGTCTACCCGCAATGGGTGCATACAACGACAAAACTTCTTTGGCAATTCGTTTTTGTTTTTCTTCCGGTTGGAATTTTAAGGTTCTGACGTTATGTGTTTTATCAGCCAATTTGATTAACATCACCCGTACATCTTTGATTGTTGCGAGTAACATTTTACGGATATTTTCTGCGGCTTCTGTTTCTTTCGATTGAGATTTGATTTCGGAAATTTTAGTCACACCTTCTACAAGTGCGGCAATATCATCCCCAAACTCACGAGCCATATCTTCTTTACTATAACTAGTATCTTCCACCACATCATGCAAAAGGCCAGCGGCAATCGCTCTTTCGTCCAAACCTAGTTCGTCTAGTACGGAGGCGACATTCATGGGATGTATGATATAAGGTTCCCCAGACAAACGTTTTTGTCCTTCGTGCATTTTGTCCGCAATATTGTAAGCTTTCTCTATAAAACTGGCTTTTTCTGGCCCAAGTCTTTTATGGACAGCATCAAATAACTCCTGTTTGTCTTTAATATCTTGGTATAATCCCATTATTTGATATCCAAACTTATATCTAAAAACTTCACAGTATGTGTTAAATAACCCATACTCACTCCGATATCTTGGAACCGAGAGAGAAATTTTAACTTTTCTGGCGTAATCCCACCAGAACATTCAATACGGATCTGAGGAGAATTTCCTTTGATTCGTTCAATAGCTTTTTCAGTATCAGAATCAGAAAAATTATCTAATAAAATAATATCAGGATTTGCGTTCATAGCTTCATCAATCTGCGATAGAGCATCGATTTCTAGTTCTATTTTTTTTCCTGGATTAGCATTTCGAACAATTTGCACAGCGGATTGGATAGATCCTGCCTTTGCTACATGATTGTCTTTCAACATTGCCATTTCAGACAAATTCAATCGGTGGTTAGCCCCTCCACCAGTGTAAACTGCATACTTAGCGAGTTTTCTATAACCTGGTAGTGTTTTTCTCGTATCTAAAATAAGGAGATTTGGAAACTCTTTTGCCACCTTACTCGCATTTGTTGCAATTCCAGAAAGGTATTGGATAAAATTCAAAAGGATTCTTTCCATTTTCAAAACGGAAACAAGAGAACCCTCTAATGTGCCAATGACCGTACCCTTTGAAAGTGTGGCTCCATCGGTAAGGATAGGTTTCCATACCACATTAGCATTCGTTTTTCTGATGATACATTCTAAAACGGCAAGGCCACACAGCACCCCTTCTTCCTTTGCCAAAAGCTCTGCCTTACATAATTCATCAGAACGGAAGAGAGTATCAGTGGTGATATCACCTGCAGGTAGGTCTTCCTCTAGGGCAAGGGTTACCAGGGACTCAAAGTCTTTCTCCGAAATTTCCGTGACTGGTGTTGTGTATCCTCTTATCATGTTATCCTATTCTTTAGACAAAAAAAAAGCTGTCCTAACGACAGCTTTTTTTTCAGATCACCTAAACATTGTTTATTGTTTAGGAGCTTTTCCGATTTTCCCTGTTTTTGGAGGGATATTCAATTTTTGTTTTGGATAGATCAAATTTTTGTTACGAATCGATTTACGATTGGCTTCAAAAATTCTTGGCCAAAGTTTTGCGTCGTTATAGATATCTTCTCTATCAGCAATTCTCCAGAGGCAATCTGCAGGGTTTGACTTTTCTACAGTGTATCTTTTCCAACCGCCAGTAAGTTCCTCTACTTGAGAAGAAGAAGCTTTATCACCGTCTGTCTCTGTAGTTGTTGTCTTAGTAGTGTCAGCTTGTGAATCCACTGCTGTTCGGTCTTTTTTCGCAACAGTAGTTTTTCCTTTCAGAGTTTCCACTTGGTCAATAGAGATTTCAGCCAAACGAATGGCTTCTTCCGACTGAGCAATGGAATCATCAAACTTTTCTTGTTCTAATAGATTCCCTGAAGCTTGGAGAGATTCATTCGATGCACCTAAATTTTCCTGAGTGCTTGCATACGATTCTTTTGCATTAGATTTAAGAAATGTTTCTGCATTTAATTCGCCAAAACGAGCATTAGCATCTTCCACAACTTCACGAGCTTGCAAGTTGCGGTTTTTTGCATGGTCTTTTACAGAAGCTTGTAATAAAGAAGCGGAAGCTAAACGTGCCGCTTTGATCTTTTCGTCAGCAGTTTTCAAACGTCCGGCAGCAATGTCTTCACGAGCAGATGCCACACGAGCTTTCTCTTCATCAATAGCAGGGTTTCCCCCTTTAGAATAAGTGTATGCTTTTTCTAATACCGCATCTACTTCATCAGCAGATTGGCGAACAGAACCAGAACGATCCAGAGCAACTTTTTTTGCATCTTGGCTGATTTTAGCCGCTTCTACAAAATTGTTGTGAGCCTCTTCATATTCTTGTAAGGCAACGGTGCGTTTTAATTCTTTTGCTGTTTCGTCTTTGTCTTCGCGTAAATAAGAAGCAAGGCTTGCATCAGCTTGTGCTAACTTTGTTTCCCCAGCATCACGAGCAGTAACCGCTTTTTTAAATTCTTCAGGAGTGTATTCGGAAGCGTAAGCCTCATCTGCAGCATCAATGGCTGTCACAGCTTCTTCACGAGATTTTGCTGCAAGTTTAGGTAGAGTTTTTTCCAAAGCATCATAAGCTTTAGAAATAGCATAGTCTGCGCTCTTTTTGGAATCAGATGCTTTTTCTTCAGAAGCAAATTCATTTGCAGAGATTAAACTTTTTTTTGCTTCGGAAAATTCTTCCGGTGCATATTCTTCGGCAGAAAGTCTTTCCGCCCTTTCTACTTGAGATTTTGCCAGTGCAAGTTCTTTCACAGGAAGTTCTTGTGCACAATTAACAAATCCGATAGAGAACAATACCAATCCAGAGAGAAAGACTGCTGTCTTTTCCTTTCTTAACATAACAAACTCCTTAATTTTTCTTCGGGGGGTTTTGTAAGAGAGAAGCGCAAATACGCTTCCCCTTTTACTTAAAAGCAGTGACGGCTTCGTCTTCGCTGTCAAAAATTTCAAAAAATGAAGTCAACTTTGTGAGTTCAAATACTTTACGAACCGAACCAGCCACGTTGATGATTTTAAGCCCACCTTGATATTTCTTCAAGTTGGACAAACTTGAAATTAAAGCTCCAATTCCGGAAGAGTCGATGTAGGAAACCTTCTCGAGATTGATGACGATGCAATACTTTTGTTCTTCGATCAATTTGGCGATTACATCCTTGATCTCAGGCGCGTTATAAAGGTCGATTTCCCCGTTAATATCGAGGACTACGATTTTATCTTTTTCCCTTCTGGTGATTTCCATGTGTGTCTAGAGACTCCTCAATGAAGCTACAATCAATGTAGAAATGACGGTACAATTGCATTCAAAAAAAAGAGATACGTCAACCTAATAATTTCAGCTACCAAACAAATTTTTCCAATGGTCATAAAAGCCCTTAAAATTGCCTATTTCTATAGACTTTCGCATCCTTTCCATGAAGCTCTGCATAAAATATAAGTTATGATACGTTGAGAGTGAGAAAGCAGTCAATTCCTTCACCTTATGTAAGTGGCGGATGTAGCCAAGGCTATATGTTTTACAAACCTTACACCCACATTCTGGGTCAATGGGACCATCTGCCAATCGATGGATTTCATTCCTTAAGTTGAGTTTGCCAAAAGAAGTGAACACTTGGCCATTTCTAGCGTTCCTTGTCGGCAACACACAGTCAAACATGTCTACACCATTCTTTACGCCTTCCAGAATGTCCACAACGGTTCCTACACCCATTAGATAACGAGGGCGCGCCTGGTCGAAATAAGGTGCCATACATTCTAAAATACGAATGTATTCTGGCCTCGGCTCCCCGACACTGAGTCCCCCAATGGCAATCCCTGGAAAATTTATATTTTGTAATGTATCTAAACTTCGTTTTCGAAGGGATTCATTGACTCCTCCCTGAACGATAGGGAATACATTTTGACCATTCGGCTTTTCCATCCAATATTCGAATGATTCTTTGGCCCAGCGGTGTGTTCTATCCAGTGCCAGCTCCAATCGTCCCAGATCACTTCCGTAGGGCGCACAATCATCGAGGACCATCATGATATCGGATCCAATGGAACGTTGCATTTCAATGACAGAAGCTGGTGTGAATTTATGGTGGCTGCCATCAATATGAGATTGGAACCGAACTCCATCCTCTTCAAATTTAAAGAGGCTTGCGAGACTAAAAACCTGAAACCCACCGGAATCAGTGAGTAAGGCTCGTTTGTAAGACATGAAGTTTTTTAGACCATGAAAGTGATCTAATACTTCTTTACCCGGTTTTAGATATAAATGGTAAGTATTGGCAAGGATTAAGTTATAACCCAATTCATCGATGTCTGCAGAAGACAGAGATTTGACACTCCCTCTTGTTCCCACAGGCATAAAGATAGGAGTTTCAATTTGGATTCCGTTTAGGAGTAATGTTCCGGTCCTTGCAAAAGAACCAGGGTCTTTCGATCTTTCTTTAAAAATAGAAGACACTATTTTCTGATTTTATGTTCACAATTCGCAAAATTTAAACAATTACCAAATATATTCAAACTATGTCCAGTGATGGTAAACCCATTTTCTGAGGCAGCTTTGTTTTGTAGTTCTTCAATTCGTTCATCGATAAATTCTACAATGCGACCACATTGCATACAGATGATATGGTCATGGTGTTCATGGCCAATGATATGTTCGTAGTATTTATAATCTTTCCCAAAGTCATGTTCTTCGAGTAGACCAGCCTCCACCATAATCGCTAGGATTCTGTAGATGGTTGCTTTGGAAATACGATCCTTATTGTCCTTTAATTCATCCAAAAGACCTTCGGCGGTAAAATGATTGTGTGAAGAAAAAATCTTTTGAGCAACTAACAAGCGTTGGTTGGTGATTTTAAGTCCTTTTTCTTTAAGATACTCTTCAAAGGCGAGCATCTCTTTTTTTGTGTCATCGCTGGAAATAGGATCGTTTTGCAAGGTTTGTCTCCTAATGATTCAACTTAATTCAAAATTCCAGAAAGAGAATAATACCATGCTCTTTCTGATTCTTCAGCAATTCGAAGTGCCATCACCCGAAGCAGGCGATTCTGAGCTTCCAATTCTGATTCCCGAAATCCAATCTGCGTAGAAAAATGGACCCGTCCAGGAATTTCACTGCGTTCCATAGGGATTTTATTTCCCGTCTCCGCCTCAATGATTTCCACTCGAGTGACTACGAATAGTTCCGAGGTGATTTGTCTGTCCGCAAGATCCATAAGATCTCCGACTTGTTGGTAGTGAACAATCTCCGCATACAACCGGTATTTCGCGAGAGTTTTTTCTCTTGTTGTGATAAACCTTCCGCGTCTGTCAATTTCTTCCATAATCATTTGGGTAAGTCGGGTGTGCATTCCGGGAGAGTATGTGTTATTTCTAACATTTTGAATGTAGATCAATCGTTTGGAATCGGGGACAGGAACTCCATCTATTTTGGGAGGTCTTCCCGGTTCCTTCGATAAAAAGGCACAGCCAGAAAGGGCGAGAATTAAAAAGGATACAATGCCTTGTTTCATACAGAAATGTTCCCTGTCATCCTAGGTCCCAAGTCTAGTTTGTCAAGGGAATCGAAATGAAGGGAAATTCTCTGGATTTCAGGAAAGGCATGACAAAGGAAGCGGTAGGAATCTTATTTTCCCATGGAGATATCCCCTCTTCGTACTTTCACAATCCTACTTTGCCTTTACCCCTTAACTCTATGGGGGCAAACTAAAATTCCAGAAATTCCCCATAATGAGGTGGGTTTTCCCCTACCTTACTATTCTCCGGTTTCTGGAACCTTTGCCGAAATTCGTAACCACAATTTACATTTGGGATCTGATTTCAAATCTTATGGCCTGAATGGTCATAGCATCTTAGCAACGTTTGATGGTTACATTGAAGAAATCAGTTATTCAAAAACTGGATATGGGCTTTCTCTAAATCTTTATAGTCCAAAATATAAATTGAAATCAAAATACGCCCACTTACATTCCTTTGGTGGTAGTTTGTATGATTTAGAACTATTAAGGCAAGCCATTCTACTAATGGGAGATCCAAACGGTTTTCAACTCAAACTTCCGCCGGGGCTATTTACGACCAAAAAAGGAAACTCGCTTGGAAAAACAGGAGAATCAGGATCAGGGATATCACACTTACACTTAGAATTTCGATCGGAAAAAGGAAATATCAATCCTCTTTACTTTCAAGAAATCCATCAAAAAGATACCACTCCCCCTACGATCCTTTCTATGTATTTAGAGGGGGATAATTTAGAAAAACCCATCCTTCTTTTGGCCAAAGAAAAGTCCAAGAGGAAGTATGAATTGTTTACGGACACGGGGGATTTATTTGAATCTATCACTCTCACGGGGAAGGTCCGCATTCGTTTGAGTGGTTATGACTTCATTCGATCTCGGAACAAAAACAACGTGTATGGAATGGACTTGTCTGTGAATGGAAGGACTATTTTCAGTCGTAATTTCGACTTTTTAGCTTATGAAGATGGGTCCAAAAAACACCAGTTCTACGACATTAACAGATCATCCTTATCCCCTCCGGTATACTTCTATCATATATATGAACAGTCCAAAAATTTTAAAGACGAAGGTTTTTCCTTAGATTTGGAAAGTTACCAACCGAAAGAAAAATTAGAATTAGAAGCTTCACTTCGGGATGCAACAGGAAACAAATCTTCGGTATCTTTTGTTGTGATTCATGAAAAGAATGATACAGATCATATTCGATTTGTTAAGAATCGGAAGAATGGAAACAATTACAGCTCTCTAGAAGGAAAAATCAGTTTGGATTTATCCAAGGCCGAAGTTTCTGGAGAAGGAACTTTACTTATTAACGAAATCAGTGAAAAAGATATTCCTTTCAAAATTCCAGCAGGTCTACCCCTCAAAGGAAAAATCTACCAAATAGATTCCAAAAAAATGAGCTGGAAGGGAGAAGGATTAGGAGAATGGAATATCGGTTATACGCCCACCACTAAAGAATCTCTCTATTTTTATGATTCTTCCATTCAGAAATTTCAATCCATCACCCAAAAAAGAAAATATAACGGTTTTAGTTTTAAACTCACCAAACTCGGGTTTGTTATGGTTTTGTCTGATGAAACTCCACCGACGATCTTTCCTATGACCTCCCTTGCTCGCTACATCGAACTTCCGGAAGTGAGGAACCATTGTTTTGAAGAAAGGTTTTATGTCATTGGAGATGTGGGAAGTGGATTTCGAACCAGCGTAGAACTCTCTATCGATGGACAAACATATCCCTATGAATACGATCCCGACAGGCGTGCGATCCGAGTTCTCATTCCGAAGAGTCTACAAAAAGAAAGGCCTTATCTTCTTTTGGAAGCTAAGGCCTTTGACTTTGCCGGAAATGTTTCCGAACCGTTTGTGGATTTAATTTCTACTAGCGGTTGGGCAGAAGAACTTCAGGCCTCTTGCCCTGTCATGGAGTAACGAGCAATATCCAATACTTCGTAAACAGTTTCTGTGGATCCGAAAACAAGCAATGCTTCGTTTCCAGTATGTTTTCCGAGAAGTGATTTTGCGAGTGGTGACTGATAAGAAATGATATTCTTTTCTGTATCCGCGTCCCAAGCACCAAGAATCGAGTATGTAACCACTTCGCCACTTTGTTTGTTTTTCAAACGCACAGTGGTCCCTATTCCTACTTTGTCTGATTTTACATCACTTAGGTCGAGAATCCTTGCACTCTTCAGTTCTGCTTCCAATCGTTTGATGGCAGCTTGTAACTGAGATTGTTTTTCCATCGCTGCTTTGTATTCTGCGTTTTCTCGTAAGTCCCCTTTCTCTTGGGCCTCTCCGATATCACGAGAGTTTTCAGCCATCTCTACGTTTACAAGGTGTTCAAACTCTTGTTTTTTAGCATTGAAGGCACGACGAGTCACAAGAACCACATCGTTTGGAAGGTTCGCTAAAGGATCATCATCAGCATCTTCTTCTGAATCGTATTCGTCCCAAACAATGTTTGGTTTGAGTTCATTGATAAGTGCATAAAGTTGGTCTTTTTCTAAATCCGTTACATAAGGAACTTCTTTGAAAAGGGCAAAAAGTTTACGAACATACTCATCGTCAGCGTTGGTTAAAATGTCTCGGAGAAGACTATTGTCCTTTCCAAAAAGAATGTCCATCGCTTGGTTTTTGAGTTTGGTTCCTTTATCTTCAATCTTCGCAAGGGGTTTGAGGATTCGGAAAACGCGAAGAACCAAATCTTCTTCACTGACTTTGAGCCAATCAAACTTCCAAGTATGAGATAAGATGGATTTCGCCACCCAAAGGAAAACTTCTGGGTTTTCTTTTGATTTGTTAGAAACTGTTTCTACAAACAAATTGAGTTCTGCAAATTTTTCATCTGCTACCAAGTTTTGGAAAACAGATCTGTTTACCTTTACCGGAACTTCAAATAAAAGACCAATAAGGATATTGATTGCCTCTGGATGGTAGGTACGAATAAGATCCTTGAATCCTTTTTTGATATCCGTATTTTCCAATGCTTTAGAGATCTTCAGAGCTTCGTCTTTAGAAAGGGACTGAATGAGCGTTGTTAATTCTTGTTCACGAATTTTATGAGAAAACTCTTCTGTCGGCCAAGCTTTACTTGCTTCTTCTAAATACAAATAAGCCGAAAGTTTACGAATGGAATCTCTTGCAGATTCTTCTTCACCGTAATGAGAGATAAAAAAGTCACCAGCTTCTGCTGCTTCATCTGCATCTCGAACCGCTTCCATCGCGATTTCTAATTTTTTATTGGTGTCCGTTGTTGCTTGGAATTTCTGAGTTAAGGTTTCGGAGTGAGTGATCGGTTTTTCATGATACACTACTTCATCCTTTTTCTTAGGATTCATTCCGATATTCGCTTCTTTTTTCAGAACCGATTTTACCTTCGCCCACCATTTAGACCACTCATCTGCTTTCAAAAAAGTTCCGATGAGTTCATTCTTCATGTCACCAATGATCATTCGGTTGTCATAAGATTTCAGAAGTTGTTTTAAGAACTCAGGTAAGTTCTCAGCAAACATGGTGTTGATACCATTTTTGTCTTCATAGTGTTGCACCCAAATATGATCTTTCTTGAGTGGTTTTAAAGAAGTGATAGCCATTTGGATCGAAAGTTTGTGGTCTTTCTTTTCTTCAAAATCAACAAAGATAGAATCTCCAGTTTGGGAGATGGATGTAATTTTACCTACACCCCAGTTTCTATGCATTACATAGTTACCAGTATCAAATACGATATTTCTTTCAAAGTTGGTGATACAAAGTTTAACCGGTTTACGGTTGTTACCAAGTTCACTCATCTTGAGGAAGTCTTCTAGTAGTGAGTGCGCTGTGTATTTTTGTTTGTAAGCACGAATGAGTTCGTTTCTTGCTTTTTGTGATGCAGCTTCATGTTCTAAAATCTTTTTTAAGAAGTAGATAACATGATCCCAATCTTCCATCGCCTTAAAAGGTTCGACGATTGGATAAAGAAGTCCAACAAGGCGAGTTTTTTCTCTTTGGCCAAGTAGGATACGTTCAATTTTGTCGAAGAAAGAAACGTCTTCATAGTTGTTTTGAACGATGGTAGGCCAAATTTCTTCCATCGGAACGTATTCTTTGTTCTTTGCATACATCTCAACTGCGAGTTTGAGATAGGAGATTGCTTTTGGTTTGTCCTCTTCCATAATGGAAAAGCCATACTTCTTTGCAATCTCTGGGTTTTTACGATCTTGTTTGGCAAGTTTTTCAAGAACCACTTTGAGTTCTTTGTTTTTCTTGAGTTTGTCAAGTGCCTCTGCCTTCACGCGGAGAGCAAGTCGATGGTCACCAAATCGTAAAATAGAATCAGTAATGTATTCAATGATAGTCCATTTAGCGTGAGCTTTGAAAGAATCCAAAATGCTCTTCACCAAATTTGCGTCTCCCATGGAATCTTCCATGAAAGAAATAATCATTAACATATATTTGGCGGAGATAGACTCAGGATGTTCTTTGAAATGGTCTTCAATTTTTTGTTTAGCTTCCGCTAAACGATTTTCTGCCTTATATGCATCAATGACATCGTCAAAGATTTTGAATTTGGAAACGGGAACCGTTCCAGCATCAGCACGTACATAAATTTCCTCATTAAAGAGAGGTGTTAGTTTGTCGTTGTCGGCGATTTTGTTTGATTTGTCTTCGGTAATAGTATCAGGCATGAAAAGAATCTCCCTCTTCGTATTTCCAATAAAGGGTGTTCATAGTTCCTATAAAGTTGTTACGGTAAATTTAGCGATGAATCCGCGAAAAGAACAGTCCTAGAATTCATTTTTTAGGTCCGTTCGATTCTGTAAAGCCAAAAAACCCAGCCGATTGGCTGGGTTCTTTGGGTCCCAAAGGCAATCCCCTTGGAGTGAGTAAGGAAACTACTTGTTTTGGGAAGAACCGTTACTTCCACTACAATCACGAATTTTCGCACCTGTAGAAATCGCACCGGACTTCTGAAGCATTTGCTCCATTTTAACTTTGCTTTTGCAATCTTCTTCATCAAAGTCAAGGTTTGCCCCATCAAAGTGAACTTCGAAAGTGTCCGCAAGGACTCGGAGTTCATCAAAGAAAAGGTAAACGGGTTCAGGACCAGAGTTTGGTCTAGAACGAATCTTAAACTGTTTGAAGATCAAATTTCTAGTCGCAGGGAAGGCATTTGCCTCTTGAGGAATTCCTGGAGGGATGATGATGTGGAGAGGTCTCCAACCAACAAAGTCCAAGGATCCGAAAGGGAAAATATGGCTATTGCCATTATAGTCTTCGATCCAACCTTCTAAATCGTACTCATTACCACGGCCGAGAACCCAAACTGAAATGGCTTTTACATTTCCAGGAGCTTCGATTCCGTAAACTTTTTCGATTTTCTTTTTGTTGTCGGCATCGATGTATGGCCTTGCTCGAGTCACTTCATATTCAGGAGCACGAGGAGGACGAACTGTAACTACGTTGTTACCTGGGAAAGTGAATTGGAATTTAACTGCCAATACTTTTGCATTTCCAGCATCTACGTTCTTTACATCGCCAGGTTTTCCTGGAATTAGTTTTACTTCTCTCATCACAAGAGGAGATTTTGCCGGATCGTTGAGAACAGGTGAGTATTTATTGTTCTCATCGTATTTCATATCGCCCGTGCCGTCTTTGTTCACACCGTCTTTGTCAGTAAATACTTCCCAACCATAGGAAGCCGTAGACGTTGGTGTGTCCCAAGATTCGATAGTGATGGCTTTAAGTTCCAAAGCTCCAATATCGTTTCCAATAGGTGTTGCCACTCCATTGGATACTTTGTATTGCGCTTGGGCAAAACCAACGAGAGCGAGAGACGTTAGGGCCACTAAAGTTAGGATTTTTGTTTTTTTGTTTTCCATTGTTCCTTTCTCCCGCTTACCAATTGTCCTTAATTTCAGATCCAGGGTATTTTGCTTCAGATCTGTCGGTTCTCACTTGAAGATCATCAACATAGAAGTAAAAGTCCCCAGCCACTTCATGAACATCAGATGTCACAAAAAGTGAAACAAAATGCAGGTTTTTATCTAAAAGTGCAAATCTTGTACTTTGTGGAATAAATCCTGGAATTGTAGCCGTAAGTTTTCTCCATCCGAAGAAATCCAAGCGACCCAAACGGATATTATGTGTTACGTCTTTATAATCTCTAAATTTTGCAAATAAAGTATGTCTGTACTTTCTACCAAGAACCCAAACAGAGATTTGTCTTACTTTCCCTTTGATGATGTACTCATGTGGTGGGTACAATTCAACACGATCCAATCCTTTAGCAGCAAAATGTGTTTTGACACCTAAAATATGGTTCTTTTCGACTTTGTCCCCGCCATCTTCTGGAACGGTTTTTTCATCGAATACATCTTTGATGAGCCCGCGTTGAACGAGTTTCAAAGTTCTTGTTTCTCCGAGTGGAGTGGTAGCTTTTACTCTCCAGTCCTCAGCCTCTTCAAAATCATCTAAAACGATTTTTCTAAGAGGGCTGTCCTCATCATTTGCAGTGTTAGCTGTATTTTGTCCGCCAGTATCTGCCTGTGCGTACAACATTCCTATTGAAAGGAAGAGGCCTAACAACAGTTTGGTCATTCCTAATTTCCCCATGAAACTCACTCCTAAAAGGCTCCTAACTCCGGGTCTTTCGTATTCTCATTATCGGATATCCGGCTTTTAAATTGATTCAAGATTTCGATCATTCGATCGATTCCTTCTGCCGGTAGAAAGATCGAGGACTTTTTGCTATTCGACCACTCCGATACTTTCAGGTAGAATCCCGCCTGGTTCTTCTTCAAATCCACCAAGAAAGTCTTATTTTGTGTTACGATCTTCTCGGTTAGGATTTCGGGGTCCACCATGCATTCCTTCTCCCTGCCTACGTAAATAGTATCGGAATCCGAAACCCATTCCTTAGCTGTATTAGGAAGAAACTGAGGAATGGAAAAGGTTTTTTCGATAGTAGTCGATAAAAAATCTCGATTTGAATCCATTTTGTCTTTTAAAGACAAAAACAAGGCGCTAGGCGAATCGTTTCCTAAGTTCCCGTGCGTAAGCCAAATCGTGGGTGAGCTTTCGAAGCCTACGGATATAATAATGGGTCACTTCTTTGTAGAATTTGAGCTCCATTTCTTTGTTTTTGGAAAACATATCATGCAAATCAGCATAGCGAAGTTCATATAATTCAGAATTTTCTTTGGCTTCCACTTTCGCAGAGCGTTTTTCATCATCAAAAAAAGGCAATTCCCCAAAATGGTCCCCTTCTCCGAGAGTGATGAGGTTCACATCGTCCCCATGGCTTGTGGAAGTGGAAATCTGTAAGGTTCCATACTTCACGATGTACATGGATGCTGCTTCCTCTCCCATATCGTACAAAACATTTCTAGGAGGTAAGTGAACTTCCCTGATCTTTTCAGCAATGTGTAACAGTTCGTCTTGGTTTAACTTTTGGAAGAGATATATTTTTTTGAGACTCTCTACTTTACTATTCATAATTCTCCTAGGATTTCTCTGAAAATGGGGGAAATTCGCGAATTTGCAAGAGAAAATTAAGTAGATAGACCCACGATTTTTTATGGACAAATAGGACGGAATAGTACTAATATTTGCAATTCCCTTCGTCTACTAGGGAGAAACGCTAGGAACAAAAGGTTCCTGATTCCAAAAAAAGGGAAGTATATGACACCTAAAAAGAAGGTATTATTGGTTGAAGACCACGCAGTGACTCGAGTTGGCGTAAAACATGTCGTGAACTCCTCACCTGATTTCGAAGTTGTGGGAGAAGCCGAACATGCCTCTCAAATTGCCCCTCTCATAAATGAAACGAGACCCGACTTTGTCCTCCTCGACTTACGGATTCCGGGGGAAAACGTTCTGAACATGGTAAAGGATTGGAAAAAAGAACATCCAAACCTAAAAGTAGTCACGCTAACCATGCTCGATGAGCAACCCATTGTTCATTCTGCCATTGAAGCCGGTGTGGATGGATATCTTCTAAAAAGCGACGATCTGAGTAGCCTTACCAAGAATCTAAATGAAATTGCAGCAGGAAAAACAGTTTATTCCAAAAACTTAAAACTTAGTTTCAATAGAAAACCTCAAGACGGGAAAGTTGCCAACAAAAAGGAAAAACAAATTTTAACGCTTCTTGGCCACGGAAAAACTTACCAAGAAATTGGAACAGAAATTGGCCTATCCAAAAGAACTGTGGAATACCATGTCGGACGGCTCAAAGACCGATTCAATGCAAAAACAGTTGCCGAACTCATAGGCCGCGCCAAAGAACAAATGTTGATTTAGGTTTCTAGATCTAACAATCGTTTCACTAGTTCTACCAACTTTTCATCCGGGGATGTTTTTGTAAGGAAAGCATCTCCGCCTATTTCGATCACAGTAGCTTCTAATTTATAACCAGTGTTCGGATCGGTGTGTGAACTCGATACTAAGAGAGAACGAATCTCTTCCATCTCAGAATTGGAATACAGGTCTCGTAAGAAATCGATACCCGTTCTTTCTGGCATGGAAAAATCCACTATAATCAGATCAGGTTTCAAACGGCCCACGGAAAGCAGAGCATGATCTGGATACTCTTCTTCCCAAAGGATACAAGGCAGGTCTTTTAAAACTTTGCGGATTTGTTTTCTGTATCCTGGATTGTCATCAAGGATTAGAACAATCTTTTCATAATTCGGAAGTAATAACTCAACAGAGGTTCCTTGGTCTTCTTCTGACTTAACGATGAGTTCTGCACCATGACGTTCTGCCACTTCTTTGCAAAAGGCAAGACCGACTCCTGCCCCCATTTCATCGGCTGTTCCCTTCCTAACAAAAAGAAAACCCTCTTCTAAAATATGTTCTGACCAGTATGGCGGCATACCGATTCCCGTATCGATTACTTTCAAACTCCAATGTTTATTGGACTCCGTAAGGGAAATTTCAACCGTTCCCGATTCTTTAGTAAACTTCACCGCATTTGTGAGTAAGTTCCAAATCAAATGTTCAATTAAGTTGGGATCGCCAATTCCAATGGAGGATTCTTCTATATGTGTGAGGACGGATATGTTTTTGGGTTTGGCCATATCTTGGACACGTTCGATGAGTTGGTCTGTGATTTGGCGAAAATCAAAAAGTTGGTAATCGGGAAATACGGAAGCGTTTTGGAATCGGGAATATTTGATGAGTTCCTCTACCATACTGAGAATGTTTTTGAGTCCAGTAGACGCCTCACCTAATACCTGTTTCGCCCTTTCTGGAGAGAGTGACGGGGGTGATTCTGTAAGTAAATTAAATACAGAAGAAATTCCAAAGAGTGGAGAACGAATGTCATGCGACACAATAGAGATAAATTTATCCTTGAGTTCTCCTGTTTTTTCGGCTTTTTCTTTCTCTTTTCGCAGTTCTATCGTTTTCCATTCCACTTCTTTTCTTAAGTTGAGTGTTAGGTATTCGGCAGTTTCCCAAGTATGTGCATTTTGTTTGGAAATTACAATGGCAAGACACATACAAAAGATAGCAAATCCGAGCTCTGTAAGCATTGGCAAATCCCAACGTTTAAAAAAAACTATGGAATCATAAATAGTCGCAGAGAGCATGATGATGGTTCCAAATAAAATAATACTTCCAATGTATCTGGTTTCTCTTTGAAAAGTGGAGCGAAAGGCGGCAACCATAGCAACTACCAAAATGATCGCCATATAAACCTGACTAAAAATGAGAAGTTTAGTGTACACAGCATACGGTGTTGTAGCGATGATTAAAAATTCTAAAAGGATGGGTAACAAAAGATAACGTTTGTACTTTTGAGGAAGGAAGTTCTTTTGGTTTTGGAAGAAAAACAAGAGACTAAAACATTGAATTCCACAAAAAGCAATGTACTCCACTCGAATTTGCAACATCTCAAGCCAATCGGAAGCCTGAAACCAATCTCTCGAAACACGGTCAAAAAGTAAAATACGGATGAGCCAAGAGATACAAAGCAAAGAAAACCAGAGAGGGGATTTGTCTTTTCTGCGATGGATATATAGAAATAGATGAGAGATCGCAAGGACAAAAAAACTAGCGAAGAAAAATGCTTTTTTACGTTCTTTAAATCGTAAGTACAAAACAGTTTTGCCCACTTCTCCTAAAACTGGGGAATAATAGGGGCCACCACGTGAATAGAGGTAATTTGAGATTTGTAGATATAGAACAGTTGAGGGTGTGGCACGAAAGGAGCGAGCCGTTTCTAAATAATACCCGATAGAACCATCTTTGGTTTTGGAAACTTTCCCGGCAGAACCGAGAAGGACAAGTCCCCTTTCCGCGTTGTGGTAATACGCTCTATAGGCCGATGAGGTTTCCCGTAGGTAGAACATTAGGTTCATAGGTTCGTTTACCTTTAGTTTCAAACGGTAAGTAACAAATCCATGAGCAGGAAGATTTTGGTTCACCCAATATGCAGGGACGGCAAGCCGGAGGGGTTCCTTTTTTTCTAAGGCTTTAAACTCCTCTTCTGTTTCGGGAAGTTCTCCTGGAAAAGCGTCCCACTCCCCCGCAAGAGGAAAGGGATCCAACGTTTTTGGGTCTTCGACACTGAGGTCAAGGACACCGCCTTGGATGGTTTTTGCTGGGGCTAAACTTGGGATGGAGCGATTGCATTGGATGAAAACCGAGACAAATAGAGAAAAAAATACGAGTTTAGAAAGGGATAAAATTTGGATACGTGCCACATCCTAACCTTAAAAAGAATTTCGAAAAACTCAAACCATATTAGTAGGAGTACGAGAAATTTATTCTTTGGATTTTGGCCATTCAGGCATATAACGATTGTTTTGATTGCAATAGAAAACATTGACTGCGATTCTAAATCGAAAGAAGTAGAGGATCTAAGGGGACGCCAATGGCCAAAAAATCAGACGCATTTGTTTCGAAAATCAACGAGGGATACCCAACCAAAGGATCTTTGTATCTAGGTTCTGGAATCTTCGATGGAGAAACACATAAGGAAGCCACAGTTTCCATTCCCCTCTCTACTCTAAACCGACATGGCCTCATCGCCGGTGCCACGGGAACCGGTAAAACCAAAACCCTCCAACTCCTAACAGAGTCTTTATCCGAGGCAGGAGTTCCTGTGGTCCTTATGGACATTAAGGGAGACCTTTCGGGCCTAGCTGAACCTGGGGAAGAAAATGATAAAATCAAAGAACGAACCAAGGCTCTCGGAATCGATTGGAAACCCTCCTCTTATCCCGTGGAATTTTTGTCCCTATCTCAAGAACCAGGAGTGCGCCTTCGTGCGACCATTGCCGAATTTGGGCCAGTGCTTATCTCACGCATTTTGGAATTGAATGATACACAAGGCAGTGTCGTGTCTCTTGTTTTTAAATACTGTGATGATTTGGGCCTTCCGATTTTAGATACAAAAGATTTTAAAAAAGCCCTCCAATACATCAATGATGCCGGTAAAGAAGAATTGGAAAAAGAATACGGGACGGTTTCTTCGCAAAGTATCTCCATTATTTTACGAAAACTCATCGAACTGGAAGGCCAAGGAGGAGAAGATTTTTTTGGAGAACCTTCCTTTGATGTGAATGATCTTTTACAAACAGAATCCAAAAAAGCAAAAATCTCTGTCATTCGTCTGACCGATATCCAAACCAAACCTCGCCTCTTCTCTACCTTTATGTTGTCTCTTCTCACGGAAATTTATGCAAGTTTTCCCGAAGAAGGCGATTTAGAAAAACCGAAACTTGTTTTATTCATTGATGAAGCGCATTTGGTTTTTGATGAAGCTTCGAGTGATCTACTCAAACAATTGGAAACCATGGTGCGTCTCATCCGTTCCAAAGGTGTGGGAATTATTTTTTGTACACAATCTCCCACAGACCTACCCAAAGAAATTTTGGGCCAACTGGGTCTCAAAGTCCAACATGCACTTCGCGCCTTTACAGCGAACGACCGCAAGGCGATCAAAACGGCTTCTGAAAATTATCCCGAAACAGAATTTTATGATACCAAAGAAGTGATCACCGAACTGGGAATTGGCGAGGCCTTCATTACAGCTCTCAGCCCCAAAGGAAGCCCCACTCCTCTCGTTCGCACTTTGCTTGCCCCACCAGCTTCGCGGATGGGAATTTTAAACCCGGACGAACTGGACGCAAAAATTAAAAAATCAGATTTGGTGAAAAAATACCAGACCACTCTCGACCGAGAAAGCGCCCACGAAATGCTTTCTAAAAAAATGGAAACCATAGCTGACGAAACCGAAGCCGCCGAAGAAGAGAGTGGCGAAAAAAGAACCAAATCCAAACGGGCCAAGGAAAAGGAAGACCCCAGTTTTGTGGAAACGCTCTCTAAAAATCCGCTAGCACGGGAAGTCGGCCGCACTGTAGCCAAAGAGGTCACCCGAGGACTTCTAGGAATGCTTGGGGTGACGCCAAAACGGGGTTCGAAACGGAAGAAAACAGGGCTTTTCGGGTTCTAACCCTCTTTTAGCACTCTTTGCTTGAAAGTGCTTGACAAATCCATAGCCGAATTCTTTCATGGGAATCAGGTTTAGCACTCTTTTCGAAATGGTGCTAAACCTGAAATGATTAGCAGATTGCATACAAGGAGTTACTCATGGCATCAATCAAACCTTTAGGCGACCGAGTGGTCGTAGAGCCAAAGAATGAGTCGGAAGAAAAAATCGGATCCATCATCGTACCAGACACGGCAAAAGAAAAACCACAAGAAGGGAAAATCATCGCTGTCGGACAAGGACGTTACGAAGACGGAAAACTCATTCCTTTAGAAGTAAAGGTAGGAGATACAGTTCTTTACGGAAAATATTCCGGAACTGAAATCAAACAAGGCGGACGTGATTTACTGATCATCCGTGAAAGCGACATCCTCGGTGTTGTGACAAACTAATTATAAAAGGAAATAATCAATTATGGCTAAAACAATTGAATTTGATGAAACAGCACGTAGAAAACTTCTTAGCGGAGTCAATAAACTTGCTAACGCTGTAAAGGTAACTCTTGGACCAAAAGGTCGTAACGTAGTTATCGATAAAAAATTTGGAGCCCCTACGATCACTAAAGACGGTGTGACTGTTGCCAAAGAAATCGAATTAGAAGATGCAATCGAAAACATGGGCGCTCAAATGGTGAAGGAAGTTTCTACAAGAACTAACGACATCGCTGGAGACGGAACCACTACGGCAACCATCCTTGCACAAGCCATCATCAATGAAGGTTTGAAAAACGTAACTGCGGGTGCAAACCCAATGGCACTCAAACACGGAATTGACAAAGCAGTTGTAGTAGCTGTGGAAGAAATCAAAAAACACGCAATTAAAATCAATAGCAAAGCAGAATACGCAAACGTTGCGACGATCTCTGCAAACAATGATCCAGAAATCGGTAACCTAATTGCTCAAGCTTTTGACAAAGTTGGTAAAGAAGGTGTGATCACTGTTGATGAAGCAAAATCAATCGAAACAACACTTGATATCGTAGAAGGTATGCAATTTGATCGTGGATACATCTCACCTTACATGGTGACTGATCCAGAAGCAATGGTCGCAACTTTTAACGATCCATTCATCTTAATTTACGACAAAAAAATTGCATCTATGAAAGACCTTCTTCCTGTGCTAGAAAAAATTGCACAAGCGGGACGACCATTGGTCATCATCGCAGAAGAAGTGGAAGGCGAAGCTCTTGCAACTATCGTGGTCAACACTCTTCGTAAAACCATTCAGTGTGTGGCTGTGAAAGCTCCTGGATTTGGTGATAGAAGAAAAGCAATGTTAGAAGACATCGCTGTTCTCACTGCTGGCCAAGTGATTTCTGAAGACCTCGGAATGAAATTGGAAAACGCAGAAGTGAAGATGCTCGGTCGCGCGAAAAAAGTGGTAGTGGACAAAGAAAACACAACTATCATCGAAGGTGCTGGTGCTTCTAAAGACATCCAAGGCCGCGTAAACCAAATCAAAAAACAAATCGAAGATACTACATCTGATTACGATCGTGAAAAACTCCAAGAACGCCTTGCAAAACTTGCTGGTGGTGTTGCTGTCATTCACGTGGGTGCTGCTACTGAAGTAGAAATGAAAGAGAAAAAAGCTCGTGTAGAAGATGCACTTTCGGCAACTCGCGCTGCAGTAGAAGAAGGAATCGTACCTGGTGGTGGACTTACACTACTTCGTGCACAAGATGCAGTGAGAGCACTCAAACTAGTTGGTGACGAACAAACTGGTGTGAACATCATCTTACGTGCATTAGAAGAGCCAATACGTATGATCACTGCGAATGCAGGTCTTGAAGGATCTGTGATTGTAGAACAAGCTCGTGCCAAAAAAGGAAACGAAGGATTCAATGCACTAACTATGGTTTGGGAAGACCTAATCAAAGCAGGTGTTGTTGACCCAGCAAAAGTGGTTCGTTCTGCTCTTCAAAACGCAGCTTCCATTGGAGCAATGATCCTCACTACCGAAGTAACCATTACTGACAAACCAGAATCGAAAGACTCAGGTGCTGGAATGGCCGGTATGGGAGGAATGGGTGGTATGGGAGGAATGGGCGGCATGATGTAAATCATTCGCACGTTTGTCTCTTAGCGATAAGATTGTTTATCTCTCTTATCGCACACCAAAGCCTTGGAGTCACATCCAAGGCTTTTTTTATGTCTTCACTTGCAGATGAATAATGGTGACATCATCATGTGGCGAGCCGGAGAGTCCGGTGAAGTAATGAAAGTCCTCAAGAATGTTTGTCATAGGATCTATCGATTGTTTGGCGATCATTTCTAAAAAAGATTTGGCCAAACGTTTTTCGCCGTATTCCAAACGATCTGCATTTGCCTCTTCTGTCAGTCCATCGGTATAAAATAGAAAATGATCTCCTGGTTGAAAAGCGTATTCCTCTTCTGCATAAGTGAGTCCCGAAAGAATGCCCAAAGGTTTTCCTTTCGGTTTAATTTCTACTAGTTCCTTAGAGACTGCTTTCCAATGGAAAAAAGACGGATGGCCCGCACTCGATACCATAAATTTCGACGATTCCAAATCGATATGAAAGTAAGTGGCTGTCGTGAACCGACCAAATGATTTTTTTACCAAATCTTCATTCATGGCAGAAAGTAAAAATGATGGGTTCGACCAATGTTTGTAGTGTTGAAAAAAAGCAAACTTGGAAAGAGAGGCGATGATAGAGGCTCCCAGGCCATGGCCCACTACGTCGGCGATAAGGATTCCAAATTTTTTTCCACCTAATGCCTGAAAGTCGTAAAAATCTCCCCCCACTTCATGGGAGGGTTGATAATAGACACTGATATTCATTTGTTCCCATCGAGGCGGAGACGGGGGAAGGATGGCATTTTGAATTCTTGCGGCAGTGACAATTTCTTTTTGTAAAGTCCCATACTTCACTTCGGAAATACGAAAAAGATTTTCACCATAAAGAGTGAGACAAACTACAAAGATAAAAAATCCCCAATGAGAGGATCTAGGAACCGAGTCCAAAATTCCCAGAGAGGAAAGAATATCATGTGCGTTCAGAATAAAAAGTGCGGAGGCACCAATCACAAGTAAAATAGCCTTTGGTTTTTTTGCGACCATCTGACCCCAAGCAACAATGATTTGGATGACAAGTGTTGGCAAACACAACCAAATGAATGTTAAAATAGCAACAGACATCGAAATGGTTTCTGAAAATGCAAGGGTCAAAATGATAATGGAAAACAAAACATGGAACTGCCACATCATACGAATGACATTCCAACGACCAGACCCAACCAACTGATCAAAAAAATACAAACAACTAATGGGAATTAAAAACAAAGTAAAAATAAAAATAATAAAACTAGGAAGGATGGTATCATAATAAAAAAGTCCAAAAAAACCTGATTGAGACAAGAAGTGAATTCCTGAAATGGAAGAAAACCAGGTAAAAGCAAGGAGTGGTTTTTTCTTTCTTCTTTCAAAAAGATAAAAGGAAAAAAGTCCCAATATCAAAAAGAAAAATCCCAGGGAAGCGAAAGATTGGCTTCTATTCGCAATGGCCTTATGATGGTCCGTTGGATCACCATAAAGAGGTGGTTCGGAAAAACCAAGGGGAAGGATCCCCTCTGAAAAAAATACAATGTAAATATAACTTCCCAAACATTCATCGGGCAATTGCATAATCGGAATAAAATTCCGATTATATGTAACTACTCGTAGAGTGGAAAGATCAGAATTCGTGGAAAGAAAGAACTCCGATTGTAATTTGGTTTCTCCGCAATAAACATCAAAAAAAGTAACAAGCCCGCGAAAAAGCAGGGATGGTTTTCGATACCCTAAGGAATCACGAAACCGAATCCTTGCCGACAAATATTTGTGCATTGGTTTTTCTAAACTCACATAAGGAATAGAATAAGGTTGGTATTCTAAAGACAGGTCTTCGATGGCAGGTTGGAAATAAGCCAACTCCTCTTCTGTGAGGAATCGGTATTCCCAACCCTTGGACCATTTCACGGATTTGTACGGAAGCAGGGAATCAAAACAAGAGGCAAAACAAAACAGAGGTAAGAGGACGATGAAGATATGTTTTACATAGGCTCGTTCCATTCCGGTTTTTCTTTCTCCAATCTCTTCTTCAAAGATTTACGATGTTTGTCCTGTTTCTTCTTTCGCAGTTTCTTTAAAGTGGCATCAGTATTTGCTGGGTTTAATTCCCTTTCTAATTCTAAACACAACAAGTCTCTCGCCTTATAACGATTGAGTCCTTGTGTCCGATACACAGAACATTTGATTTGTTTCCCCGAAGGTTTATGAACCAAATGCACTGCCGTAGAAACCTTATTTACATTTTGTCCGCCTTTTCCGCCGGACTTCACGAATCGTTCGGTAAGATCTACTTCAGAAATTCCTAGTACTTCCATCCGTCTCTGTAGCGAATGATTCTTTTCAACAGAAACAGGAAAGGTTAAGGGCATTTGAAGATAGACTTTAGATAGAATTGGTCAAGAAATTTTTTTCCTAAACTTAATGAGTGGATGCTTCGATTTCTAAAATACGTTTTCTTAGATCAGAAGCTGTTTCATAATTTTCGATTTGAATGGCATTGAACTTTTGGATGTACAATCCGATGAGTTCATCTCCCATCTTTCCTGGAACAGAGAGGGCTTTTTTAAAATTATCAATGTCTAGTGTAGGATGATTGTTGTGGAAGTAGTCCACAATTCGTTCCATTTTGAGTCTTGTGGCTTCCCGAGCAATTCCAGAAGTATTTCGAAATTCCAAGGAAAGACTCGCCAATGTTTCTAATGGTTCGCTCACTTGTTCTAAATGTTCTGTTAGGCTTGTGGTTTGAGTTTTCTTTTCTTTGACCTTACAAAATTCCACATAACGCATTACCATCGAGTTGAACTGCTCCATCCTTTCTTGGATGTACTGGTTTGCCGAGTCTTTGTTCTCTGGCATTTGAAAGTCTGGTAGTTGTACTACATCATAGAGATGGATATTGTCAGAAAGGATCTTCATTAGCTCTTCTTTGGATGGAAGAGCCACTGGAGGAAAGGTGACTACTGGGTAGTTATCCCCAATTTTTAAGAAACTAACCACCACATTGGAGGCTATGATTTTGCCACCGGGCGCAATCGGGTTTTCGCCGAATACGTGGCAGTAAGCGATTAAGTTACCGGTAGGATTGGGTTTGGAACCGCGTTCAAAATTCATAGTGTATCCTTTAGACTAAGAAAAAGCTCATAAGAAACAAGTGATTTTTAATCTTCCCACTGACTGATTTGGTCTTCTAAATTTTTTGCAATGCGAAAATAGGCTTCTTTTAGAGGAGACTCACCCAGGTCAAGTAAAGCAGGTTTTCCTGTCTCCCCCGAACTCATCATATCCAAAGTGAGTGGAACCGATCCCAGTTCCGGAACCCCCACCTGTTTGGAGAGTTTTTCCCCTCCCCCTTTGGAGAAAACATCTGTTACATGACCACATTTGGGGCAGGCAAACCCAGACATATTTTCAACAATCCCAAGAATAGGTACTTTTACTTGTTTGAACATGGCCGCGGCCCTACCCGCATCAAGGACTGCCACTTCTTGCGGAGTTGTCACAATCACAGCCCCATCCAAGTCAATGAGCTGGGCTAACGAAAGTTGGACATCTCCCGTGCCAGGAGGTAAGTCAATGAAAAGATAGTCTAACTCTCCCCAAACAACATCGTATAAGAACTGTTCAATGGCCTTTCCAAGCATGGGTCCTCGCCAAACTACGGGTTGGTCTTCTGATACCAAAAAAGAAAAAGAGATCAGTTTGATTCCATGTTTTTCGATCGGATAAATTTTATCTTCTTCGGACTTTAATGCCACACGACCATTAATTCCAAACATCTTTCCGAGAGAAGGCCCGTAGATATCGGCATCAAGGATTCCCACCTTCTTTCCGTTACGTGCGAGTGTGGCGGCAAGGTTGGCAGTCACAGTAGACTTACCTACACCACCCTTTCCAGATCCAACTGCGATCACTTTCTTCACACCAAAAATTCGGTTCCCATCTTCCATCTTTAGGTTTTGGTCGATCTCAAATTTGATTTTGACCTTCCCTGCACCTTCGATTTTGGAAATGAGCTGTCTTGTTTGTGCTTCCAGTCCAATTTGTAATCGTCTATCGGCGTTGGGAGTTTTGATTAAAATTTCAATTCCATCATCTGTGGGAGTGACTGCAGCAACCATTCCCAAACTCACGATGTCTTTTTTTAACTCAGGATGTTTCACCTGCATAAGTTGTCTTTGGATGCTTGTTAGATCTACTTTTGAATTTGCCATGGTTTGTCCTTTTAGATGACCCCTTCCGACTCTTCATAAAAAATCGGATTCGTCTCGATGAATTTGTCTTCTGAATAAATAAAACGACGGTATTGGATAGAGTTTTCTATCTCAATCAGATGAAATCCACATTCATGATTTCTGTCGGAAAGCCTTGTGCTGGATGCGGAATTCACAATCGCAAAAGGTGCACTGGGCCCTGGAAGTTTAACCCAGTTGGTATGGGTATGTCCGTGTAAGTATAGTAGAGGCGGATTGGATTTTAACTTTTCTACCACTTCGCCTCGGTTTGTCATCCTATGTGCTTTGGATTCAATTTCGCTTGTAGGATTCCATAAAGGATGATGACAAACAAGGACATAAGGTTCTTTGACTAAACTCAAAGTTTTTTGGATGACCTCTTGCCCAACATATCCATTGGCAGTGATCCTTGGGATGGCAAAATTGGAATCCCATCCAATAAAAAGTTTTCCACCAATTTTTTTAGAACGTATATAGAGTTTTGGATCAAGAGAGTTCCCAAGCCACTCCCCAAATGTTTTTTCAAACAAAGGGTTGGGTCCAATTGCCCTCTTTTGGTAACGATCATGGTTACCGGGAATGATGAATGTTTTGCTTGTGAGTAAGGGGCTTAAAATTTCCCTAGCATTTTCAAATTCACTAGGATGTGATACATTTGTCAAATCACCAGAAATTACAAGAGCATCATATTCTAATTTACTAATGGCCTCAACCAATGCAGAAACCAATACAAGTGGGTGTTTTGATTTACGTCTCAACCTATAGCTGAGATAACCGACAATTGCCTTTCCGCGAAGAGAAAACAAAGAAAGTTTCTTCGGAAAATGTAAGTCGGAAATATGTAGGATTTTCATTCGTTAATATCCATGATTCCGAGGATATCTCCTTTTTTCACTACCGATCCTTCTTCCATTATGATTTTTTTTAAGGTCCCAGCATAGGGAGATTCCACGGGAAAAGCCGCTTTATCCGTTACAAGTTCGATCAATTCGTCCCCAACAGTAACGGAATCACCCACGTTTCGAAGCCAACGAACTAATTCGATCTTTTCTGTATCACCCAAATCAGGAGTTTTTAAAAGGAATTCTTTCATGGACACAATCCTTTGTCACGGAAATGAAAACTGGTTTACAAAACCATGTTTTCCCGTTTTTTTAACATAAAAGTTTAGCGAAGCTCAATGGGAAACGAGAAAATCAAATACAAAGGCACGGAAATCATCGAAAACTTGGACCAATTGATTCAAAAGGACTATTTCCATTTTGAACTAAAGGGACTCACCAAGTCAACACGAGATATAGTCAATGAAGTAGTTCAAGGGATCTTAAACCGCGTTGGGGCAAACCCGCTGACTTCATTTCATTTGTTTAGCGGTCTTATGGAAGCCCTCTTAAATGCTGTAAAAGCAAACACACGTTTTGTGATCTTTCAAGATGAACTTTTGAATAAACTCACATCACAGGGGCAAACTCCAGAAGAAGAAGCAGAAGAATTACTCGACATTATTTTAGAAACGGAACCACTACGGGATGCAATGCAACGTTACATTGTGCCGAATAAAATTAAAAAAGTGGTCCAAAAAATTCTAACTTTATCTGACAAAAAAAGATCAAAAAAACACAACCTCTCTATCGATGAAAAAGAATTTTTAACCATCGTTAAAGAAAAGGTAAAAAAGTATGATCTTAAAATTTCAATGAAAATTGAAATTAGGCCCGCATCTGTTTATATTCGAATCAGAAACGACTCTCCTATTATGGGAATGGATTTAAATCGGATTCGTAAAAGTAGAGAAAGACACGCAGAACTTGCCAAACAAGGAAACTCCGCAGAATTTTTTAGACCAGACTTTTTGGATGAAAAAGAAAGTGCAGGGTTTGGGATTGCGATGATTGATGAAGGTTTTTATAATTTAGGCCTTGATCCATTGGATTGTTTTGATATCCAAACTAGTAAAAAAACAACTACGGTTTACCTCAACTATCCGTTAGAGGCTCTCCAAAAGATGGAGTTTTGATACAGGCAGTTCCAATGACTTGGGAATCTTTCGAAGAAGAATACCGGAAAACCGGTGGCCTTCTTTTTGAAGATTCCCTCACCTGCCCAGGTTACACTATTTGCGATTGGTACTTCGATTTAAAAGAAGAAGTTCAAATCACTTATTCCAATCAAAAACCCATTGCAGAAATAATCACAAACAGCTTACTCAAGTTAGATGATTATAGAAAAGAAGGATATTACCCTTGTGGGGTTTTTTATTTCGAACTTGGGTTTTTCTTTATTGAAGGAATGGATCTCAAATCCGCTGAACTGGCCGAAGGGACTCCCCTCCTCCAGTATTCCATCTTCAAAGGAAAAAAAAGAATCCAATACCCAAATCCATCGCTAGGCGAACTGAAAAGTACCAATCTAAAAAAATGGGATGTCTTATGGGATAAGACAATTTATAAAGAGAGATTTGAAAAAACAAAAGATGCACTCCTACTCGGGGAAAGTTATGAATTGAATCTTTGTTTTCCTGTATCTCTATCGATCGAAGGAGATTTGTTTTTATACTACCAATCCTTAAAAAGAAAACAAAAAACAAAATACTCGGCGTTCTTTCCCTTTCCAGATTCCCGAATCCTTTCCTTTTCACCGGAACTTTTTTTTGAAGTGAAGGGAGACGAGATCCAAACGGAACCGATGAAAGGAACCATCCTTCGTGGGAATACAGCAAAAGAGGACGAAAAAAACAAATCCATTCTTCAATCCTCTGCCAAAGAAAGAGCAGAGAATGTAATGATTACTGATCTCTACCGAAATGATTTGGGCAGGATCGCCAAACAAGGAACAGTGCAAGTAACAGATCTTTTTTTGGTGAAAGGCCTTGCAACAGTTTGGCAAATGGTTTCCAAAGTCGAAGCAAAACTAAAGGAACCTTTTACTTGGCTTTCCATTCTAAAAGCATTATTCCCTTCCGGATCGGTGATTGGTGCACCTAAACGCAGATCCTTCGAACTTTTAAGAAGTTTAGAGGTTTATGATAGAGAACTGTATACTGGATCTTTATTCGTATCAGAAATGTTAGATGGGAAACCTTGGATTCGGTCTAGTGTAACCATCCGCACCATGAATTTAAAGAAAGAAGGAAACGTTTGGACAGGGTTTTATGGAGTGGGAAGTGGGGTCACTGTACTTTCAGAAGCAGAGGCAGAGTATGAAGAATGTCTTTCCAAATTAAAATTCATCACGAACCCCCACATTCCTCCATTTGAAATTTTAGAAACATTACGATTCCATAATGGACATTATTTCTTAAAAAAACTCCACCTGAAAAGAATGGAAGAAACTGCAAGCAGGCTCGGGTATCCGTTTGCAAAAGAAAACGCAGAAGCCACTTTAAAAATATTAGCCGATGTATCCAAAGGACTACTGCGTGTGCGTTTACTTCTGAATGAAAGAGGAGAATTTCGCGGTGAAACTTTCGCATTCACCAAACAGAAAAAACGACCCACCATTCGTCTTGGGTTTGCCAGCCAAGCCGTGAATTCCAAAGATTTATTTTTATATCACAAAACAACAAATCGAACCTATTACAATGAACAATTGGAAGATTGTAAAACCAAAGGAATGGATGATTGTATTTTGTTCGATACAAACGAACAAATTTTAGAAACCAATATTCGAAATCTTTTCCTACGTAAAGGAAAGGTTTGGATGACACCGAGTTTGGAAACAGGAGGCCTTCCTGGAGTTTTTCGAGAAGCTCTCATCAAAAAGGGTTGGGTCAGAGAAATGGTTCTCTATAAAGCAGACTTAGAAACCGCAGAGGAAATCCTATTGGGAAATTCTCTTCGCGGCTTCGAAAGAGTGGAATTCCTTTCCAATTCCAACCCATAAGAAAATCCTTAATCTTTATAGAGAAAGTTCCTTTCCACCTGGATTCGTTTATAAAATAAATCTGCTTAAGTCTTTGTCTTCAATGATTCCTTTGAGTTTAGAAGACACATAACTTTCGTTAATGACCACTTGCTTTTGGTCTTCCGGAAGGTCGGGTGCATCAAAACTTGTGTCTTCTAAAAGTTTTTCCATGATGGTATTGAGTCTTCTTGCCCCAATGTTTTCATTTTTTTCATTCATCTGAAACGCTAGTTTTGCGATTTCTGCAATCCCGTCAGTTGTGTATTCAATCTTTACTCCCTCTGTGGCAAGGAGTGCCTCGTATTGTTTGGTAAGTGAAGACTTAGGAGTCGTGAGGATTTTAATAAAATCAGATTCGGTGAGAGTTTCCAGTTCCACACGAATGGGGAATCGGCCTTGGAGTTCTGGAATTAAATCCGATGGTTTTGTCATATGGAAGGCACCGGCGGCAATAAACAAAATATGATCTGTTTTGATAGGACCAATTTTTGTATTCACAGTGGAACCTTCCACAATGGGTAGAAGGTCTCTTTGTACACCTTCCCGGGAAACATCGGCACCTTGTCTTCCTTCACGACCGGCAATTTTATCAATTTCGTCTAAAAAGATAATTCCCATTTCTTCCACACGTCTCACGGCTTCCGATTGAATTTTGTCTGTATCGATAAGTTTTTCTGCTTCCGATTCCGTAAGAAGTTTTTGGGCATCTGAGACTTTTACTTTTCGTTTGCCGGATTTTTTAGGCATCAAATCTCCAAGCAAACTCTGGAGTTGGTTGTCCATATCTTCCATATTACCAGCACCAAATACTTGCAACATAGGCATTCCTGTGGGAGCCGAAGGTTTTGGAATATCAATTTCGATTTCTTGTTCGCCAAGAATTCCTTTACGAAGTTTTTCTCGAAACTTTTCCCTGGACTCTTTGTAACTAACCTGTCTTTCTTTTTCTTCCTGATTTAGATCTTCTTCTTTTTTATGAAAGATGGGAGGTAAAATTGCATCGAGAACAATCTCTTCTGCTTTTTCTGCTGCCTTGTCTTTGACTCGATCGCGGAACTCTGCTTTGACTAAGTTGAGAGCACCCATAGCCAAATCACGAATCATAGATTCGACATCGCGACCCACATAACCCACTTCTGTATACTTTGTAGCCTCTACTTTTAAAAACGGAGCACCGCATAACTTTGACAGACGACGAGCAATTTCGGTTTTGCCCACGCCCGTTGGACCAATCATAATGATATTTTTTGGATAAATTTCTTCTCTAAGAGATTCGTCCAACTTACGTCGTCTAGAACGATTCCTTAAAGCCACAGCCACAGCTCGTTTCGCCTTGGTTTGTCCAATGATATGTTCATCCAATCGTTCTACAATTTGGCGAGGAGTTAACTCTTCAGCCGCGTTTTGACCGACAACTTCAGCAAGAATGGTTGGGTATGTCATTTTATAATTCCTCAATCACCAAATTATGGTTAGTATAAATACAAATATCTGCGGTGATTTGCATGGCTTTTGTAATGATTTCTTTTGGATCCATATCTGTATTTTGGACTAAGGCACGGGCAGCCGAAAGCGCAAAATTTCCCCCCGAACCAATCGCAAGCACTCCATCATCCGGCGAGATGACGTCCCCCGTTCCTGAAATTAAAAACGATTCGTTGGCATCACATACAATGAGCAGGGCTTCGAGTCTACGCAACATTCGATCCATCCTCCATTCACGAGCCAGTTCGACCGCTGCCCGAGAAACAGACCCACCATGTTCGATTAATTTTTTTTCAAATAGTTCAAAGAGAGTAAAAGCATCGGCGGCACTGCCGGCAAATCCAGCGATCACCTTACCGTTGTAAAGTCGTCGGACTTTTTTTGCGGTATGTTTCATCACAGTGCTTCCCATTGATACCTGACCGTCTCCTCCTACGGCAATTTTACCGTTTTTACGTACGGAGAGGATGGTCGTTGCATGAATTGTTTCCATACGGATAAAATTGCAAATCAGGGATGGTTGTCGAGAAAAATGGAGATTACTTTCTTTTGATTAGAACCATTTGGTTCCCGACTTCAAAAGATTGGTCTAAAAAATAATAGTCGGTGAGTTCTTTGATCATAAAAAGTCCAATCCCGTGTTCGCGGTAATCACTGAGATCAAAACTACGTAGGTCTTTGGGTTCTACTTTTTTTCCGTAGTCCCGGAGTTTAATTTCCACTCTGTCCTTATCAAATTGCAGCTCAACGAAGATAGGTTTGTCTGTTTGGCCAGAATAGGCGTGGCGGATGATATTAACGATTGCTTCGCCGATCACAAGCTTTAAGTCCATGGAATCGAATAGGGAAAATCCATGTTCTAAACAAAGATTAAAAAAGTAATTACGTGTGTGGGAAACGAAGCGGGGGTTGGATGGAATTTGGATACGGACTACTTTTGAGTAGTCCGTTTGTTTCTTTTGGTTCGACATTATCCTCTCGGATGGAATTTCTTATGAACTTCCTTCAGAGTTTTATTTGCCATGTGAGTATAAATCTGAGTCGTCGAAATATCGATATGACCCAAAAGTTCCTGAACCGATTTGAGATCCGCATGGTTCTCGAGAAGGTGTGTAGCAAATGAGTGGCGAAGTGTGTGTGGTGTTACTTTTTTCTTTATTTTTGTGCGTTTGATATAATGGTTTAAAAGACGCCATACCGACTTACGGTTGATATACGACCCTTTTTTTGAAACAAAAACAAATTCACAGGTTCTTTTTTTCAAAATTTCAGTGCGACTTTCCACAAGATATTTTTTCAAAATCTCCAAAGACTTTTCACCGAAAGGAACTAGGCGCTGCCTACCACCCTTTCCTTCCACAGTAATCGTCATGTTCTCCATATCGATGTCTGTCATCTTTAAATTACATGCTTCGGAGATACGAAGGCCAGAGGAGTAAAGAAGTTCAAAGATACATTTGTCACGAAGTTCGTACAAATTGTCCTCTTTGATATTTCGAAAGAGTTCTTCAATTTCGACTTGGGTGAGGTAATCCGGAATGGTTCTTGCCACTTCTGGAGTTTCAATTTTTTCGGTTGGATTGGAATCCAATCGTTTTTCATCCCGAAGGTATTTGTAAAATTGCCTAATGGCTACCACTTCTCTTGCGAGTGTTTTCGCAGAGATTTTACGTTCCCTTTCCCCTTCCAGAAAACGCATAATATCGTTTGCTTTTACTTCTAAGAAGTTGATATGTTCCTTTTCCAAAAAGATCGCAAACTTGTTGAGATCGTATCCGTAGGAATATATTGAATTATCGCTCAGTCCTTTTTCTACGGACAGGTATTCTTGGAATGTTTGTAAAAGCTGATTTTGAGAAACTGGCAATTTGGAACCCATCTTTACTCTCTTATGTTACTTAAAGGGTCGGACAAAAAGCTTAAAGAGACTTATTATTTTTTTTGCCACAAATGGCTATGTCAGGAAAAAAGGAGATGTGGTTCATAGAAACTCCCTCTTTTTTTTACTCATCCTTTCTTTACTGTTAGTCGTTAATTGCGGCCGAAAGGAAAGGTCCCTCTTCGAAGAAGGAAAAAAATGGGAAATGGTGGGAGAGAAAACAAAAGCCCTCTATTATTACGAACTTTCTCTCCGTGAGAACCCTGACTACGACCCAGTCCTGAAACGGATGGGACTGCTTCTCGCAGAGAGTAACCAATCCATTGCCACTGCTATCTTTTATTTGGAAAAGTATCACAAACAAAAAAAAGACGACACAGAGGTACAACGTGAACTCTTCCGGCTCTATCTTACCACAGGATACGAAAAAGAGGCATTGGAAATTTTGGAGGAAATCCGGTTCCAAGGGAAAAAAGAAACTTTGGAATTCTTTGAAACGACCTACCTTTGTCTTACCAGAGGGTTCAAACAGAAGGACTACCTACTGACTTTAGAAAAAAGCCCTCTTTCCGGGGACCCCTACTATGCACCTTGGGTCCGGGCTTGCGAAACAAAATAGATAGGAAACCCTGGAAATCCTGTCTAAACAATAAAGAACAAGATACAGATTAGGAGAAATTATGAACCATAAAGTTGTCATCATCGGATCGGGTCCCGCAGGACATACAGCGGCCATTTACGCAGCCAGAGCCAATTTAAACCCGGTGATGTATGAAGGATTTATGGCAGGGGGAGTGGCGGCAGGAGGACAACTCACCACCACAACGGAAGTGGAAAACTTCCCGGGATTCCCAGAAGGAATCGACGGAACCAAACTCACCCAACTTTTCCGGGAACAATCCGTAAAATACGGAACCACCATCCACACCCAAACCATCACCAAGGTGGATTTTTCCAAACGCCCTTTTACCATTTGGTCTGACGACGAAGAAATTAAAGCCGATTCCATCATCATTGCTACTGGTGCCACAGCCAAACGGATGCATGTCCCGGGGGAAGAAACCTTCTGGCAACGCGGGATCTCCGCCTGTGCCGTTTGTGATGGAGCCCTCCCCATCTACCGCAACAAGGCACTTGCCGTTGTGGGTGGTGGCGACTCCGCTGTGGAAGAAGCAAACCACCTGACTAAGTTTGCGTCCAAAGTGTACTTAGTGGTAAGACGTGACCAACTCCGTGCTTCTCAAATCATGCAAAAACGCGCCATGGAACATCCCAAAATTGAAATCCTTTGGAACCAAACGGTTGTGGAAGCTAAAGGTGGTACTACGGGCCTAAGTTCCATTGTGCTCGAAAGCACCCTCGACAAATCCAAAAAGGATCTGGAAGTGGGAGGACTCTTTTACGCAATTGGACATGTTCCCAACACAGAAGTTTTCCAAGGACAATTAGATCTGGATGAAACGGGTTATATCCTTACAAAACCAGGAACTACCAAAACGAATGTGGAAGGGGTTTTTGCGGCTGGAGATGTGCAGGACAAAGTGTACCGTCAAGCGATCACCGCAGCAGGTAGCGGTTGTATGGCGGCACTCGAAGCAGAACGTTGGTTAGAAGGTCACTAAGGAGTGACCGGCTTTCCGTCAGAATCCAAATAAGATTTTGATTCCAAATTGAAAAATATCACCGAATCTCCTTTCGGTGATATGTATTGTTTTTTTCCATCTTCCCACTCAATCAGTGTAAAGTTAGATCCTCTATAAAGAATTTGGTTTCCCGGAAATACATTGGCTTCCCATGTATCTCCATACCAACGATAATTCCCTTTTTTCCAAAGGTAAAAATAACTTCCACCAGGGCCTAAGAAGTCTCCCTCCAATTTGCTAGAAAAAGATTCTACTGCGGCCGGAAAGATTTTTTGCAAACTTGGTAATTGAGTATAAACCTTGATCTCTAAAGCGGATTCCGGAAGCGCAAAACCTTTTTCCAAAAAGGACTTGTACTCAGCTGGAAATTTTGAATTCATGACCGTATAACCAGCTAACTGGAGTTTCTTGCCATCTCGAAGGACAGAGTCTTTCTCTTTTTCAAACCGTGACAAACTGTCTTTCAAAATCTGATCTGGGGAAACTCCGGTAGCATTCTGCAAAGCAAGGGCCGGTGCCGTTCCTACACAGGTTTCTTTTTGGTAGGAAACAATGGCTTCTTTCCCATAGGTTTCATGGATATGTTTAACAAGAAGTGGCCCAATGGAATAAGGAAGCAAATCCTTATACTTTGCATCTAACAACGATTTAAAGGTTTTAGGAACTTTATTTTCACGAATCAACTTTTCTGCATCATTATAAATATGGAATTGTTTTCGTTCGTAAAATTTTGCTTCTACATAATTGGCAAGACCTTCTTCAAACCAAGGATCCAAAATATCGGCTTGGGGAATTTTGCCCGTTTCTGACTGAATTTTTAAACAAGAAATTTGTTCTAAATTATGAACCGCTTCATGGTAAAAAACTCCGAAATGGACACGCCGAAGTGCATCAGAATCAAATTCTAGATTTCCCGTGGCTTGCGGCATTTTTTCCCCACAACAAAGGCTAATGGAATCTCTTCCCCCGAACCCACCTTCTTCACTGCCTCCGGGAATGTCAGCCCCAATGTATTCTTTGATCCCTTCATATTTGTCGAATAACAATACAGGGATTTTTCCCCGATTCTCTAATTGAAACTCAGATTTCATATACTGAAGAAAAGGTTTCATTTTAAAGAAATCACCAAAAACGCGTAAGTACTCGGTCCACTGTTCGGAGCCATAAAATATATAGTTTCCTAATTCCAATTTTGGTTTCCCAAATTTGGTTTCATTCACGAGAAGATAATTCTCAAAATTCAGTGGCTTTTGGTGGATATAGTCGTATTCTTTTCTATGTGTTAACCAATACTTTGTAATTTTGGTTAAGTCAGGATAACTCCAAATAAGAGTCGGCAAACAACCATTACATGATGCAGGTGCGGAAATAAAACCAATCCCTGCTGGAAAATCGAGTTTAAATGTTCCATTCGCCCATTCCGTATACACACTTCCATCGGCTCTTTTCCACTGGTAATGGTTTTTAGCCCATTGGTAAACCTCACCACCATCCGGGCCATTGTAGTAACCAGGGGTTGGTTCTAAAAATCCCAACTTTAAGTCTTCTAGTTTTGGTTCTTGGAGTCTTTCTACAGAAAGATAAGAAGTGGGAGCCGTCTCCCCAAAGTCAAAATACAATACATCGGAACTTGGCCCACGTTTGAGAGGAACTGCGGCTCGTTCCGTTTCAGGATAGATAACGGTAGTTAGGAGAAAAAGGGATAATATGACTGGCTTGCGGATCATGGGGCAGAGATGAACTCACTTAAGGCCCCAATACTCTCCGGAGATTTAAGCTCTGTCAAGTGGATTCTAAACGGAGTTTTGGTTCCGATAGGCAATCGCAATTTGCCCCGTGCGAGAAATCTCACGAATTCCGAAAGGTTTAAGAACAGAAATAATATTCGTTACCTGTCTCGAATTTCCAGAAAACTCAATGAGAAGAGAATCTTCCGTCATTTCCAAAATTTTGACATCGAAGCCATTGCAGATAGTCAGTGCTTCACTCCGATTGTTTTCTGTAATGGAAAAAGAGATTAGCACGAGTTCCCTTTGAACAGAACTCGCATAGGCCATGTCTTGGACTCTCAGAACATCTGGCAATTTGAGAAGTTGGTTTTTGACTTGGCCGACGACAAAATCATCACCATTCAAAACGATTGTCATAGAAGAAACTTCCGTATTGTCAGTCACTCCCACAGCAATGGAATCGATATTGTATCCGCGACGAGTGAAAAGGCCAGAAACATGGCTCATCACACCGGGATGGTTATTGACTAAAATACTTAGAGTGTGTTTCATTTTTTAAATTTCCCCAAGTCTTTGAATTCGATTAGATCTTGTTGTGATTTTCCAGCAGGGATCATTGGGAATACTTTTTCTTCCGCAGGGATCATAACTTCTATAAGAGCCGATCCACTGTCTTTTAAGAAAAAATCCACGCCCTTTTCAATTTCCGATTTGTGTTCAATCTTCATTGCCGGAATTCCATACGCTTCGGCAAGTTTGACAAAGTTTGGATTGTAAGTCCATTGTGACTCGCTAAAACGTTCTTCATAAAATAGTTCCTGCCATTGACGAACCATTCCTAGAAAGTTATTATTGAATAATAAAATCTTAACACCTAACTTAGATTGTGCGATTGTGGCAAGTTCCTGGATACACATCTGAAAAGATCCGTCTCCAGTCACACAAATCACCGTTTTGTCTGGGTTTCCAAATTTTGCACCGATGGCTGCAGGAAGTCCATACCCCATAGTACCAAGCCCCCCCGAAGTTAACCAAGTATTAGGTCTATCAAATAGATAATACTGAGCCGCCCACATTTGGTGTTGGCCTACGTCCGTAGAAACTATGGCTTCCCCTTTAGTTTTGGCATACACTCTTTGTAGGAAGTCTTGTGGTTTGATGCTGTCTCCACTGTTATCAAAATCAAGTGGATGGTTTTTCTTTAAAGATTGTATGTTTTCTATCCAAGAAGTTCGGTCTCCCCCTTTGACAAAAGGAAGGATTTCGCGGATGGCATCTTTTAGATCTCCATGAAGGATATGATCTACATTGATTCGTTTGTTAAACTCTGCAGCATCAATGTCCACGTGAGCTCGGATTGCATTTGGCGCAAAGTCTTGGTATTTGGCAACACGGTCATCAAACCTGGCACCCAAATTTAAAATATAATCACATTCTAATACAGCTTTGTTGGCATAAGCGGTTCCATGCATTCCGAGCATTCCCACCGATAGTGGATGGGTTCCCGGGAAAGCACCAAGACCCATAAGAGTTGTGGTTACCGGTGCATTTGCTTTTTCTGCTAAAGCTTTGATTTCAGCAGAAGCAAAGGAATTGATGGCACCACCACCCACATAAAGTAACGGGCGTTTGGCTTGATTTAGAACCTCTGCAAATTCTTGCGGATCCCCTTTGACTTTTGGTCTTTCATAATGGTGAGGAGCAATTTTTAAAGCTGTCGCTTTTCTTACGGATGTTTTTTGCGTTTGTACATCTTTTGGAAAATCGAGTAGGACCAGACCTGGCCTTCCCCCCATGGCAATTTTGATCGCTTCTTCAAAATGACGAGCAAGGTCATCAGCCTTTTTGATAAGAGCATTGTACTTTGTAATGGGAATGGTGATTCCAAAAATATCGGCTTCTTGGAAAGCATCGGTTCCAATCGCATCTGTTGCAACTTGTCCTGTGATGGCAAGGATGGGAATAGAATCTAATTTGGCATCTGTGAGTCCTGTGATTAAATTAGTAGCACCAGGACCTGAAGTAGCAATACAAACGCCTAACTTGCCAGTAGAACGAGCATAACCTTCTGCCATGTGGACGGCACCTTGTTCATGACGAACAAGGATGTGTTTGATTTTTTTGCTATGATAGAGTTCGTCGTAGAATGGGAGGATGGCACCACCTGGGTATCCAAAGACAATCTCCACACCCGCTTCTTCCAATAATTCGACCATAAGTCGACCGCCTGTAATTGCTTCGGTTGTAGATGACATACATTCCCCCTCATTGTCATTTCTGCAAAAAAGAGCCTGTTGTCAATGTTCTCACGTTTTTAGGTCGATTTTTACTGTCTAAAAAAGAATGCTGAAAATTGGACCGAGGATATGGAAAACACAGATACTGAAAAGCCACAAGAAGATGAAAAGTTCACAAAAATAAAAGCCCTTGCAAAAGAGGCGTATCGTTTTCTTGATCAGGGTCGTTTTAAAGAAGCCAAGGAACGATTAGACATATTACTGGATGAGGATCCATCCAACACTTATGGACTTGTCGGTCTTGGTGACTATTATGCCAAAACCAAACAACCAGAACAAGCCATCCAATACTACCGGAAATGTTTGGCAGGTGATACAACCAATAAATTTTCTCTTATGGGACTCATGAATGCTTACAGAGATCTAAACAGTCTCAAACGTATTATCGAAGTTGCAGAAGAATTTCACCACATAACAATAACAGATGCAAGTATCCTATCTCGAGTGGCTGATGCCCATAGAAAACTAAAAAACTTCAAAGAATCTGAAGTGTATTATATGGAAGCTCTCCAAATCAATCCCAATGACCAATACGTAATTGTTGGACTTGGACATTTATACTTTGCTTGCCAAAGGTATGTGGATGCCATCCAGTGGTGGGAAAAATTACTTTCCAGCCAACCCAACAATATCAAAATCTTAACAGAGATTGGAAACAGTTACCGCAAAATTAAAGACTTCGATAAAGCCATTCTTTACTACGACCGTGCCAAAGAACTAGATCCAAAAAACTTCTTTGCTCTTTATGGACTCGCCGAATCTTATCGTGGTAAAAAAGATTTTAAAACTGCTATCACCTATTGGGAAAGAATTCTCGAATCTGACCCTGACAACAAACTCATCATCAATCGTTATGCAGACTCACTTCGAGGCCTTGGCAACTATGACAAAGCATTAGAATGTTTTAATAAAATTCTTGCTAGTGGTGACGATTACTTTGCCTTACTCGGGAAAGCGGCCGCCTTACGCCTCATTGGTGATTTGGAAAAAGCAGAAGAAATTTATTTAGGTCTTCTTTCCAAGTCCCCGAGTGACCCAAGACCAGCCCTGGAACTTTCTGACCTTTGGGACATTATGGGGAAAAAAACTGAAGCCATCAAACTTCTGGAAGATTTGGCAAAGAAAAATCCTTCCAATGAATCCATCCGAGAAAGGATCGAATATTTAAAGGATTAAAAACACAAACTTACAAAACTTCAATAGAGACAGAGCCCACCAACCAAATATTCAAAGAATTCTGACTTGATACGGTGGGTCGTTGCTACTTCACCTTTGAATGAGTTGCTATTTTAAAACACCTTTCGCATTTGCTTCAACTAATACTGAATTGATCAAATCCTTTTGGCATTGGTAAACCTCATTCGACAAAGATTTGAATGGGAAAACAAAAATTAGAGTTATGTGACTCCAGGTGGAAACAGAATCTCTTTTTTGAATTTTCGCGATTTCCTTTCCACTTTTATTCTTAAAAGTAGCTTCTACCACAAATTCGTCAGTAGCTGAGGAAGGGAATAAATATAAAGTCAAACCAGTAAGCATAGAAAGCCCTTGGCTAAATTGACCATTGTTTTGAATATTAATGTCAACAGACAGATCGGTCGATTTTTCATTATTTTTTACTGCAGAAAACAATGATGATGCAGTAAATTCTTCTTTCACTACGTTCGCCCAACTTCCAAGTGCATTTGCATTTTGCGGGACCGGTTCATTTGTATTCAATTTGACTTGTCCAGTTACGGCGAAGGAAATTGATTTTTTTGCTGCGTTTGTAGCTTCAATTTTTTGGTATTCAACATTCCCTTCCCGGAATGTAGCACATGATAATGCCAATCCAAAACCAACTAACGATAGAAACTTAATAAAATTTTTCATAAACAAACAAATGTTCAAGAAAAGGGAAAAGCAAGTTTTTTTTTGAAAATTTATCTTTCTTACCAAACAAAAGTTTACTGACTGCTTGGTTTATGGATTCTTAAAAGTGCAGAGCACTTCCAATGAATCCATCCGAGAACGAATTGAATATTTAAAGGATTAAGGTTCCGAATCTTCGGCGACCTTTGTGACTAAAAAATATAAGGCAACCAAAACAGCAAAAAATCCAGTAACAATAAAAGTTACTGGAGCCCCAAAGAGAAACCATAACCAACCCGCAACAAAACTAGCGAAGAATGCACAAATACTTTGCAGCCCCGTATACATACCAATCGCTGTTGCTGTTTCATTGTTAGGAACGACATTACTGATCCAAGCTTTGGATATTCCTTCCGTTGCCGCAGCATAAAGGCCGTATAGGAAAAATGCCAGTAAAACTAGACCTGAACTTTGAACAATCCCCATCAGTAAATAAACAATGGCATAAATTCCAAGGCCAAACAAAAACATTTTTTTTAATCCAATTTTATCGGCAAAAATTCCAAGTGGATAAGAAAAACCAGCATAAACTAAATTATAGAAAATATATATCCCGATGACCAAATGATCTGCCAACCCGACATCTTTCGCTTTTAATATCAAAAACACATCCGAACTATTCCAAAAAGCAAACACGAGCAATCCAAAAACTAACTTTCTATAGTTGGGATTTGATTTTTTCCAATAGGAAAGAAAGGACGTAAGAGAGTTATTTTGATCTCTAAAATTTGTTTCCGTAGATTGTTTCGATTTCTCCTTTAAAAGAAAAGTGAACCCAATCGCAATGATACCCGGCAACAATGCCAAATAAAAAAGGAATATATAATCTTGGGGATAAAAATACAGATAAGCTAAGGCTAGACTTGGGCCAAGGACGGCTCCCAAAGTATCCATAGCCCGATGGAATCCAAACACCCGGGCCTTCGTTTTATTTGTGGCTTCAGAAGACAGAATGGCATCTCTTGCCCCCGTTCGAACTCCTTTTCCAATCCGATCCAAAATTCGAGAAACTAAAACAACGAAAGGGTTTTGCCCTAAGCTCAATAAAGGTTTAGAAATAGCACTTAAAGTATATCCAAATTTTACAAAGGGAACACGTTTACCAGTAACATCAGATAGGTGACCGAAATATCCTTTGCCATAACCGGCAACCACCTCGGCAATCCCTTCTAGGACCCCAATAAATAGGATCGAATATCCAATAGACTTGAGATAAATTGGGAGAACAGGATACAACATTTCGCTTGCGATGTCTGTAAAAAGACTCACAAGCGATAAAACCCAGACGGTTTTAGAAATGTATTTCAAAAAAGAAAATCCACCCTCCTTACGGAGCGATGGTTTTTAAGAGGCTTAAATCTTCTTTTTTAAAGACCTTAATGGTAGTTTTGTCACCTTCTTTCGGTTTGCCGGTCACATAAATTTTATCTCCAAAAAAAGTAAGTTCGGAGTTTTCTTCGACCGCTTCTTCTGTCCTTTTTTCAAAGGTTAGGTCCGACTTAAACCGTGCAACATGGTATTTGTCTTTTACCTTTTCAATCACGTAGATTTTGTCTTCCCGATTGATCATCGGTGTTCTCCAGAAAATATCAGCAGATTCACTTGTTTTTTTAACACCTAGTTTGTCTGGATCCAGTAACACTAGTTTGTGTTTGCGTGTTTCTACTTTTTCTCCGTCATAGCCAAGAACAAGAACTCCCTGGTTTGCAATTTCCTTAAATTCCTTAGAACAAATATTGTTGTAAGAACTTTTATAAAGAGCATCGTCTTTGGCAGGATCAATGGCCCAAAGTTCGTTTGAATAATGACCATCTGTATCGTATTTGATAAACTTCATAAAAAGAATTTTGTTGTTCACAACATTGTCACTTTGTTCTTCTTTTTTCTTCAGTTCCTCTTTGGTTTGAGCCAGTTCCGTTTTTAATTCTTCAACCTTAGCTTCTACCTTTTGGACAGTGTCTTCTTTTTTCGCAGTGTCACCGCCAGTACGAGCTTCTTCTTTTTTAGCGATTTGTTCTTCTTTTTTACTGAGCTCTTCTTTTTTGGCTTCTACAGCTTCAGATTTTTTATCAGTGTCTTTTTTCTCTTGTTCGATTTTTTTGATGTCTTCGGTTTTCTTTTCAATCTCTGCTTTGTTTTTCACAGGATCTTTTTTTAATTCATTGAGGTTTGCGACGGTTTCCGCTTCCTGTTTTTTCAGTGCGTCTTTTTTGTCTTGAAGTTGTTTTTGTTCGTCAGCCACTTCTTGTTTTTTATCTTGCAAAACCTTTTTTTCATCTTTCAGTTTATCGGTTTGCAACTTGTCCATCTTTTTGGCTTCGTCTTCCATCTTCTGTTTGGTGGCAGGATCTTTTTCTTTGTCCTTTACCGTTTTGTTGACGTCTTTTTCTAGCTCATCCGTTGTGAGATCTTTTCCACTATCCTTTAAAATATTCCCTTCGATCGGAATGATGATTTGTGTTTTACCCGGCCAATTTTTATAAACAGTATCGATTCCTAATTTGTCGGCTGATGTTGCAGAAGTGACTCCTTCTGTATATTTTTTGGTAAAAAACTTAGAATCTTTTCTATGAGTGGCATTGTAGTAAAGGATGTACTGAGCGAGTGTCTCCGCATTTCCCACTTTGTATTGGAAGGATTTTTCTATGTAGGAAGCGATGATCCTCGCAATGGAATTGACATGGTCAAAACTTTGAGTCTCCGAAAGAGAAAGGATGTCGGCACCGAGTTTTCCATCAGCTCCCGGAAGCACTCTTTGGATTTTGACTCCGTCCACAGTGGCCGTATTTTCTTTGGCCAAGGTTTCCGCGAGTTTACGACCAATTTCGGTATTTTCTTGAATCATGTCATCAGATGCCTTACGTAAGGAACGGTTGATGAATTCGATTTTTTTGGAACCCTTGATTTCGGACTCACCGAGAGGGGCTTTGGACTGTGCGGTCAAAGAAAGACCGACTACAAATAGGCAAATGATGATGGAACGAGAAATTCTCATTGTTTCCTCACGAAAATTGGGGTAAAGATGCCCACAAGATTAACAACCTTTCCGATTCTGCAAAGCAAGTTTTAGAATAAAAATCTATTTACCGGGGGGTGGATATTCAAAATTCTGTGGGAGGATGCCTACGTTTACACACAGAATCTTCAATTTTAATGCCGGTCCTGCCATGTTGCCTACCGAGGTCATGGAAGAAGCAAAGTCTGAGTTCCTAAATTACAAAGGAACCGGAATGTCCGTGATGGAAATGAGCCATAGAGAGAAACATTTCCAAAATATTCTGGATGAATCACTCGCTGACCTACGAGAACTTCTGGATCTGCCATCTCGTTATGCGGTCGTTTATTTCCCAGGTGGGGCCACCTTACAATTTTCCGCCATTCCTTTCAACTATTTGGCTGCAGGAGAATCTGCCGATTACGCAGTCACGGGTGTTTGGGCAAGGAAAGCCCATGAAGAAGCAAAGAAATTCTATCCCCATGTAAAATCCATATTTAATGGAGCAGACTCAAAGTATATGGAGTTACCTACCATCACCGATGGTATGGTAAATGAGGGAGCCAAGTATGTTTATATTACTTCTAACAATACTATTTTTGGAACTCGTTACAAAACCTTTCCTAAACTAAAAAAAGCGCCCCTTTTTGCTGATATGACAAGCGAACTCCTGAGTCGTAAACTTCCCATTGAAGATTTCTCTGTGATCTTTGCGGGCGCCCAAAAAAACATAGGACCTTCTGGACTCACTCTTGTGATTTACGACAAAGAAAAATTGCCCGCACAATCACATCCCATCCCGAACCTGATGAACTATGCTCTCATGGAAAAAAATGGATCTCTCTACAACACTCCACCCACCTACTCCATCTATATCGCAGGTCTTGTTTTCAAGTATTTGAAACGAAAGGGTGGAATTGCTGCCATGGAAACCATCAATGAAAGAAAAGCAAAAAAACTCTATGATGCTTTAGATGCCTCTTCATTATTCTATGCACCAGTGCCTGAGGCTTTCCGTTCGGCAATGAACGTAACTTTTAGAAGCCATAACGAAAGTGTGGATTCAAAGTTTTTAACACTTGCCGAAGAACAAGGGTTTGCTGGTCTTAAAGGATACAGAGAAGCAGGCGGTTTTCGAGCTAGTATTTACAACGCCATGCCGGAAGAAGGTGTGGATTCTCTCATTTCTTTTATCAAAGAATTTGAAAGAACCCATGGGTAAATTACCAAAATTCTACTTAAACCTCCTTTTTGTTTTCGTTGGATCTCTTTCTGCTCATTCTCTTTGGATTCCCGAAGGGAATCTGGGATGGGAGGCAGCGAAGGAGTGTTACTTGCCACTCAAAAAAGAAATTCCTCCGGGTGCCATAAGTCCCAACCTTCTCAATTTGGATCGTTTACGAATGGAAGATTATGCCAAGGAATCGGCCGAGCTTCGTTTGGCTTCCCTTGACTGTTTTCGAGACAAAGTAACGAAAGACCTACCCGAAGACCCAATTGTGGAAGATTTAGGTGAGTATTTCAAAGGACCGATCCTCTCAGGGAAGGAAAAAGAAGAGGTGTTTTTTTCCTATGAATGGAGGATTTTACTGTCCGACAACCGCCCTTATCCGCTGACACCTGGTGAGGTCGGTATCGCCAAACAGTGGTTTGAATCTCATACGGAAGTCAAAGAGGAAATAACAAACCTTACCATCGAATACCTCTCAGAAAAGAATCCAAAAGAAAAATACAGAAGATATTTAGATCTATTCACTGGATATTATGGAACCTTACTCCGAGAAAGAGATAAGTTTTTACTCTCACTCTCTTTAGAATCTTATAAGTCCTATACTGATGCCATGAAACAAAGAAAGGAAAAGCCTGAATGAAAGAAAAAATTGGAATTGCTTCTGACCATGGAGGATTTGCTCTCAAAGAATTCCTCAGGAAAAGTCTCGAGGAAACTTACGAAATTGTCGATTACGGTACTAAGAGCGAAGAGTCCGTCGATTACCCTACCATCATTGGAGACGCCTGCCGAAAGGTTCTTTCTGGTGAAGTTCCAAGACTCATCGCCCTTTGCGGAACAGGCATTGGAGCCTCCATTGCCGCCAACCGTTTCAAAGGCATTCGAGCTGCCCTTTGCCATGATGAGTTTACGGCGGAAATGTCCAAACGCCATAACAACGCCAATGTATTGGTTTTAGGGGGAAGGGTTCTCGGAACGGATTTAGCACAGAGAATTGTAAAAAAATGGATAGAAACAGAATTCGAAGGTGGACGGCACCAAAAACGATTGGGACTGATCGAAGAACAGTCGTAATCCTATTCTTAATTTGGGGCCTACCCGTACTTGGATGGGAAGTCCCCAAAAAAGAAATCATTAACCTCGACATCTGGAAAAAGACCGGTGTGGTTCAAAATTCCGAACCCGGAAAAAAGAACTTTCTCAAACCCAAAGAAAACACCCCAAAACATGGCGAACTCTTCTTCGATTTTGAGGGAGAGGTCACAGAGCCACAAAGTTCAGAAACGGGTCTTCCCTTTAAATCCAAATCCATTTCTGTGGTTTCGTCCTCCTATTTAGTGGATGACCAATCCTATTTTTTTGGCAAACGATCGGCTTACTTTTCAGGACGAAGAAATCAAATCCATTTATCTGTTTCTGGAAATTCTCTCTTTGGAACCCACCCCGATCCATTTACAATTACCATCCCCATTCGATTAAGCGAACAAGGCGCAGGTTCTGTGATTTTAGATAGAACTGTATTTGTGAAGGGGAAAAAATACGGCATCTCACTCGAGTTAAACGAAAGTAAACCAACACTTTACGTAAATAACCTACTCCAAAAATCCGATGGTCGAACTACAAGTTTCATTTTGGAATCACCAGTAAAAATCAAAAGAAAAACGTGGGAAGTGATCTCTATTTATTTTGATACATTGAACCATCGATTTGTATTATATCAAAATGGAACAGAAACTGCAGAATATGAAAACAACGAGGCCAATACTTTAGGATTTGGTTTTCCCGAAAATGATTCCACTCCTCTTGTTCTCGGAAAATCGTTCTATGGGAACTTAGATGGATTCCATATCCATAAGGGCGAACCAGAAGTGCAATACACTAAGTTTGAACCTGTTCGGTATGATGATGAAACTAAAATTGGATTTATGGAAGGAAGCACGGCCCTTTCACCCGTCTTAGAAACTAAATACAGTAATTCCTCTCTCACGAGAATTCACTGGAATGTAGAACAACCAAAAGATACGATGCTTGAACTTTACTTTAGAGGATCGAACCAAAAGTTTGTGGATTCCAACACAAACCTTTCTTGGGTTAGAATTAAATCATTGGATAAGGATCTTCCCAAAAATAAATTCAAATACTACCAATGGAAGTTATGGTTCCGATCAGACCCTATGGGCCAATCGGTTCCAAACATACAATCATTATCTTTTGAGTATATGGAACAAACTCCTCCCGACCTACCTACACGTTTTCGGTTGGATTCCAATCCGATGGCAGGAAACCCCCTTTGTTTTCTATGGAATTCCAATCACGAAAAGGAAGTTCAAAATGGTGGAGGTTATATCATCCACTATGGATTACTCCCCAATCGAATGTTAGGTTCTATATTTGTTAAAAAAGATAAAATGGGTGTCTTAACAAAAATTGACGGCAATGAAGAAGATAGTGGTTTTAAAAACAAACGTTTTTGTATTACTGAAGAAACATTAGTGAATAATATTTATATCCCTGAAGGGGAATTAGCATCTGATGAATTTAGACCTCTTGCTGACCAAGTTGATCTCTCGAGAAAAGAAAAAAGGGGTCTCCTTTTTCAACCAGGTTTGACATATTATTTCAGAATATCAGCTTACAATCGTTATTTGAATGAATGGGATTCCAAGGACCAACGAAGTCCACTTTCTTCGCCTATTTCATTTAGTTTCCCCAAAGAAGTTTCGAACTAATAACAAAGGAAGGGAGGCCGTCTCCCTTTCCGAGTCCACAACCAATACATCCATTCCTTCCTTCAAAGCAATTGCCATCTCTATATCACAAGTTTCAGACATAAAGATTTGTGTTCTGACTCCTTCAGTATCTAAATCAAAAATGGAATCAGTGAGGTCTTCTAAATACCGCAGGATTTGTTTTTTTTTCTCAACATCAAGGGGATCTAAAAGTTGGAATAATAAAAAAATAGAAAGTGAGGAGGTAAAAAATCGCTCGTGTGCATCCAGAGATTCAGATAAAAGTTTTTGGACCTTTGTCTTACGAGAAGAGCGAAGCAATGCAAACAGTACAGAGGCAGTCAAATAAAGTTTCAATCGAGTAACTCCGCAAGTGCCACAAGAGCTTGTCTTCGCAATAGTTCTGACTTTTGGATGATCTCGTTTTTTAAAGCCATTCGGATGAGTTCGCCTTGCGAAACTCCTCTTCTAGAAGCTTCATTTTTTAATAAAATTTGTTCCTCTTCCGAAAGTAGGATTTGAAACCGTTTATCAATTTTTGCCATTAGTCTTCTTCTTCCAGTTCTTTTTCGGCCTTTTCAAATTTACGCCAATACAAATTCGCATCTTGCCACTGACCCAGTGATTCGTAAAGGGAAGCAATATTATAATAGGATTCTGTCAAACGATAGTCCAACTTCACTGCTTTTTGAAATAGTTTAATCGACTTCTCTTTGTTATCCGAGAACCATTCACTAAAAGCCCAAAGGTAATACCAACGACCTAAATTGGGATCCCTTGGCCTTACTTTCTCTAAATGCAAAACATTTTCTTGAAAAAGTTTGGAGGAAAGATTATAATTTTTTTGGATTAATTTTGCTTTATTGATTCTGTCTTCTGCAGGTTCATCCGGTCTTGGCACAGACAGATCGTTTCTATAAAGAAGAGCCTTTGCATAGAGTAACTTAAAGTACAATTCGTTTTGGCTTAGGTCAAGGTAACGTTCCAAATAAGGAATGGAAGTGGTCTCTTCATCGACTTTGTGGAGATTGTATATTTGTTTTTTTAAAGCAGTAGTTTCTTCTTTTTTTTTGCTACCACCGGCCCATAAAGTTTGGATGGATAAGAGAAAAATACAAACAAATTTAAAAGTATAGGTAGAAATTTTGTCCATCGTCAGGGAATTTCATCGATTTGATTTCATGGCGAAATGGTAGTTCCTGTAATTTTTGAATCACAGAGAGGTATAAATCTTTTGCCGTTACAATCAACATAGAATTGGGCGAGGTTTCAATCAATCGATCTTTACTTTCCAAATACGTTTGAACAGAATCTACAAAATGTTTTTTGGAACGTTCCCATTCTTGCGAGGGATGGTATTCAGGCCATTGGATACGTAGAACCGATGTGGCCCTCTTTCCTCCGAAGGTAGCTTGCATAAAAGAACGAATCATCCAAGACAAACTATCCTTCAAAAACTCAGGTTTTCTTTCTTCTTTCTCCACAAGGACATGAAGGGCAGGAATCACCTGGCGAAGTTTTTCCTGGATCATTCGTTTGTGAGAGTCAAGAAACTTACTTCTTTCTTCCTTATTTAAGAGAACCAGAAAGATTCCGGGGAATCCAAGCGATTCCATGTGGAAAGCGATGATTGCTTCAGTTTGCAAAAGAATTTCCCAAGAAAATTTCTTTGCAATAAAACGATCGAGTCTCACGACATCATCCACATCAAACATGGCAAATCCATTTTCATCAAAAGGTAAATAGGGATCATGATGTAAAAAGATCAAATTAGAACGAGTGTTATAGTCTAGTCCCGATGAAATTTGGTTATGAAAAGAACCAAGAGAATCATTTAAAAATAGATAGGAAAACCTAGGTGAGCCGAGTCGTGAAATAAAGTTTTTTGTATAACCCACAATCCCATCGTAAGAGATTTCATTCTCTCGATAAATTTTATCAAGTAAACCATACTCCACACGTTTTTCTTCTGGGACCATGGTTAGGAAATTCTCTGAATTTTGTTTAGGTTCTTGTGTTTCTTCTCTTTTAGTAACTGAGTGAACGAGTTTTTCTAACTCAGGATTAAAAATAGTTTCTCGCTTTTTTTGTACTGCATCTAAAATGGCAACTCGTCTCCAAGTGACCGGTGGAAGTATTTTAAAACTCGTTTTTTTCACAGGATTTGTATTGTTTGTAATGGGTTCCACTTTTGTTTCAATTCCTTCTTTGCGAATCGGAGTTTTTTTTATCTCTACTTCTACTACAGATGACTCATCACTCACTAACGGGGATTCCCCTAACACCTTTGGATGATGCTGTTCCCACTTACGTTTGACTGTCGCCCAAATCACAAATAAGATCCAAGGTCCTATAAATAAATATCCAAAACTAAATAGATAGGGGGGAAAAGAAGAATAACGATATACGGATAACCCTGATAAAAATCCTGGTTTCCCTTGTTCTTTCGAAGTATAATAAGAATGGAATTTATGGTGTAAAAATCCTACCGATTGTTTTTTGGATTCTAAATGGACAAACTTAGAACCGTCCTCACCCTTCCAAGTTCTTGGATTGAACAAAACTTGTTCCTTACTTTTGTTATCCGAGAGTTTCGCAGAAACCAATGGAAAATAAAACTCATCACGATCTTTTTCTTTTTTTGCCTGTAAAAGATTAGAATCGAGGACAGCAACCAGGATATCAATCGAACCATTCGCAAGATTTCGCTTGGGAATGAGATAAACTAAATCCAGTTCTGACTCAAGTAACATTGTTATCGGATGGCTTTGGATCCTTTGAAACAATCCAAAAATTTCTGTTCCAAATCGATTTTGTATGGTTTTACTTTCTATAGATCCCTCTTTCCAAAGATAGAGTTCGGAAACAATTCTTTCTGTTTCGCCGAGACCCCCACCTTCTCCCAAACCTTCTCTGAGTAGATTTTTTTCAAGAACAGAAAGAGTCTCTTCAAATTGAGTTAACCTATGTTTGGTCCATGGTTTATAATAACGATAGTCCGGAAAAAGTTCGAAGCTTTTTTGATAGAACAAAAGTAAAATGAGATAAACAATTACAGGTATAAGTATTCTTCGTTTGAACTGAAACCCATGAGTGTGAATGACCATCCAAATAAACCGGATATAAAAAAGACCTGTAAAGGTGATAAGAAAAAGTATATAACAACCGAATCGGATTTCATCGGCTTCTGAATCCGACTGACGCAGTAAATAAATTGAAAAATGATCAGTGGTTTCTAAAATAAGTTTTGAATTTTCACCATCTAACTGCCATGTGATGGTCTGGCCTTCTTTCCCAGAAAAAAGGCCAAGGAGCTGGTTACTCTCCCGATCTCCTGTCAGAATTGATTCATCATTGGTATACAATATCTTTTGCGATTTGGGATCAAACGCCCAGTAAAGATACCCATATTCTAAGTTGGCATTTTGAATTTGTCTCGGCAGGGCAGGACCTTGCGGAAAAACCACAAAAAACTTTCCCGATAAGTCCCGATACACATAATCACCGTTAGCTAGAGTGCGAAGTTTTCCCTCTAAAAGTCCGGAGGGGTCTTGCCTAAGTTCCTCCTGAAAGATTTCATTAGTTTCATTTGTACTATGGATAAGGCGAAGTGAGTCATCATACAATCTTACATAGTTCAGGCCTAATGTTTGTTTAATGCGAGTTGTCACTTGAGAGGCACGGTAAGGCAATGCAGATTCTCGAAAAAAGAACTCAAGTGTATTTAAATACTCTTTTGTCCGATCTTCATCAAAACGTTTAAGAGCAGAAATCAGATTGGATTTCATTCGAAGGGGTCGAATCCATTCGAAATACCCAAAGAGTAGCGATGTAACAAGAAGGGAAACCATCAAGTATCCAAAAAGAATAGACAGGTTTCCGAAATTCCGTTTCATCATTCTAATTATCGGGTTGTCATTGGCAAAAACCAATCAGTCCAAGGAAAGGAATGATTTTTTATGTATTTTTGGACGGAGTGGGAATCGCAAACTACGACCCAAAATCCAATCCATTCAGTCGTTTTGCCAAAGGATTCTTAGCACCCGTCGGAGGGATTCCGAAGTCTGATGCAGACCTACCGGTTTTGCCATCAAGGTTACACTATATCAAAACGGACGCCCACATGGGGGTTCCGGGCCTTCCCCAGTCTGCCACAGGCCAAACAGCACTTTGGACGGGCATTCCTGGCCCCAAAGTGCTTGAGCGTCACGTGAGTGGGTTTCCCACCATCACCCTTCGCAAAATCATTGCCAAATATTCCATGATCAAAGTTCTAAACGAACATGGAATCTTAAGTGATTTTCTAAATTGTTTTTCCCCACCCTATCTTAAACACGTAGAAGAAAAACCAAAACTAGTCTCCGCCTCCACCTTGGTCCAGTTAGCTAGCGGCAGACCATTAAAGAACTTCGATGACCTTCGTAATGAAAGAGGTCTTTATATGGATCTCACTCATGAAATAATGGGAACTATGGGGATTGATATGTTAAAAAAAGGAGATCCTCTGTTAGAAAGGCGAGATCCTTACGAACTAGGCAAACAATCCAAAACTCGATTTGCCCACTACCAATTGGCTTTGTATGAATACTTTCTCACTGATAAAGTGGGACATGCGATGGATTGGGATAAAGCAGAACATGTAATCAAAAATCTAGAAGATTTTTTTCGAGGAATCCTCGAGACTCTCGATCCAGAAAAAGATTTACTCATTGTTTCTAGTGATCATGGAAATATGGAAGACTTAAGCCAAAAAAACCATACGGAAAACCCGGCGGCCACCATCCTCTATGGAAAGAATGCTGACCGCTTCGCAGAAAATATACATTCGCTTGCAGACATTGTTCCGGAAATTTATAAAACTTTCGGAATGGAGGAAGCCCTCCAGAATACAAAAACGAATGAATTTCTAATTAAGTCCGACTAAAACTCTAAATCACTTCCCGAATCTGGTCTTGTTGAAACCGAACTTGGTTTAGGTGAATCAGAGTCAGACGATACATCTGAACCATCAAGATCATTGTGGTCGGTAAACTGATCGAGTGATTCTTTTTTCCATGCAATCGCCTTGTCGGTAATCTGGTTTTTAGGGTATTTATCTACAATCGTTTGGAATATGCCGGCTGCTTTTTCAAATTTACCTTGTCTAAAATAAATCGTACCTTTTTTATATAAAGCTGCCTGGTCTAACGAATAATCGCTGTTATTCAATGCTTTGTTTATATAGGTAAGAGATTCAACTTGTTTTCCCATGGCATCGTAAGACAAAGCGATATAATACAAGGCTTCCTCTTCTTTTTTAGGAGTTGGGTTCACAGAAATTACTTTTTGAAAAAGTTCTACTGCTTTGTTATATTGTTTTTTTGTATAATTTTCTTTCGCATCTTTTAAAACAGAATCTTTATACTCCCCAACTACCTTTTCATCAGCACCAGCTAACTGGTCAGCAGTTTCAATGTATTCATCAAATACATCAAAGGAAGCCCAGTCTTTACCAAGTTTACGAAGGGATCTTCCCCAACCAATTCTGGATTCAGTATTGTTCGGATCTTCTTGTAAGGCCAAAGTATAATTTTTACGTGCTGTTTCAAAATTTCCAGTTTTATAGAAATGATCCCCAAGAGAGAGAAAGGATTTGGATCTAAGTTTATTATCAGAGCTTGATTGTAAAACGGACTCTAAATGAGCCTTCCCTTCCGACTCATTTCCAATCTTTAAAAGTAAGTTTCCAAGAGAGTAACTCAATCGTTCTTTTTCTTCTGGCTTTAAACTCGGATTCTTTTTTAGATCTTTGTAAATATCAAGTGCTGGATAAAAATCAGAATTCTTTTCGAGAGCTCTTGCTTGGTTGTATTTGATTTGGAATTCATATTTTTCAGCACCACGTTTTCCAGCTAACTCAGAAAAGATGGCAATTGCTTTTTCTTTGCTATGTGGGTTAGATTGTTTTAAGTATTCTTCCCCTTCTGCAATTTTTTCCAAAATCACTTGAGATTGGTCTTCTTTTGCAGAAATGTTGGTCTGGTAATATGCAGTAGAAAGACCCGCAACAATAAATAAAAATCCTGCTAAAGTAACAATAATTCGATTCATAAATTCCCTCTACCCGCATAACTTAGGGTTTGATTCGTCCAAAATTCCACTCGAGAAGGTGAATAGGATTTAGTTTCCCTTTTCAAAAAACATTTTAAGGCTTTTTTTGTATCACCAGTTTTCAACGCACTCACTCCAAGGAAAAACATAGCTTTTCCTCGTAAGTATGCATTGGATTCATTTTTTAAATATTCTTCCAACCGATACACGGCTATTTCATATTTTTTTCTAATCACAGTTTCTTTAATGATTCGATTCAGATCTGTTTGGCCTAAATCATAATTCACAGTTGCGGATGTTTCTTCTTTGAAGTCGTTTGCCTGTTCTGCATTTTCTCTTGATGGAAAACTGTCAGTAGGTGTCACCGCATGTTCATTTTTATTGATATCTGACTTTTCTGGTTCTCTTTTGGGATGGGACTCCGCAACCACATTGGGTTCTTCTGGAGGAGCAATATCTTTAGAAAAATCATACTTAAAGTAAGAAACATTTTCTTTTAAATTATAATCTTCTGGAATTCCATTGGATTTTGCAGTCACACCAAAATAGAGTTCATCGATTTCTTTTAATTCTTTAATAAAAAAATTTGTTTTAGGATGCACTACAGTTGCCACTTTCACAACCGATCCTTGGCCAAAGGAAGAGGAACCTTGGTTCAATGGCTTTACCGAAGCATACAAACTATAGATTGTAGATTCGTCTGCGGCCTCTGGACTAATCCAACTAATCACTGCACCTTTTCCTACTCGTTCGTAACCGAGTCCCCTAACATGCATTGTACCGCCATAATCGGTATGTGTGTCGTTTGAAGCGACTTCCTGTTTTGGCTTTTTAGGAGACTCTTCTACAATGACTTCTGCGTTTGTTTTTTCGGTCTGCTTAATATAAAACGCTCGTAAGGTGGATTTTTTATCTTCCAAAGGAAGAGTTTCCTCGCCGCCCACTTGTTTTACAGATACTCCATAATAAAGGGTTTGGGATTTTTCTAAATCTTGGTCTAAAAAAGTATTCACAGGATGAGTTAGTTCTGCCAATTTTTCTGCTTTTTGCATCAATGGTAAACTTGTGAGTGGAGAGTTAGATCGATACACTGTATATAGAGTTCTTCCCGCAGTGGCTCCGTTTGGTGGTGTCCAATTCAATCGGATAAATTTTCTTTCTATATTTGCTGTAATCCCAGAAACCCCACCCACCATAGAATGGATCCCAGCGTCCGCAGGAAAGGCTGGGAAGTCAGGATTTTGTCCCACAACAGGAGTTCCGTTTTCCTCTTCAATATGAACCGGGGTTACTGTATAGTTCTGGTTTGAAAAAAGTTTTACTTCACGTCGACGAACATCTGTTACCATCACTATGGCATAATAATAAGTTCCCGGTTTCAGATTGTAATCAAAAAATACACGGGTTGCATTGGCCCCTGACGCTTTGTACCTGCCGAGGGAATCTGCAACGTATAGTTTGTCCGGACTATCAATCATTACAGTGGAACGAGCCACAATGATTTCGCCTTCCTGTTTGGGAGGATCCCAATCCAAACGAATCGATTTTTTATCAGGTAGGAGGCTTGCGTGAATGGCCTTCGCTATAGTAGGATAACGACTTTCCTCAAATCCGGAGTCTGCCGAAACCGGAACTAGCGAGATAAGCAGCACAACCGTCCAGAGTTGAATCGAGAACTTCATACTTAGATTTTCGGTGGTTGGGGCCTGCGAATTGAATTTTTCGTTTGTACTTTCCTCGCTTTTCTGTGAGAATTGTCATTATGTCCGAAACGGAATACTACCGTTCCCAAAGTTACCAGGAATACTTACTCTCAAGCCACAGAAGAGAGGTATGTCCCCCGGAAGATGTGTATGCATTTTTCAATTGGAAGGGCCTAAACAACCTAGTGGACTTTGGGAGTGGACTTGGATTCTACTTCCAAGAATTTCGAAAGTGGTTTCCGCATGTCTGGATTTGGGCTGCCGAATGCCAACAAGATATCATTGATATGATCCTTCGGCGTAAACTCATGGAAGGAATTGAGCAACTCACACCTTTCCATATAGACCAGTCTGATCATCCCCTTCTCCCGGAATGGGTTCCGGTTCCAGAAATCATCTTTGCCTCCCTTTCACTCTCTACTTTCCCAAACCCTGGTTTGGCGATGGATGGTCTCATTCGCTCTATGAAATCGGGGGGCCGGTTGTTCATTATCGATTGGTCAAAAACAGAATCTGGTTTTGGTCCTAAAATCAACGAAAAGATATCCATGGACAAAATGAAATTTCTCGCAGAAGAATATAAATTGGAAGTTACAAAATCTGGCCGAATTTCTGAACATTTTTATGGAATGGAAGTAAAGGCTAGTTCCAGTTTTATTTATGGATACTATGACCTCAAAGAAGAAGAGGATGAAGATACAGCGGTCTTCAAACAATAATCTAAAAAATTAGAACCACAAGCTACGTTCTTTCCACCAACGTTGTATGTGGAGTGAAGAACAAAAAGCCATCATCCATTCAGACCACCCCATTAAACAAGTGATTGCTGGTGCAGGATCGGGAAAAACTGCCACGATGATTGGACTTTTGGAAGAAAGGGAAAAAAAGAAATCCATCCTTCCAGAAAATACTTTAATTGTTACATTTACGAAAAAAGCCACCCAGGAATTTAAGGAACGTTGCCATAAAAAAAATCTCTCTTCAAAGTATCATATCTCCACCTTTCATGCATTTTGTTATTATGCACTAAAACACTACGATACTTCTAAAAATTGGTCTCGTTACAGACTCCTTGGTGAATCGAAAAAATGGGAAATCACAAAGGAATTTCTTCATCCCCTGCAATTTGTCATTGGTGGGATTCCCTTTCCCATCCTATTCAAAAATAACGGAAAACATTTTCGAAAACTTTCATTGGAAGGATATGAAACCTTCCAATCTGCTTTCCGTAATTGGAAAGAAAAAAATCATTACTTCGAGTTTGATGATTTGATCTTCGATTTCCTTCATTTTTTGGATACAAAATCTGCAGATGTCGTGAAAGAAAGATGGAAGGCACTTATCATTGATGAGTTCCAAGACACAGACGAAGTACAACTTCAGATCATACAAAAAATGAATTTTGGGTCCATTACTGTTGTGGGTGATGATTGGCAGGCAATATACGGATTTCGCGGAGCCACACCAAAACCTTTTTTAGAATTTCCAAATCATTTCCCAGGTGTGGTCCAATATTTTCTTTCCACTAACTATCGTTCGAAGGATTCTATCATTCAATCTTCTCTACTTCCCTTAAAACACAACAAAGACAAAATCGAGAAACAAGTCCAAACCTTCCGCAAAGAACAGGGAACTTTCCAAGTGGAACGAATCAAAGACACTGAAACTAGACCAATTGCGATTTGGAAGGAATGGTATAAAAAAGATTCTGAATTAATCCTTCTCACTCGAAGCAATTTCCGGAAAAGGGAGTGGATTGAATGTGGTGTTCCTTCGGCACAAGTGATGACCATCCACAGTGCCAAAGGATTAGAATTCAGAACTGTCATTCTCGACTTGGTCCTGGGATGGAGTGAGGACATCAAAGATACAAACGAAGCAGAAGAAAGAAGGATTCTCTATGTCGGCCTTTCCAGAGCAAAAGACAATTTAGTTCTTTTAATCCCCGATACAACCAAACCCGATCGCTTGGCGGATCGAATGAGTGGGGATTTTTCAATCAGGAACCGGTTCAGAAATCGTACTTTACGATGGACTCGGCTCTGGTGAAGTGGTTTTACCTTAGGGGATTAGCTCAGTTGGTTAGAGCGCTACCTTGACATGGTAGAGGTCACTGGTTCGAACCCAGTATCTCCCAAGTATCTTTGGCTCCCATGATGCCATTTTCATTTTTTAAGCCCACTCTCTTTCAGTTTCGACTTGCATCCTATTGATGAATCGTTAAAGTTCGAAGCGATGAAACCTAAGTTCCTTGCAGAAGAATTCCTTTTGGCTTTGTATTTTATAGTATTTGGCATTGTATCCGGACTTGTTCTGTATTTGGGGCAATCCTCCGCCGGAATCAAACTGGCATCGCTCACACTTCTATTCCATATCAGTTTTGCGGGATTGTGTTTGGTATTTCGTTGGTATACACCTTTTCGTATATGGAAATTCCTTGTTCCCTTGTCTATCCTTATGGTATTTCCGGATTGGTTTCTGTCTGCCGTATTACAAACATTAGTATTTCCAGAAGATGGATTTTTAAAGATCGGAACTGTTTCTGGTTATATGGCAGGACTTTGGGCCATTCCACTTTTCATCTGCGTATATACGGGAATCAAACTAGAAGAAATGTCGGTATCTATTGTGGGAACTTGCCTTTGGGTAGGAATCTGTGCTTTAGTGATCTTTGGGACTTCGGAAGCCACGATGTGGGTTTTAGGATCTTGGTATGCCCAGGATGTAAAGATGTGGGGAAAAGTCGCCTACTACGTGCTAGTTCCTGAGATGGTTTTGGGAATCACCACCTACCTAGCTTACCAAGGTTTTTCGTATTCGGCCTATATATTCCAAATGGCAATTGGATTTTTAGTGATGATCCTCTATATTGGAAATCTTTCTTTCTTTTATCTCCTCATTGAAAAAATTCTATAAAATTTTTGTATCGATTGTTCTTGCCACTCTCCTAGTTTTTTCTCTGGGAGAGGTGGCCTTAAGGTTCCAATCGAAAACTGATTCAGACGAAATTCGGTATAAAAAAATCCATTGTTTGTATGGACTTTCTGAAATTCGCCTTTGCCCCAATGTGAAAGATCAATTTACCCGTAAAGATGGGAAAACTTGGGACATCCAAACCAATTCTTTAGGAGAAAGAATTCTATCTTATAAAGAAGAGACCGCCAACCTATGGTTAATCGGTGATTCCATGGCAATGGGTTATGGTTTGCCGTCAAAAGAAACTCCGGCTTACTATCTAAAATCCAAATACAAATTAGAAACCCGAGTCATTGCAGTCGATGCCATTGGAACAAATGGAATTTTAAAACTTCTTAAGGATACACTGGCTTCCGCAAAACCAGACGATCAAACAAAACAAATCTACTGGATCTGGAATCCATCCGATTTCATTGACGATACAGTAGAAAAAAAAGGAATAAAACGTTACCTTTATCCCATCCATTACCAACTAATTCGAAGTTCTTACCTTTACCGCAAGCTTCTTCCCCCACCCCCTGCCAATGTGTACACTTCGTACGGAACCCCCATTCTTTATCCTAAAAACCATACCACTTATACCAACTTAAAAAAGTTTTTCACTGATCCATCGATTCCAAATGACAAAATTTCCGTCCTCTTTAGTTGGGGGATGTCAAGAGAAGGAAATCCTGATACCAAAGATCTCAATTATGAAATGGCAAAAGATTTCTTTAGGGAGTATGGAGTGAAAACCATCGACCTACGGCAAAGAACAGAAGGTTTGTTTAAAGAACAAAAACAAGTTTATATCCCCAATGATGGACACCCAGGCCCGGCCCTAGCAGAACTTTTTGCCGATGCCATAGCTAAGGCCTTCCAAAATTCGCCTTAGAAATGCTTGATTCCCAGCCTGAATTCTAAAGTTTAGAGGGATATGATTCAAAACTGGAAACGATGGGGAGCCATTGTCCTATTTTTCCCGTTCGTGTTGCTGTCTTTGGAATTGATTTTACGCCTTTCCAATCCACCTGCCTTACGTTACTACCGTGATGTCAAACTCCTTCATGCCTACCATCCTGAATACGGAGTGGCCTTAGAACCCAATGAAAGTCGTTTCGTCCGCCACTATGCAGATTTATGGCAGGGTCAGTTTACAACCAATTCCCTTGGCCTTCGGGGCCTCGAAGAACCAATTCCAAGAAAACCTAAACTTCTTTGTCTCGGAGATAGTTTGGTGATGGGATTTGGTGTTTCAGATGAAGATACTTTTTGTTCTCTGCTCGGTGGGTTCGAAGAGAAGGGAATAGTTTACCAAAGTCTGAATTTGGGTGTAGATGCTTACGGATCTCTTGGGTCTTACAAACGCCTCAAAGATATGTCCACAAAAATAGACAACATCCAAACAGTTCTTTTTTTTATCTCACCCAATGACTTCACAATGCCAGAAGAACTTCGCGCCCAAGGAATCCTTCCTGATGATGAAAACGATGCACTTCATGAAAATGATCCTGTTTGGAAAAAAAACTTCCACATTCAATTCGAACTCACAAGGATTTCTTATCTTTTGCAAGCTTTAAAACTTGCTTATGAACAAACAAAAGTTAAGATAGCGCAAACTAAGTATTTAGTTTCTACTGATACAGAACAACTCACAACCTCTCCCTTAGTTTATTTACGAGAAACTTTTTTCCTTCCCGTCAAACAACAAAAATGCGAAGAGAATACCGAATTTATTTGCCCGACTCCTTTACAAAATTTAAATGTAGTTTGTTCGGATACTCCTATTGATCCGAGTTCCCTCGATCCATTACCTGAAACCACAACGAGAGCCTATGATTTGATGATTGGGCTTTCAAAAGAAAAAGGGTACCGGTTTGTTCCGGTCATCCTTCCCATGCAAATCGAAGAAGTGTATTGTAGACAAATGGGAAAATTTAATGCTCTCGGAACCTACTCTATGCGTGCGAAACGTTATCTGGAATCCAAAGGAGTAAAAACACTCGATATCCTTCCCTACACGGACAAAATGTGCGGTCGTGAGTTTACCTTTCGTGGGGAAACAAAAAAAGCGGGAATCCAAGACTATTACATTCCTGGTGATGGCCACCTAACCAAGTTAGGAAATTTATGGGCCGCTGAATCTATCAGCCATGCCCTAAAGGAAATAAAATAACATGCTTTTTAATTCCGTTCACTATTTGCTATTTGCACCCGTTGTTATCCTCGTTTATTTCCTTATCCCCAAACGATTCCAAGGGCTTTGGTTATTCATTGTAAGCTTGTATTTCTATGCCATTTTTAGGATTCCTTTTCTCATCTTACTCGTTTTTTCTTTTGTTATTACAAAACTTGCAGTCGACTATATGGAGTTAGCTTCTTCAAAAGCAAAAAGACTCTTTTGGTTGAATGTTGCCGTTTGGAGTAACTTAAGTTTACTTTTTGTTTTTAAGTATTTAGATTTTTCCATTACTGTTTGGAACCAAACCTTTTCTGTGACTCCTTGTGATCCAGAATTTGTCCAAAAGTCTGGAATTCTTCTACCTATGGGAATTAGTTTTTTCACCTTACAAGCAGTATCTTATGCCGTAGATGTTTATAAAGGTGTGGTAGAAAGGGCGAAGTCCATATTCCATTTCGGACTCTTTCTCGCATTTTTTCCCCAACTTGTGGCAGGTCCCATCTTACGGGCAAGTGACGTCCTACATCAGTTTTTAGATTCCAAAGACTTCACAAAAGAAAACCTCAAACAAGGGTTAAAACAACTCTTCTGGGGAATTTTCAAAAAGACTTTCATTGCTGATCCCATATCGTACGTAATCGATCCCATGTATGCAAATCCCACGGAATACAATTGGATTGCGATGTGGATAGCAGCTTCTCTTTTTGCTGTACAAATTTATTGCGATTTTTCCGGATACTCTGACATCGCGATTGGAACGGCAAGGATTCTAGGTTTCCATATTCCTAAGAACTTTGATCGCCCCTTTTTATCGGGAACACTCAGCGAACTTTGGAGGCGTTGGCATATCTCTTTTAGTTCTTGGTTACGGGATTATGTTTATATCACTCTCGGTGGAAATAGAAGAGGTGAGATTATGGCCTATGTGAATCTTTTTATCACAACCTTTGTTTCTGGAATTTGGCATGGGGCCGATTGGACTTTTGTTTTTTGGGGAACCCTCCACTCCACTATGATGGTGGTCGAAAAGTTTGTCTTTAAATTTGAAACAATGCGTAAAGCTTGGAACAAAGTTCCGCGTGCCATCCAACCTTTATATCCAGTTGGTATTTTTGTACTGTCTTGTTTTTTCTTTCGAGCCAAAGCCACACCTGAGGTTCCCACGGGAATGGGTATAGCCAAAATCATGTTAGAACGTGCCTTTACCGGAGTGAGTGGAATCTATCCACAAATGAGTATTAGTTTAGTGATCCTTGTTGGATTTCTGTTTTTAGTGGATATCCTCCAAGACAGAAAAGAAGATCGGTTTGCCTTTATCACAGACAATCTCTACTTCCTGATCCCAACTTGTATTTTACTCTATATCACTTCTTTTATCATTTATAGTGTAACGGTATCGAGCCCTTTCCTCTACTTCCAATTCTAAATAAAAAAGCCGGTAAAATTACCGGCTTCATTTAAACATATTGTGTTCGTTTTGAATTTGATCTTAATTAAATTCAAAACGAATACAATTTGAATTTTAAATATATTTCTTCTATTTATATTTAGAATTCCACTTTAGGAGCATTTTCAATCGTCTTTTGGTCTTCTACTGTGAAAGTTGCTTTCGAAGCATAACCAAATGCTTTGGCTGTAAGAACCGCTGGGAATTGGCGAATGTATACATTGTATTCTTTCGTTGATTTGATAAAGCGATTCCTCGCTACTGTGATTCTATTTTCTGTTCCTTCCAACTGTGCCATTAAATCAGAAAAGTGTTGGTCTGATTTTAATTGTGGGTAGTTTTCTTGGATCATAAGAAGTCTAGACAATGCAGAACCCAATTGGCCTTGCGCTTGATCAAATTGTTTTAAACTTTCAGGATTGTTTACAAGTTCAGGAGTTGCTTGGATAGAACCAATTCTGGCTCTCGCGTCGGCAATCCCTTTCATAATATCTTTTTCTTGATTTGCAAATCCTTTGACTGCAGAAACCAAATTGGGAACTAAATCAGCTCTTCGTTTGTATTGGTTGAGAACTTCCGCCCACGAAGCAGTGACTTCTTCATCCAACTCTTGGATACGGTTGTAACCACAGTTGGTAAGCAGTGTTGCCATAAGGGAAACTAGAAAAACGGTTCGAAACATTCTTGTCATGGTGATTGTATACCTACGGATTAGTCGGTCTGCAACACCAATTTGTTAAAAAAATTAATAACGGAAGGCTTTTATGGTCTGTACCCAACGTTTTTCTGATTCCTTTAAATAGATTTCCAGGTCAGAATCAGAAAGTTTTCCGTTCAAATAGTCTAAAAGAATGGGGTCACCCGTTAGAAGTTCGATGGCAGGCCTGTCCGAACGGAACTCATACACGCCTTTTAAATATTCAAAATCTTTTGGAAAAAGTTCCGCCAATTGTTTCAAAAAAAATAAAACAAAATAAAGAGAGTGGAACTGTTTTGGTTTTAAAACCATCAACTGGTATCCTTCGCAAATCGAACCCGCGTATTTATGAAAGGTGGGTAAAAAACGTAAGTTCCGTAAAAGATAAGTTCCCGGTTGGTGGGACAACATTCGTTTGTCCAATTCTTCTTTTGGTTTGCCTAGAAGATAAGGAGCACCAAAGGTTTCGAAGGGTTTGGTAGTCCCACGTCCTTCGGAAAGATTTGTACCTTCTAACAAACACATTCCCGGATACACCAAACAAGTATTTTGTGTAGGAATATTCGGAGAAGGAGGAACCCACTCCAAATGCGATAAAGATTTTGGATGAATCACACCCACAGGTACAACGACAACATCCACTTTAAACTGAAAGGTTTCATTGTAATAAGATAATAGTCCCCCAGGTGTCAGTCCGTGTCTATGTAAGACAGATGGTACTCCCACAAAGGACTCAAATTCTTTTTGTAGGGCAGTGCCTTCTACTTTTTTGCCTATGGGATTGGGAGAGTCCACCACCAAAAGCAAGGGAGCCTTTCCCGTTTCTTTTTTCAAACGTGAGATCTCACCTAATATATAATAAGCGGTAGTTAAAAAAGTATAATAACGAGAACCCACATCTTTGATATCAACAATAACGACATCAACATTGGTCAAAGTATCTCTTGGAGGGATTAGACTTTTTTCTTCTTTTCCATAAAGATTAACAATCTGCATGCCACCGAAGAGATACTGCAGTTCATCCCCACTCACCTGGTCTTGTAACTCAGCGAAGAGTCCATGTTCTGGTAAAATTATGGTTTTTAGATCAAAAATTTCGGAATATGTTTGGAAGTGGTACTTTCCACGAAAACCGAAAGCACTTTGGTTGGTAAGAATGGCCGCCTTACAGCCGCTTAACTTATTAATGTTTTTTAAAAACTTCATTTTGATTTTCGAATCTGTTCTTTGTTTAATAATGCCAATTCCCAAAATTTTCGAATTTTCCCTTCGTCAAAAGGAAGATCCGGTTTCAACAAATCACGAACCTCGGTCAACTGGTGGATGAATTCATCGATCGACTGGTATAAAAAACTCTTATTCTCTTTGAAAATGGAAATCCACATATCGGGATTGGATCCGGCAATCCTTGACATATCCCGAAACCCACCACCAGTGATTGGTTTTGGACTCCCCAACACCTCTTTCATAGTAGTTGTGTTAGCTCCTGCAACATTCACAAGAACTGTAGAGACCACATGGGGAAGATGGGATAAATTCGCCAAGGTTTCATCGTGAGATTTAGAATCCATCTCCATTGTCCAAGATCCAACCGATTCCCAAAACACACGCACCCACTCCAAACTTTCGTTAGATGCCGATTGGGGAGGAGTCAAAATACAAAGTTTATCTGCATAGAGATCAGGGACTGCTGCCTCTGGACCTACTTGTTCGGATCCGCACATAGGATGTGTAGAAATATAATTATGTGTATTGCTACCGTAATAGGCCTCTACCGCAGAAACAATGGTCTCTTTGGTGGATCCTAAATCCATAAATATAGTATTTCCCGATTTAGGTAAAGTGGGAATGATTTGTAGAATAGATTCTACCGGAGTGCTAAAAACAACCAAATCGTAGAGAGTCCAATCTGGTGATGTTAACTCTTTTTGTAAAAAAACTTCGTTGGCTAAACTCTTTTCGAGGATCGTGATTTTACTTTTTTCGGAACGAATGACAGCCGTGATGAAAACATCTGGATATTTTTTGCGTAACGAGAGAGCAAGGGAGCCACCCATAAGCCCCATGCCATAAATCAAAACCCGGTTTAGGTTCATGTGGGAAAGGATCCAGCCGTTGGATAGGAGCCGAGTAGTTTAAACAGAGTACATTGTGATTTTACTTTTTCCAAAAGCTCTGCAATTTTTGGATCTTCTTTGTGACCAATAAAATCTACGAAAAAATGGTACTCCCATAAGTTTCGTTTTAATGGCCTGGATTCAATTTTGGTTAGGTTGACTGACACATCATTGAAGGTTTTTAAAATAGCAAATAAAGAACCCGTTTGGTTTGGAATCGAAAACACAATGGAAGTTTTGTCTTCTTTGGTTTTAGGTGATTCTGTTTTACCGATCACCAAAAATCTTGTAGTGTTTCCAGAATAGTCTTCGATCCCTTCTGCTATCACATTCAATTGATAAATTTCACCGGCAATTTTTGAAGCAATGGCAAGTCCGTCTTTTCTTTCAGAAACTAATTTTGCCGCCATAGCTGTGGAAGAAGTATCCACTACTTCTGCATTGGGAAGGTTTGCCGAAATCCAATTGCGGCACTGTTCGTTCCCAATCCGAATTCCATAGATTTTTTTAACTGCAGAAAGATCGGTTTCAAATCCGAGCAAAGAAAAGGAAATTCTTTGGTATAACTCTGAGTATACGATTAAATCTGTTTCCAGAAACATATCTAGAGTGGAGCTCACTTGGCCTTCTGTCGAATTTTCTACAGGAACCACTCCGTAATCCAACTTCCCCTCTTCTACCATTCGAAAGACATCGGGGATAGAAGTTTGCGGGGCCGCATCGATAGAGGTTCCAAATTTGGAACGCATAGCAGAATGAGAAAAACTTCCTTCGGGTCCTAAAAATCCAATCTTTAACGGGTGTTCTAAGGCGATGGTTCCAGACATCATCTCCCGATAGATCGCACGAATCACCGATGATGGAAGTGGTCCACCCGATAACTTGGTTACTTTCTCATATACATCTTTTTCGCGATCCGGTCGGTAAATAGGACCACCGGATTCTTTTTTGACACGTCCAATCTCTTGTGCAAAACCAGCCCGTTTTTGAATGAGTGCAATGATTTCAGTGTCTAATGAATCGATTCCAGCACGGAGTTTTTTTAATTCTTCTTCTGCACTACTCATTTTAAGCCCCGTCTTGTAATTCTTCTGGTAGTGTACTCAAATCGAAATCAGGATTCATTTCTGTTTCATCGGTAACAATGATGGATTCAGGAGAAAATTCTTCGAACTTAAGTTCCTTCACTTCCACAGGTGTAGGAAGGTCCGTAAGTTTGCTGAGTCCAAAGTGTAACAGAAATTCGTTTGTGGTTCCGTATAACGTGGGTCTGCCGGGAACTTCTTTTTGACCCACAGCTTTCACCAATTTTTTAGACATGAGGCTTGCCACCATGGCACGAGAAGAGACACCGCGAATTTCATCTAACTCTGTTAGTGTAATGGGTTGTTTGTAAGCTATGATAGCAAGAGTGTCCAAAGTTCCCCGAGAAAGGGTTTCTCTTTTTTTATCTTTAAAGATATGTGCGAGAACTTCGCTGTATTTTTGATTTGTGATGAATTGGTAACCACCAGCAATTTCTCTAAGTAAAAAACCGCCTTCTTTTTCTTGGTAGTCGAGAATGAGTTCGTCTAGGAGTTCTCGGGCTTCTGTTTTTTCTATCCCGGCAGACTTGGCAAGGGCAGACAATTTGATCGGATCCGAAGACAAAAAGAGAAGCGCCTCAAGAAGGCCCTTGGTATAAGTTCTTTCTTCCAAATTGATCTAAACCTTGACTATTTTGATTTCACCGAAAACTGCATGTTGGAGCACTCTGCAAACTCGGATTTTAACAACTTCCAATACTGCCAGGAAGGCAGCGACGATTTCTTTTTTTTCCGGTTTTTCTGATTCGAACAAATCCATAAAGTGGATTTCGCCAGTATTATCTAAAAGATTTCGTAAATACTCCATTTTGTCCTCTACGGAGTATTGAGCCACACCCTCGTAGATGGGTAGAAGGTCTTCTACCTCATTGGAACTTTCCTGTTCCAAAATAGAATTAAATGCGGAGATGAGGTCCACAAGGCTTACGTCCAACCAAACTTCCGTTTCATCCAAAACCTGGTTGGTTTCCCGGGTGAACATTCCCGCAGTCAACCGGTCCAACTCCGCCAAACGTTGTCCGGCCATTTGGAATTTTTTGTGTTCTAATAGTTTGTCTACGAGTTCCTTCGGAAGAGGAGGATTGTAATCCTCTTCCTCAAAACCAGGATCCGGCAATAAAGCTTTTGATTTTAAATATACCAAATGAGCCGCCATCACGGCGAACTCAGATGTAAGTTCAATCGACAAAGACTGACTCGTTCTCAAAAATTGAATGAAATCGGATGTGATACGCGAAAGGGAGACTTCAAAAATATCAACCTTATAACTATCAATCAGAGACCATAGAACCGTTAACGGTCCTTCTGTCAATCCTCCGTCCTGGTTCTGCCACCGGACGATAAACTCCGGGGTTTGGGACACGGTTTATAAACCCAGTGCTTTTGCTGCTGCTTGTTGCAATCTTTCTGGTGGGAAAGGTTTTACAACAAAATCCTTTACACCCATCTTAATTGCCTTCGCAAGTAGATCTTCTTGACCAAGTGCCGTTACCATAATGATTTTGGCTGAAGCATCAAATTTGATAATTTCTTTTGTTGCTTCGATTCCATCTTTTTCACGCATGGTAATGTCCATCGTGACCAGATCTGGTTTGAGGTTTTTGTATTGTTCCACCGCAATATTACCATTCTCTGCTTCACCTACGATCTCGTGACCTGCCCCAACTAACGCATCTTTTACGAGCGTTCTCATGAATTTTGCATCATCTACAACCAAAATTCTTGCCATGTTAATTCCCTCTCGACTTTAATAATTCAATCATCTTTGGTACTAATTCATCTACCGGAAGAACAAAATCAATTCCTCCCAGTTCCACTGCAACACGGTTCATTCCATAAACTACCGATGTTGCTTCATTCTGCGCCAGAGTAATACCTCCCTTGGCGTGAATGTTGTTGATTGCGTGTGACCCGTCTTTTCCCATACCAGTCATGATCATGGATAAAAGATGATCCCCACCGTAAGCTTCAACCATACTATCAAACAATACTTCTATCGATGGTCTGTGTCCATTGACTTGCCCTGTGTGGGTGAGTTCAATGACATGATCCTTTCCCTTGGTTACTACCTTCATTTGGTAATCACCAGGAGCGATGTATGCGGTTCCCGATTGTACAAGATCACCATCTTCCGCTTCTTTCACTTGTATTTTAGACAAGGAATTCAATCTGTCTGCAAACGCCTTCGTAAACCCCGCAGGCATGTGTTGTACCACAAAGATCGGTTTTGCAAAGTCTTCTGGAAGACTCGCAAAAACAGTCTGCAAAGCTTTCGGTCCTCCAGTGGAGGTTCCAATTCCGATAGCCTCTACTTTGATTGGTTTTTGAAAACTTTTATTTAATTGGCGTTCAATTCGCTCTGGTCGAACCAAAGTTTCGATACTAGGCAGTCTAGAATCGGAAAATCCTTTAATTTTTGCGGACAATACCGCAGCAATATCTTCTGGAGAGAACTGATTTCCACTGGACGGCTTCGGAATGAAATCTACCGCCCCAAGTTCCAATGCTTTGAATGTGGCATCAGCACCATGTTGCGTAAGCACCGAAAGCATAATCACATGGCTTGGCAGTTTTAATTTTTTGATCTCTGCCAGGGCCGTCAGACCATCCATTATGGGCATCTCAATGTCCAAAACAATAAAGTCTGGTTTTAGTTTTCCTGCTAAATCAATACAATCCATTCCGGTTTTACCGGTAGCGATAACCTGCACTTCATCCTTTTTGGTGAGGGCATCACTTAATATATTCCTCACAAGAAGTGAGTCGTCTATGATGGCAACGGTTGGTTTTTTATTCATGATTTATGAATTAAATCTACCAGTTCGTCAAAATCAGGTAGGAATACCAAAACACCAATTAGGTTACTTCCTTGGTGGTTAAATTCAGTGTGCATGGATAAAAACTTTGTTCGTTCCGGTTTCACAATGTCGATTACATCCATAAAACTACCGGTAATCATTTCAGGAACTGAAGGCAAAATTTCTTTTTTCAATTTATTGGAAAGTGAGTTCATCACACTCGAACAAACAATATTAGAAATTTCCGATAATACAGAGACCATATCTTCTGATAGTTTATGAAGACTACCTTCTGCATATTTTGCATCTTCGGAACCCAAAAGTTCTTTCGCAATTTCAGATCCATTCTCTTCAGAAAACATCATAAGAAGATTTCCGTTAAGGTCTCCTGTCATACGAATTTTCATTCCAAAAAACTGATCCATAGAGTATCTAAACTCTTTTGCCAGTCCTTCGCGATCGGTAAGTTTGATTTCAGGGATAAATAACTCTACGTCTTTACCAACTAACTGAGAAAGTACGACACCAGCATTCATCATACCTGTATTGACGATGTTCTCTAGTTTTTTGATATCTTTCGAAGACATGATCTCGTTAATAGCTTCTGAATTCAAAGCAGCCACTTGATTCAATCGTTCTTCTTTTTGTTCCACAAAACCTTTGATGATTTCTGCGGCCTGTTCTCTTTCTGTTAATTTGACATTTTCAATCTTTGCCACATCTGCCAAACGATGGATTTCATCTGTTTTGTGATCAATGACAAGGGTTGCTGTGGATGAGTGTGAAGATCCACCGGAATCTCCATTCACTACAGTTTCAGTTTTGATCACTTCAGTGGCGATTTTGAGGTTGGTCGCAGGCTCTTCTGCATACACCTCTTCTTTCGGAACTATGATATGTTTTTCTATTTTATGTTTATCTTTTTTGACACGTGATTTGTCTTTTGCACGTAATTCAATCAACTTCGCATTGTAACGATTGGTAGGGTGATTGGATTTGAACATAAATTCAGAATCCGACATTTCGAGAGAACGAATTGTAGATGCTCGTTTCATCATCTCACCGGCAACCAACTGGTCAGTCCAATCGACTTTGTCCGCAGCAATCTCCACAAGACCAGGGATGTCTAAAACAAGAATGATGGTTCCATCACCCATGATTGTTGCACCTGTTAGACCTTGGATGTCTTTGAAGTTTTTACCAAGAGATTTGATTACGGTTTCATGTTTTCCAATTAAATCATCTACCATAAATCCCAGTTTTCTCGTTTTGTAATTTACGATGACTACAGGAACTTCCACCATTTCTTGTTTGTCGGCAAGCCCGAGGATACGATTCAAACGGTAGATAGGCAATACCTCTCCCCGTAAGTTGATGATCTCGTGACCTTCAAGAGTGGTAATTTGGTCCAAATTAACTTTGATGGTTTCAGATACTTCTGATAGAGGAAACGCATACACTTCTTCTTCCATAATCACGAGAATGGATGGAATGATGGCAAGTGCTTGCGGGAAAGAAAGCGTAAAAGAAGAACCTTTACCTTCTTCCGAATGGATGAGGATTTTGCCTTTAAACTCTTCGATGAGTTTGTTGACTACGTTCATCCCCACACCACGCCCCGAAATATCGGAAATTTTATCCGCAGTGGAAAAACCAGGAGCAAAGATAAACTGAAAGATATCTGATTCCGAAAGGTTTTGGGCATCTGACTCATTCACAAGCCCACGTTCGATGGCTTTTTTTAGAATTTTGTCTTTGTTTAAACCCTTACCATCGTCGCGGATTTCTACAAGGATATTGGACCCACCTTGGTAAGCATTGAGTTCCACCGTTCCTTCTTCTGGTTTCCCCGCTGCTCTTCTTTCGGCAGGAGATTCAATTCCATGGTCTACGGAATTACGAATGAGATGGATGAGTGGCTCGCCAATCGCATCGATTACTTTTTTATCAAGTTCTGTGTTTTCACCGCGAAGAACTAAGTTTACTTGTTTTCCGGTTTCTAAAGAAAGATCTCGAATGAGTCTTGTGAACCTGTTAAATACAGATCCAATCGGAACCATTCGAATGTTCATAATTCCCGTTTGTAAATCTTTGGAAATTCGATTGATTTGATCGATTTTTCCTTTGAGTTCATTGAATAATGAATCTTCGCCGAACTGTGCCACTAAATCATCATAGATCTTTTGGAATCCAGAGTTTGTGATTACAAGTTCTCCAACGTTATTCATCAGTTGGTCTAGTTTGTCAGAAGAAACTTTAATCGTTCTCATTACCACTTTGGAGTCAGTTACCGCCTTATCAAAATTAGCAGAACCTTTGGTGGCATGTTTTTCTTCTGAATCGGACTGGCCTGACGGATGGTTTGAAGTTTGGATAGATGTAGAATCGGACCTTTTTTCTAGGGCTTCCATTTCTGTTTCTGGGAGTTTGATTTCTTCCACAGAAAGTGAATCCACCATATCAATATTACACTGAACATGTAACTCGTGCCTGTTTAGTTTTGTGACAGTCACAAAGGAAAGTGCAAAACTCCCCTGGCCATTGTCCAGAGCATCTTCGGTAGGATTCATTTGATGATCACACCCGACTGTTTTGACGGATTGCAAAATAAGGAGAAGCCTTAAGTTCTGCATCGGGGTATCATTTTTTAACTTCAAGTTCACAGAGAATGCAGTAAGGTCACTATCCTCTTTTAAGGATTGGCGAATTTCAGAAATTTCTTCTTCTGTGAGAGTGATGGAAGAATTAGTGTTATCTGTAGTTTTATCAGAGCCACTTGATTTAGGAGCACCAGAGCTAACGCCAGTTTGAGTCTGAGAAGCCTCATAGTCCTGGAGTTTTTTAATCATATCTGTAAAAGGTGTCTCCACCTTAACTCCGTTGGCAACTCCTTCGATCACCTGTTTAATAAGATCAAAACATTCAAATAATAAATTTACCAACTTAACGTTGATTTCTAAACTCCCTTCTCGAATTTTCTGGAGAAGGTTTTCCATCGTGTGAGACAAATCGGACAAGTTATAGAGTCCGACGAAGGCAGAGGAACTTTTTAAAGAGTGTGCCGCACGAAAGATGTCATTGATGATTTCCGGGTTTTCATGATCCTTTTCGAGTTTCACCAAATTGGAATTTAATTCCTCAATTTGATCCTCGGATTCTTCCAGGAAAACTTCTGTGTATTCGCCTAAAATTCCAGCCAATGTCGTATCCCTTTCTCTTTACTTTGCGGACGAAACAAAATCAACGATTTGTTCCAAATCCAAATTCAAAACTAAATGATCTTCGTATCTAGATACGGACTCAACCATCTTACTGTAGTTTAACGACAAGTCATCAGTTGTGTAACTGATAAAATCTTTTTGGATTTTAACAACTTGTTTGACTTCATCAACGAGAATACCAATTCGCTTTTCATCTAACATAATGACGATGATACGTGAAATTGGAAAAATTTCAGAATCAGTTCCATGAAATCTTTTTTTCAAATCCACTATGGGAATGATCTCTCCACGAAGGTTGATCACACCTAAAATGTAATCATCTACGTTGGGAATCCGAGTAATTAAAACTGGTTTTAAAATTTCATGAACCAACAACAATCGAATCCCAAAGAATTCTTTATCAATGGTAAATGTAAGGAACTGTTCCAAGTCTCCCAGATCGGACTCTTGTTCCATTTTGGTTTTTTCCGCCAGGGATGTGAGTAGTGTTTCTTGGTCCATATTATGCTACCTGGAATCGTGTCAGAATCCTACGTGGATTCAATCTAAAAACGAATGAATCTGGATTTCCGTAATCATTTTTCCTATTTTTAAATCGTGACTTTCTGCAAGGAATGGGACGGGGAAAAGTTTAGAAAAACTAAGTCCGACTGTTTTCTTTTGGAGTGATTCTGAATTTAAAATGCGATCATAATAACCGCCACCGCGGCCCAATCTGTATCCTTTTTCATTAAAACCCAAAGCGGGAACGAGAATCAATTCCGCTTCCTCTACGGAGATCTCCTCATCTCCTATAGGCTCAAAGAGTCCCTGTACATTCTTCTCAAAGGAACGTGGACGAAGGAATCGTAAATTCTTTCCCTCTTCCATTCTAGGGAAGTACCATTCTGCCGAATGCCTTGCTTCGATAAAACCCGTTGGCCTTGGGAGAGGACAGGATTCGATGACGGGAAGTACATCCACTTCATAAATTAGATCAGGAGAATAGGTAATGATTTTAGTTTTTCCCTGTAAAAGTGGGAACAACCTTCGTAGAATCGCAGCTTCATGATCTTCCCTTTCAGGTAAGTTCGGAAGGTTTTTTTTTAGAATTTCTCTAGCGTCTTGTTTTGAAATTGGATTCAAAAATTGTCCCCAATGATCCCCTCTTCTAATAGAGAAATGATCTTCTTTGTTCGTTCTTCTAGTTCCGGAATTTCATTAGCTTTGGCAGAAACTTCCTTCATCTGGAACAGTTCGTCCGCCAAGTTCAAAGCACATAGAACTGCCAATTTAGTTTTGGATGCTGTGGGGAGTGCCTTTGCCAAATCCAGAAGACGCAACTCCACGTAGTCTGCCACCTCGGAGATGTACCCAGAGGATGCTTCACCAACAATGGTATAGGTCTCACCAAAGATTTGTTTGGTTATTTTCTGTGGTTGCGGGGCAGATTCTGCCATAAAAATTATTTAGGATCGTCTTCGATAATTAAGAAATCATCGTCGTCATCAGCATCAAAAACACTGATTGCTTCGTCGTCATCATCAATGATGATGTCGTCATCTTCGTCGATGTCAACTGTTGGAATCTCTTCTTCCGATTCCACAACAAGTTCCTCTTTTTCAAAGGATGCGGATGCAGGAGATTTTTCCAAAACATCTTCTGTTTGGAATTCGGATTCGTCTTCATCCAGCAGGATGATTTCATCATCCTCATCTGTTGCCAAACTAGGAACTGCCGCTGCGGCAGCCACCGGTTCTACTGAAGAGGAATCTGAGTTTGGTTGTGTTTTGGGTGTCGAACTTCCAGTAGTGGGAAGACCGTCCAATCGACCGAGAAGTTGGTGAACCTTGGATTCCAGAAGCCCTTCTCTTTCACGGAGTTGGTTTAACTCATCCGTTGTCTCTTGGAGCTGAGTGCGAAGTGTTTTTAATTCGCGCTCTTTCTCCTCCATTGCGAGCTTCATCTGGTCATTTTCCGCGCGGAGGGATTCGTTTTCCGTCTCCAGGCGTGCATTTTCTGTTCTTAGGTCTTGGATTAACTCCAAAGCCTTAACAACTTTACTTTCTAGCTCTTCAATGGTTTCGATTTTTAACATGATAACAATCCGATGGAATAGAATAGCCGAGCCATTCTATTCCAATCAAGCACTAATTTACTTAGCGACTTTGGTTTTTTCTACGATGGCGTTGAATACTTCTTTGTGGTTGTATGCAAGGTCAGCCAAAGTTTTACGATCTAAATTGATTCCGTGTGTTTTGAGTGCATGAATGAATTTTGAATAAGACATTCCATTTTCTCTCACTGCGGCATTAATTCTCGTAATCCAAAGTTTACGGAATTCGGACTTTTTCTTTCTACGGTCACGGTATGCCCATTGACCAGCTTTCATTACAGCAGATTTTGCTGTTCTGAAAAGTTTAGAACGTCCGCCTCTAAAACCTTTAGCTTTAGCTAGTACTTTCTTTCTACGATTTTTATGAATGGTTCCGTTGACTGCACGTGGCATCGTTTAACCCCCGTAAGGTAGAAGTTTTTCTACACGGTTATAATCGGTTTCATGGATGAGGTGCATTCCACGGCTTTGGTGTTTCATCTTAGGAGATTTTTTCTCTAAGATATGTCTTCGGTACGCACAACCGCGTTTAATTTTACCAGATTTGGTAAACTTAAAACGTTTGGCTGCTGCCCTATTTGTCTTCAGCTTATACATAGTTGTTTTATCCTTTAGGTTTTTCACCAATTGGGTTCATCACGACCACTATCGTCTTTCCGTCGTGTACCGGCATTTTTTCGGGAGAGGCATGCTCTTTTAGGTCCTCGACAAACCGGTTAACAATATTCATTCCAATTTCAGAGTGAACCATCTCTCTGCCTCGGAATCGAAGAGTCACTTTTACCTTATCACCCTTTTGCAAGAATTCTAAAGCATGACGCTTCTTAATCTCGAAGTCATGGTTATCAATCCGCGGGCGGATTTTAATTTCTTTCACCGTGACAACGTGTTGTTTCTTTTTCGCTTCTTTCGTTTTTTTAAGAAGTTCGAATTTGTATTTTCCAAAATCGATCAACTTACAGACGTGAACATCTTGGTCACCCGAGACTTCCACCAAATCAAGGTTAGCTTCTTTGGCTCTTTTCAGAGCTTCTTCCAGAGTAACGATGTCAGACCCTTCGTCAGAGACGAGTCGGATCGATGCTACATTGGTAATTTGTTCGTTAATTCTGATGTGGGCGAATTTATCTTGGTTTGGGTTCCCTCTAGGGTTGGGCCGTTTCTGCATTCAGTCTCCGAAATTTCTTTCAATTTCCAATTTCGGCGTAAAATCCAGGCGAGCAAGTACATTTCTTTGCGAAATGCTGGGTATCTGGGGTTAAAGCGATCCTGGGGGGCCTTCCCAGACAGCAAGTTCCAAATACAAGGAGGGAGACTCTAAGATCTCGGGTAAAATGGGGACTAGAGAGACTAAGTCTCCATGATTTCCCATTCCCATACAAGAGCCACCGTGGCAAAGTTGGCCCGCTTCATTGTAGAATGCATATTGAATCAAATTATCGAATGTTTTGATAGGTTGTTTGGGGGATTGGGATTGAATCAGGGCAAGGTAGGTCAATCCTTCACTTTCCCTTCGTTCAAAACGAATCCTAAGGCGGTTTTCTTTTGTGAGGGTTTCACTCGCAAAGAGAAGATCCCCCTGGCCAGGGTTCCATTTTTGGAAACTATAGGATCCAACGACTCCCCCCTCCCGGATCCATTCATACCTTGTTTCTGTTTTTGGTTTTTGTTTGGAAAGGATCACGGCCTCTTTGGGTCTCGGATCTTCCCAACCGTAGGATGTGATACTGACGGAAGCCCGGGCAATTTCTGTAATGGGAAAAGGAAAACGACTCCAAAGTCCAGGAACGTCATAACTCTCCCAAGGTTGGATGATGTGTTCGCTTGATTGACAAGAAAGAAGACGGCCCCTGGCATCATAAAAGGCAGCAACTACATACAAAGCCACAGGAGAATCACCCTGGTTTTGTCCCCCAGTGATGACTATATTGGGACAATCTAACTTAAGGTCCCGACCAAGCCCATCCACAAATTGCATAGGGCTTACCTTCCAACCCACAGTCAAACCTTCCGCAAAGGGAAGAAGTTGCATGGGAATGGCATCGAACGCATCACGCGCGTCATACGGTGGGTGGATAGGAAGATCCAGGTAGTATGCGACCGGATCAATCTGTTTGGTTAAGACCAGGTTTTGGGACACTGGAGGGAGCGTAACTCTCCCCCAAGTGTTAGTCAAGAAATTTCTTTCTTTAAAGATCGCCCTTCAGAAGAGTGATAAATCCATCACGCGAAACAGTTTCCGTTTTCTCTTCACCCATACGGCGGAAGGAAATAGAACCTGCTTCTTTTTCTTTATCCCCTAAAATCAAAGTATAACTGCTTCGTTTTAGGATGGAATCCCTAATTTTACTACCGATCTTTTCGTTACGAACATCGAGTTCGACTCGGAAACCCTGCATTACCAAATCCTGATATACCTCTTTAGCATAATCGCTATGGATTTCTGCCACAGTTAGGACACGAATTTGTGTCGGATTCAACCAAAGAGGGAACTTTCCTTCGAAGTGTTCGATGAGAATTCCAATAAACCTTTCTAAAGATCCATAGATCGCTCTGTGAATCATAACCGGTGCATGTTTTTTTCCATCGGAAGCTGTGAAGTCGAGTTCAAAGCGATTCGGCATAGAAAAGTCAATTTGTACGGTTCCGCATTGCCATAACCGTCCGAGGGAATCCTTAATATTGAATTCAATTTTCGGGCCATAGAAAGCTCCATCCCCTTCTTTGATTCCGTATTCGATTCCTTTTTTCTTTAGAGCATCGTGTAACGCTTGTGTAGCGAGGTTCCAATCCTCATCACTCCCTTGCGATTTTTCAGGCCGTGTCGCAATGAAAGTTTTGAATTCAGTAAATCCAAACTTTTTATACACATCAAAAGTAAAGTCGATGATGTCTTCTACTTCGGATTCTACTTTTTCTAGAGGAGCATAAATATGGGCATCGTCTTGAGTAAAAGCACGAACCCGAAAGAGTCCATGTAAAACTCCAGACATTTCATGCCTGTGAACATTTCCCAGTTCCATAAACCGGAGAGGAAGTTCTCTGTAAGAGTGCATATGGTATTTATAAATCAAACAGCATCCCGGACAGTTCATGGGTTTCACTGCAAATTCACTTTCATCAATATCAGTGAAGTACATGTTTTCCTTAAAATTGTCCCAGTGTCCCGACTTCTTCCAAAGGCTAGAATTTAAAATAGCGGGAGTTTTGATTTCTTGGTATCCACGACGAAAACATTCCTCTCGGATGTAGGAAGCAAGAGTGTTCCAAAGCACAGTTCCTTTGGGATGCCAAAATGGAAATCCTGGGGCTTCGTCTTGGAAACTAAAAAGATCGAGTTCCTTCCCGAGTTTTCTATGGTCTCTTTTTTTTGCTTCTTCAATGAGGAAGATATATTCATCTAACTGTTTTTTGGTGGGAAAGGACACACCATAAATACGAGTGAGTTGTTTGTTTTTAGAATCACCCTTCCAATACGCACCAGAGATGGCAGTCAGTTTGAAGGCTTTGAGTTGGCCAGTCCTCGCAACATGCGGTCCACGACAAAGGTCATACCATTCCCCCTGTCCGTATAACGAAACGGATGCGGAGTCGAATCCTTGGATGAGTTCTACTTTATAAGGTTCGTTTTCTTGTTTAAATTTTTCAATGGCTTCCTCTTTAGAAAGTTCCCATCTTTTGACAACGAGATCCTCTTTCACAATCTTTGCCATCTCGGCTTCAATTTTCGGAAGGTCTTCTACTGTTAAGACTGTATCCCCAAAGTCGATATCATAAAAGAAAAAACCAGGACCGTTTTCGATGACAGGGCCAACTGTTAGGCGTGCTTCTGACCAAAGGCGTTGCACGGCCATACCGAGTAAATGGGCAGAAGAATGGTGAAAAACTTCTTTTCCTTCTGTGTCATCAAAGGTGAGAAATTTTACCGTGGTGTTTGCCTGTGGGATAAAAGAAAGGTCAACGGTGCGACCATCGGACAAAACAACGGCAAGAGCTTTCTCTTTCAAGAAAGGCAGTTGGGATTGGATGAAATCAGAAAAGGATTTACCAGATTCTAGTTCTTTGGAACTTCCATCTGGTAGTGTGATTGTAAGTGCTGCCATAATTCTATACCCAAGTTTTCGCACGCACATTCTCCCGAAAAGTAAAGTTTTACCAGAGTCTGCCAGATTCCAATGATTCTGTTATTTTCTTAAAACTCTCCTCAATGGATTCTTTGCGACCAAATCCTCCCGCCTCCTCCAGCACAATAAATCCATGCAGAACGGAACGTAAGATTCGTATCTTATGGACTGCGGTTTCGTCCAAAGTCGGAAATCGAAAGACCTCCATGCAGATTGCCAAAATCCGATCTCCCAGTGGTTTTAGTTCTGGATCGAACTCTGTCGATTCAATGGTCAGCGGATAAAACTGAGGATGGGACTTCGCAAAACTTCGGTAAGCATATAAAAAATCAAAGATTCGTTCCGATCCCGTATTCAAATTTTTTAACTTGAGAGAAAGTCGATCCCCTAACAATTGCAAGGAACGGCGTTTCATTTCCCGACGGACATCCTCCAGATCTTGGATATGGTTGTAAAGAGAAGGGGTGCGAATTCCCAAGTTTTCGGCTAGTTGCGACAACCGAAATTCATTCCAACCCACTTCCCCAATCAATTCCCAGGCGGAATCAAAAATCTGGCTTCGAGTGGTGAGAGTTTGGCCTTTTTTCGGTCGGCCTGGTTTGTGTTTTAGTTTTTTTGCCATAACTTCTGTACGTCGGAAGAAAACCGAGAAGGATCTTCCACGAAAGGATAGTGGCCTGCACCTTCATACATTTCCACCTCACCACCTAAAGTTTTACCGATCCAATTTGCTTCTTCCTCAGGAGAATCAAAATCTGGATCTTTTGTTCCCATCACTACAATGACGTTTCCCCTAACTATATTTAAAGCGGCCTCACATTCTTTTTTTGGGGCAAACAACATTGCCCTAACAGCAGCCATACGACCATCTGCCGATAGATTTTGTTTCAATTTTTCAGAACGCTCTTTTAGATCTTTAGGCGGATGTACGGGAAAAAGAGATTCATAAAACGAAACCCAAGCACTTGGTCCCCAGGGACCACGAAAAGCTAAATGGATTAATGTTTTCATTCCAAATGAGAGGTCCGCTTTATCTCGGACAAAGGGACCAGACAAAACAAGGCCTAGGACTCTTTTTTTTTCCATAGAACGAATGTATACTGCCGAAGCAGCTGTCATCGAATTGGCAACAATATATACATTTTGTAGATCTTTCTCTCGGATAAAATGCAAAATGTCTTCTGCTGTTTCTTTGGGACCATAAGAGGAAAAACTAATATCAGATTCACCAAGCCCGCGTAAGTCGAAACTATAAACAGAATTCTCTTTTGCTAAAAGTTGACTTAGTTCCAAGTAACTTTCTTTTCTATCTCCAATTCCCGGTAATAGGATCAAGTTTCGTTTTCCATCACCAGTTTTCGAATAAGCGATTTTACCTTCCTCTACCTGAAAGTAAGAAGTTGTGATCGGCGATCCGAGTAGAGAACCGTTCATCCAAAAAAGGTAAGGAAATAATATGGGGAAAAAAAGAGAGAGTTTGTGGTAGTTTTCTTTCATAAAACTAATGATATTAGTTTATTTAACTAATGCAATTAGTTTTATGCGGGTTTTGACAAAAATCAGGTCAAATTTCCCAAATCCATAACTTTTCTGACTTGCCCTGGCCTAAGAGAGAATGGATTCTTAAATTACCTGAAAAGAGTGGTGATTCATGTCCATTGTTACCTTCGAAGACAAAGAAAATTTTCCTTTAGAAACAAACAAACCTGGAGCCACCATCCTTGAGACTGCTCTAAAATACGAGTATCCACTCTACCACCTCTGCGGAGGAAATGCCAAATGTACAACCTGTCGGGTGTTTATCACAGAAGGTCTAGACCATCTGAGCCATCGCAATGAAAGGGAACAAACGCTAGCAGATAGGAAAGGTTGGCCTTCGGAAATTCGGCTCGCTTGCCAAACGGAAGTTTTTGGCGATGTATCTTTACGAAGGATCATTAAAGACAATAAAGATTTAAAAAATGTAACGAGTGAATCCAAATCTTCAAAAACAGGTGAGGAGTGTTATGCGGTAATCCTTTTTCTAGATATCAAAGGGTTCACTGCCTTTACAGAAGCAAGTCTTCCTTATGATGTTGTTTTTGTTCTTAACAGGTTCTTTCAAGAAATGAGTGAACCTATCCTAAACAACGGCGGGGGAATCGATAAATTTATCGGAGATGGGATCTTGGCTTTTTTCCAAATCCAAAACAAAGACCCACTAAAAACGGCAAACGAAGAAAGTCTGAAGGAAGCAAAACGGGAAACCATTCATTCTGCAATCCGAGCTTGCCTTCGTATGTTTGATCAATTAAAAAAATTCAATTTCGAAATGAAGGATAGGTTTAATTTTACTTTTGACATCCGGATTGGTCTTCATGCGGGGAATGTAATTTACGGAGACATTGGACATTCGGAATACAAAAGTCAAACCGTACTCGGAGACACAGTCAATGTAGCAAGTCGGCTAGAGGCATTGAATAAAAAAACAAACACTCAGTTTTTAGTCTCAGATGAAATTTATAATCTTATTGGTTCCTCGCTTGCTGTGAACAAAAAAGTAATCACAAGATTAAGAGGTAAGTCAGAAAAAATGACTGCCTACTCTGTTCTCGGATTCAAAAAACCTGATCCCATCTTACAAATTCAAAAATCTTTTGATCATGTCTTAGAATACAATCCGCATTGGATAGAAAGTTATATCGACAAATTAAAAACCTTTACTTTGGAAAACCAGACACCGAACCAAATGCCCAAAGAAGGGGAATCTTCCATTTCACAAGAAGAGTTTTTAAACTCCATTGAATCCATTATTGAAAAGTTAGGAAATCCCATCTCTGTAAAAAAAGAAGTTTCAAAATTAGCTGCCATTTACGAATCCCTTGGAATAACAAAGAAAGAATTTCCGAAACTGGTTCCTATCCTTCTATCAACGCTCCGAGAAAATCTTCCTTCGGAGTGGAACCCAAATTTAGAATCCATCTGGACCCAGGTAATCATGGATCTAACCATAGAAACCATTGAATCGTAAAATGACCTTGCCTTGGGGAAGGGACGATATTTTTAATTAGATAAGCATCAATGCCTTCCAAATCAAAACTAAATCAATCACAAAGCTGGTTACGTCTATCCAGTATCATTCGACAACTCATTCTGTCAAAACAAGGTCCAACTGCCATTCGTTACGGGATCACACTGGTAATACTTGTTATTTTGTTTAATGTATTTAACGTGATCAATAGTTATGTTGGTAGGGACTTTATCTCTTCCATCGAACAAAAAAACACAAATGCCTTTTATACCAACGCATTGTTGTATGCTTTTGTATTTATCATTTCCTCTGCCATTGGATCAGTCTATCGGTATGCAGAAGAAAGACTTGGCATCCTTTGGCGCGAACAACTCACGTGGCGGTTGACAGAAAATTATCTAACAGAACGAACCTATCATCAAATCATAGGTAAACCCGGTATCGAAAATCCCGACCAAAGGATCACTGATGATGTCAAATCTTTTACAACAACTACAATCTCTTTCACCTTACTTTTTATAGGTGGTGTTTTTTCTGCAATTTCGTTTTCTGGAGTTCTTTGGAGCATTAATCCTGTTTTGTTTCTCGTAGCTGTCACTTATGCTCTAACTGGAACTGTATCCACTATATTTCTTGGAAAATCGCTCATTCGCATTAACTATGATCAATTGGACATGGAAGCAAGTTATAGAGCTGACCTACTCCATATCCGCCAACATGCAGAGTCCATCGCTGTGACACATAGGGAAGCAAGAATGTCTGTAAGGTTGAAATCAAGACTTCGGAAGTTAGTGAACAACTTCAGAAAACTAATTTCAGTAAACTTGAGACTAAGCCTATTCACCAATAGTTATAATTACTATATACAAATCATTCCGATGCTCATCATAGCGCCAAGTTATATGAGAGGGGAAATAGAATTTGGAGTGATTACGCAAGCAGCTCTTGCCTTTACCACCCTACTCAATGCTTTTTCCTTAATTGTCACACAGTTCCAGTCCATCTCTGCATTTTCTGCCGTTGTCAAACGTCTGCATTCTCTTGACACAGCCATGTTACAGGCAGAAACAGAATCCAAATCCCTAAGAGAGTCCAACTACAATGCAGATGAAATTGGTTTTGAAAATTTCACATTGTATTCAAATGATAAATCAAAACTTCTAGTAGACAACCTGCAATTGACAATTCACAGAAACGAACGTTGGCTTATCACTTCGCTTGATGAAACCGTGAAACTTAGTTTATTTCGCTCCATTGTTGGAATCAGCAATCACTCCGAAGGTAGGATTAAAAAGCCCAATTGGGAAGAGATTCTTTTTCTTCCCGAACAACCCTATCTACCTCCTGGACGACTTCGCAATGTCATTGTTCCTGCTTATTTGAATTTAGAAGTATCGGATGCAGCGATCCTAAAGGAACTAAAGAATATGGGGCTTGAATCACTGGTTCGTAGGTTTGGCGGAATCAGGGCCCTAAAAGAATGGGACGAAGAACTTTCGTTAGCCGAAAAATACAAAATTGCAGTGATCCGCATTCTTTTTGTGAAACCAAAATTTCTCATCCTCGACAGGCCTGGATCTAGTTTAGGTAAATTTGAAATTTCAAAACTCTTAAAGTTATTTCACAGACTGGGAGTAACCACGGTAGTTATCGCAAAAGACGAAGAAACTGTTTTGGAATACGACTACCATTTAAACATTTCTCATTTCGGGAAATGGACTCTTTCTCCACTCCATCTAACTCACACAAACCTATGATTCAAACCATTCAAAGTCGATCCGGATTAAGATTTCAATTTTTATCCAACGGAAATGTCCATTCCATTCGTTTTCACGATCTTCTTGTAAACTTATATCTCGCTAATGAGATGGAACCCAGCGTGAGTAACATCTACTTGAGGATTCATACAAAAAAAGAACTATTAGTTTTCCCTTTGCTCGGACCAAAATCAAACTCCTTATTTCAAATTTCCGAGTCGGCTTATTTATGCAGAGGAACTTGCGACAAAATTGATTATGCTTTGTATTTAGAGCTCCACCCCAACCAACCTAGTTGGAGATACAAGGTCGAACTCACAAACAAAAATGATCACTCGGTGCTTTGTGATTTAGTTTACGTTCAAGATATAGGTATTTGTGAATATTCTGCTTCACGGCTGAATGAATACTTTGTCTGCCACTATATCCATCACGAACCCATTCTTTCTAAAGATAGGCTTTATGGAATTTTATCCCGACAAAATGAATTGGTATTAGGAAACCATCCAGCAAGTTTTTTATTTAGTACAGAACCCATTCGCTCTTATATTACCGATGGTCTGGATTTATATCCCAATGGTCTAAACCATCCATTTCTTGGCAAACGAAGGCAAGGCGAACATTCTATACTAGGATTAGAGAGAGAACCTTTGACTCTAAAACCGCAGGAGAGGCAGAGTTCTTCTTTTTATGGGTCGTTACTCCCGAACGTAGAATCCTTAAGATCATTCAACAACGTAGATGGATACATTCAAAAAGCCATATCGGGCTGGAATGAAACTCAAGAAACAGATGGGTTTCTTCTAAAATCAACTCCAAGCCTTTTCACTTCCGCCAAACAAAAAGAAGGTGATTTTGCAACAGAATTGGATCTACAATCATATTTCCCAAATCCTTGGCGAGAAGTAGAAAAAAGTGACTCGGGTTCCATCTTATCTTTTTTCACAGAGAAGTCCACTCATGTTGTGTTAAAAGAAAAAGAATCCCTTTGTTTACGTCCACACGGGCAAATCCTTCGGACAGGATTGCCAACAATTCCAGATGAGTCCTCTCTAACCGCTACCTGTTATTACAAAGGAATTTTTTTATCACAACTTACAGAGGGCCATACAAGCATCAATCAATACATATCGCGTAATCATAGTTATATTGGATTGTTTAATTCTTATGGATTCCGTATTTTTAGAGAAGAAGAGTCTGGCTTTGCACTACTAGATTCACCTTCTTTCGTGATCATGGAACCCCATCGAATGGAATGGATTTACCAATGGGGAACTGAAATCCTGCGCATTCAAGTCGAAACCAAAGAAGATCATAAAATCAACTTCCAATTACAAACAACGGAAAAAAAAACGAGGAACTACCTTCTTTCCTTCCCTATTGCACTCGACGGCGACAATGGTTCCTTAGAACAACCTCCAATCATAGTTAAACACAAAACAAAACTTCAAATTCAACCAAATCCCGAATCTGCCCTCTACCAAAGGTTAGATGGAAAAGGATTCCAAATCCAATCTGAAGATCTAAACTCTTGGGAAATCTCTGATGATCGTCTTTTATTCCTTGATGGAAAATCAAGAAAACAGTCTTATATAACAGCACGAGTTTCTGTAAACACAAGTTTGCAATTTACCATCCAAGGGAATTTGGTTACACCAGCAAAAAGGTCCTCACAAATCCAAAAACCAGTGTTGTCTTTTCATTCCTTATCCACATATAAAAAGAACGAGAATCCAGAACTTCAATCCTTAAAACAAATTCAAGAGATTTTACCTTGGTTCGAACAAAATGCACGCATCCACTATTTGAATCCGAGAGGACTCGAACAATATTCTGGCGGAGGCTGGGGCACAAGAGATGTATGCCAAGGAGCTTTCGAATTTTTACTTGCTACGGGAGAATTTCACTCTTGTCGCAGTTTACTATATCAAGTATTCCAAGAACAAAATGAAGATGGAGATTGGCCGCAATGGTTTATGCTTTATCCTCGTGATTCACATATCAGAGCCGGTGATTCCCATGGAGATATCATTTATTGGCCGATACTTGCACTTGCATCTTACTTAGAGCGGACTAGTGACTTAGACTTCCTAAAAGAAACAACAACTGGACCACACCGCCTCGAACAAAGGACGATCCTTCAAGCGTTAGACAAAACAATCTCTCTAATGAACGATCGTTTGTTTCCCACAACAAACCTTCCGATTTATGGAAACGGAGATTGGAATGATTCTTTACAACCTGTTCGCCATGAGTTTCGAACCCATGCAGTAAGTACTTGGACGGCAGAATTACAATCCATTACCTACAAAGCACTTAGTAAAATTTCTCACCTAACGAATGACGAAAAAAAGCAAAGATACTTTGAAACCGAGCGTTTGACATTGGAACAAAATATCAAAGAACATTGTATGGAAAAAGGAATTCTTTCGGGGTTGCGATATTTCTCCGACGATGATTCGCAAAAATTCTACTTACATCCATCAGATATAAAAACAGGAATCCGTTATAGTGTTCTTCCCATGATATATGGAATTTTATCGGAAGTATTGGACGAGGCGGAAGTAGAAACCCATCTTTCCGTAATCAAAAATTTCCTTATGGGACCTGACGGCGTTCGGCTTTTTGATTCCCCCGTCCCTTATTCCGATGGGGAAAGTAAAGAGTTCAAACGCGCAGAAACCGCCAGTTACTTTGGAAGGGAAATTGGACTTATGTATACTCATGCCCATTTACGTTACTGCGAAGCGCTGGCCTATCTGGGTAGATCAGAAGAATTCTTTTATCATTTGAATTTAGTAAACCCTATAGGAATCCAAAACAAAATTTCCTCTGCCAAGAGGAGGCAATCTAACTGTTATTATTCGAGCTCAGACGCTTTATTTTTAGATCGTTACGAAGCAACCAAAGAATATAAAAAAATATTATCTGGCAACGTTCCTTTGGAGGGTGGTTGGAGAGTGTATTCTAGTGGGCCTGGAATTTACATCAAACTGGTTTATGAATGTTTGTTCGGAATCAAAACCTTTTCTGATGGAATCGAATTCGATCCAACATTACCGAAAGGATTGGATGGATTACAATTGGATATACAACTGTTTGATAAAAACCTGACAGTTTTCTATACAGTGGAATCAGAAAATGCAACCGTTGAATTAGCAATTTTAAATGAAAATTCCATTCCCTTTGTTCGAAAGGAAAACCGCTACCGAAGGGGTGCCGTTAGGATTCAATTTTCTGATTTGGAATTGTTTCTAAAAGAAGGAAACAATCAGTTAAAAATATTGTTGCGATAAAAATAAAAAACGTGCAAGGGAATTTTCCCCGGCACGTTTTCCGATTTTTCCTTTCAGTAAAGGAAGCTTAAATGGCGCTTTTTCCTTTCTCGCCGGTTCTGATTCGAATCACTTCCTCTAAAGGTGAGATAAAAATCTTTCCGTCTCCGATTTTTCCGTCACCACTTTTTGCTGCTTTTAAGATAGCATCAACAGTTGGTTTAACGAATTCATCATTAACCGCGATTTCTAAACGAACTTTTCGAAGTAAGTTTACAGTGTATTCGTGTCCACGAAATACTTCTGTTTTCCCTTTTTGTTGTCCGTAACCTTGAACGTCAGAAACTGTTAGACGGTAAATTTCGTTTTTAGTCAATTCTGCTTTAACTTCTTCCAACTTATGTGGTTGGATGATTGCAATGATCATTTTCATAATGTTATACTCCTATTCCCTTAACCGCGAGCTCTGATATTGAAATCAGGGTAAGCTTCTGCTCCGTGTTCCCCAAGATCCAAACCACTTAGTTCTTCCTCTTCACCCACTCGGATTCCGCCTGCAAGTTTTAACACAAACCACAATGCTAAAGATACTGTGAATGTAAAACCACCGATTGCAAGGATACCGTAAATTTGAGTTAAAATAGAAGGAACTGCAACCCCTGCAGGTGATCCTTCGTAACCGAAGATGGCAACTGCTAATGTTCCCCAAATACCACAAACTAAGTGAACAGAAGTTGCACCTACCGGGTCATCAATTTTGATTTTGTCAAAGAAAAGAACGGACAATACTACTAAAATTCCAGACACCGCACCGATAATGGCAGCAGATGCTGGACTAACAATCGCACAGGGAGCAGTGATACCCACAAGACCAGCGAGTGTTCCGTTAAGAATCATACCAAGGTCAGGTTTTTTCAAAATGATCCAAGCGGTTACAGTAGATGCAAGTGCTCCTAGAGCCGCAGATATGTTTGTAGTCACAATCACATGCGCCATAGTGCTTCCATCACCCACTCCCATAGTAGAACCAGGGTTAAATCCAAACCAACCGAGCCAGAGGATCAGTGTTCCAAGAGCTGCAGAAGTCATGTTGTGACCAAGGATAGGTTTGATTCTACCGTCTGGTAAAAATTTTCCCTTTCTTGCTCCAAGAACAATGGCACCAGCAAGAGCTGCCCAACCACCTACAGAGTGTACTACGGTAGATCCAGCAAAGTCATGAAAACCAAGTGCGGATATCCATCCACCACCCCATACCCAGTGACCTGTGAATGGATACAGAAACGCTACTAGAATAAAGGAGAAGATAAGGAAGGAATGAAATTTAATTCGTTCTGCCACAGCTCCAGACACGATAGTTGCTGCTGTTGCCGCAAAGACCAATTGGAAGAAAAATTTCGCAAGAAGTGGAACACCAGTCCAATTCATAGAAGAATACACACCTTTGTATGCATCACCAATTGCAGGTGAGTTATCAGCTCCACCTAAGAAAAAAAGACCTTCGGTTGCTAAAAAAGGAGATCCGTCACCAAACATCAAACCCCAACCAATTGCCCAGTAGGAGAAAGTTGCTGCAGCAAAAACAATAAAGTTTTTAGCGAGAATGTTCACGGTGTTCTTCGATTGAGCGAATCCCGATTCAACGAGAGCAAATCCGGCATTCATAAAGAATACCAACATACCTGCGACTAGCACCCATAAGGTGTCTAAACCAACGGTTAAAGTTTGGATTGCATTTGCGGTTTCTTGCGCCGGGTTCGCGACGGTTGCAGCATCATCTGCAAAAAGGAACATCGGAACAACCAGGAGCAGGAAGGCGATTGATTTGAAATACTGTTTCATATTGCCATGTTTCCTTTCCATGTTATTTGCTTAGTAACAGTGCAAGATTGGTACCCGAATTGAATCTAAAGCGGAAAGGTATTGAAAAAAATGATTTAATGCCTAGAAACCCTCCATTTTGTCTAGATTTCTGGGTAAAGGGAAGAAATGCATCCTCACGAGAGATGATAATATTGCGTCAATTTGTATCAAATGAAACCAGAACGCATAAATCTTAAGCATATAGGGTATCGATTTGGTCCCAGATCTATAGAAAAAACGCAGCCTGAACGAAGAGAACCGGCCTCTAATAGAGATGAACGAGGAACGAATCCGGAATTGTAATCAAAAACCTATGTTTCCTAGTGGGAATTACATCCTTTATTGGATGCAAGCCTACCGCAGATTTGATTCCAACCATGCCTTTGCTTATGCGGTCTCTTTGGCCAAAGAACAAAACAAGGAACTCATTGTGTATGAGGGATTACGCTGCGACTATCCTTGGAATTCAGAAAGGATCCATAAATTTATTCTGGAAGGAATGTATGACAACCAAACAAGAGCAGACGAATTGGGTATCAACTATTGGAGTTTTATAGAATCAAAATCTAACCCTGCACGGGGAGTCTTAAAAGAAATTGCAAAAAATGCAGTCGCCATTGTTACCGATGACTTTCCTTGTTTTATTATCCCTGAACAAATTAATAAACTCTCTGAAAAAATCAATTGTCCGCTGATAGCCGTTGATAGCAATTCTCTCCTTCCCCTCTCCCGTTTTGAAAGGACAGCGAGTGCTGCAAGGATTCTAAGAATTTGGATTCATAAAGAATTTTTAAAAGGTTTGCCGAAGTTTGCCAAACCAAAATGGAAAAAAGAAGACTTACTAGGACTCCATCATCAAACAAAACCTCCTCATGGATTTGGACTCCCGAAAGATTTAAACTCATTTTTACTATCACTTGATTTTAAGGAACAAGTACCTCCCGCCAAAGGTGTGAAAGGTGGTCGGACAGAAGCTTTAAAAATTCTAAAAACCTTTGTCACAAAAAAAATACAAAACTATGAAACAGGCCGTTCCCAGCCCAACCCACCAGAAATCACTGCCACAAGTGGTCTCTCCCCCTACCTCCACTTTGGACATATTGGAATCGAGGAAATCTTTCAATCGGTATTAGAGGCAACGTCTCAAGGGAAATGGAATCCCGAACGAATGAGCCACCAAAAACCGGGAGACCGCGACCATTTTTATTCGGAATCCTCTTCCACCAATCACTTCTTAGACGAACTCATTACATGGAGAGATATTGGTTATCTTTTCTTTTGGAAGGACAAACCAAATCATATCAATTTAGAGCATCTTCCGGATTGGGTGAAGGCCAATTTTAGAAAACATAAATCCGACACAAGGGAGTATCTCTATACTTTAGAGCAGTTTGAATCCGCCAACACTCATGATGAACTTTGGAATGCTGCCCAAACCGAACTTGTAAAAACAGGAAGAATGCATAATTATATGCGAATGTTATGGGGTAAAAAAGTAATCGAGTGGACAAAGACTTACGAGGAAGCCTTTTCCATTTTAGAACATCTAAATAATAAATATGCCTACGATGGAAGAAATCCCAATTCCTATACAGGGATACTGTGGTGTTTTGGACTTTTTGATAGGCCCTGGTTTCCCGAACGAAACGTATTTGGAAATGTGCGGTTTATGTCCTCCGATTCCACAAAAAAGAAGTTTAAAATGAAATCCTATTTGGAGTATATTGGTGAACTGAGCGAGAACTCCGACTCATTGTTTCCATGACAGAACAAAACCAACCTTCTACATTTGAAGAAACAAAAACCCACTTTGATTCTGTATACTTTTACTTTGTCATTTTATTCAATGATTCAATCCATGAGTTTTCTTATGTAGAAGATTGTTTGATGAAACTTTGTTTCAAAACAAAAAAAGATGCCAAAAAAATTGCCATGGAAGCCCATACCAATGGAAAAGCGGTTTGTTTTCAAGGCAGTATGGAAGAATGTGAAACCGTTGCAGAAAATATGACCAATGCCAATTTAACAGTGATTTTAGGTGTATGAAATCCATTTCAGAATCCATCATTTCTTAGGTTTAAGCAACTGGCCTTGGTTTTACCTTTGTTACAAAATACACTTTGACCGGTTCCGCTTTCCCTTTGAGTGCGAGTTCCTTGGTTTCTTCATATTCAATGTATTCGCTTCCCCCCGCCGCAAGAAACGCTGCTTCAGATACAGCAACCTTTCCGGGAACACCGTGACTTTCTAAACGAGCCGCAGTATTGACGGCATCCCCGATGACAGTGTAGTCCATACGTTTGACAGAACCGATATTACCCACAATGGCTTCGCCAAAATTGACACCAATCCTTAAACGAAATGTGCCCGGTGGGACTCCCAATTCACGATTGATCTCTTCCATTTTTTTCTGCATATCTACGGCACAAGCTATGGCATGATAGGCATCCAGCTCTGTTTGTTTCGGTGCGCCCCAAAATGCCATAATGGCATCACCGATAAACTTATCTAAAGTAGCTGAATAATGAAAAATCAATTCCGATAAGGATTCAAAAATTGTATTTAAACTTTGGAGCACAACTCCTGGAGGATTTTTTTCAGCAAATGTTGTAAATCCAACAATATCAGAAAATAAAGTTGCGATGTTTTTTTCTTCACCACCTAACTTGATACTATCGGCAACAATAGTTTCCATCACCGCAGGAGAGAAATATCTCGAAAGTCTATCTTTCTCTTCTCTTTGTTTTTCCACAAGCCTTCTGGAATCGATCATATTCTTTACAATGGAAAGTGCCACGGAAACAGAAAAAGCAGCAAAGGCGTAATCTTTTAGATAAGTATGGCTTGGATACCATTCCCATTGCATTTCCACAAAGATATCATTCAGAATGAGAGCCACAAAGGCAAAAAAACCGAGGGATACCGTTCCCATAGAAGGAACCTTTCTTCCAAGAAAGATAATATAAAAAAGGGCAGCACCAAGGAGGATGGTTACAAAACTCCAACTGAAGAAGAACTTAGATAGAAAAAAGAGATTCGGAGAAAATAAAACGACAAGGACAGAAACAATACCAGCGATATCAATATACCGATTTGTGGTTTGTATCCAACCTTGCCTTACATGAGCAAACCGAACAATAAAGTTAAAAAGTAAATGTACAAGTCCAATCCAAGCCAAATACTCTATTTTTTTAATCCAAAATCCATCCCCAATGATAGAATAAATAATTTGGCTTTGAAACAAAGTATTGAATGCCATAAAAATAGAGCCTAACGCAAAGTATATGGTTGCATCATCCTCGTTTCGAAACAAAAATTGCCAGTATAAATAAAAACTACCAAGTAACAAGGTGAGTACGATTACAAAAATTTTCTTAAAGTCATTCCAATACTCTGCCCGCTCTGAATACTTTACAGAGGATACATAAAATTTATCATGAGACAAACCTGGACTCAATGGATACTTTGCATAAACCCTCACAGCAAGAACATTGGGTTCGTCTGTTTTTAGTTGGTCTATGGGGATTTGGTAAAAGCGAATTTTATCACTATAAAGAGATTTATCGTCCAACTCGGCTCCTTCTTCCGTGTCCAAATGTAAGCCTGTTCCTCCAATGAATTTTCCATTCCAATAAACAGCATCAGCTTGGCTAATTTGTCCCAACCGAACAGTTAAGTTCCTTGATTTGAATTTGGAACGGATGTCCTCTTCTGTAATTTGAATTTCTGTGCGATACCAAGCATATCCTTTGTAAGCTTCTTGGAATTGTTTGAAGTCTGGAAAATACAATTCCCCATCTCCATCTCTCACTTTATCCCAAGCGGTTTGGATTTGGAATCCAGAAATCCAACCATTTCTCACCGATTCTTCTAAGGCAGGTTGGGCATGAGCAAAACGTAAGGCTTTGGTTTGTCCGTTTTCTTCATCTAAATAAAGGTCGTCTTCTTTCTCTTCTGTGACAAGAGGTGAGTCTCCTGGTTTGAAACTCCATTTATGAACGGATTGGCCAAAAGACGTCTCTGATCTCAGGTCCAAAATTTGGTTGGTCAGAAGGACTTGGGCAGACAGGTTTGAGAGAAATCCCGTAAAAATGAGGAAGAGGAGAAGGAAAGAAAAGAGTCTTTTCGAAAAAACCATGTCGGAAATCCTATAAAAATCAAAAGGAACTGGCAAGTAGAAAACATTGGACAAAGTCATTGTGGAAAGTTTAGATTCTGATTTTTCAGGAATCGTCACAGCACCTAACGGAAAAAAGGTGAACGTTTTCTTTGTTTACCCTGGTGACGAACTCCATGTGGAATATGTCAAACGAAGGCCAAGACAAAGGTCCTTACGAATCCAGGAAACCATTCGCAACCATGATTGGCAATTAGTGAAATGCAATGTATTTGGAGAGTGCGGTGGATGTACGGGCCAACACATAAGTTACAAAGAACAATTAGAACTTAAATTTACTCCCATCCTAAACTCCTTCCAAAAAGACTTAGGTATCTCCATCAAACCTATCCCTTCTGAACAAATTTACGAGTACCGATCTCGTATGGATTTTTCTGTATTCCCTGGACCTATCATTGGACAAAGACAAAGGGGAAATTTCCGCAAAGTAGTTCCCATCACCTCTTGTTCCATCCAATCAGACTGGGCCAACAAGGCACTAAAAGATGTACAAACTGTACTGAACCAAATGCCTGATGTCATTTGGGATCGAAGATCTGAAGATGGTGGCTTAAAATACTTAACAATCCGTAAGGCACAAAATACAGAGGATGGAATTTTAATTTTTACTTTTACAGATGGATATGAATCACATCCTTCAATGGAAAGTTTTCGTAAACTTTGTTTGGAATCTTTATCACAAGAGTCACTACTCTTTTGTTACAACAGACCCAAATCGGAAGTATCTGCTTTTGGACGGCCAGAAGTGTTACGAGGAAAATCTACATTTACCGAAATCGTCCTCGGACAAAACTTTCAAATTCCCTTTGATTCTTTTTTCCAACCTAACCCAAAAGGTTTTTTACCCATCTTATCGTTTATCAAAGATAGATTACCAAAAACTACAGAGAATCTAATCGATTTGTTTTGTGGAAATGGTTTCTTTTCTTTGTTATACGGTGATTCGTTTCAAAATGTGGATGGATACGAGCTCACTGAATCTTCGATTGAAATTGCGTCCAAAACCTTTCATGAATATTTTCCGGACAAATCCCATTCCTTCCAAATCGCTAATTTGTTTATGTCCACAGAACTTTTAAAACAAAAAGAAAATGCCATTTTGATTTTGGATCCACCGAGGGCCGGAGCTGGTAAATTGGTAAACCAATGGATTCGTGATTTCGGACCGGAGTATGTGTTCTATGTCTCTTGTAATCCTTATTCTCAAAAAGAAGATGTATCGATCTTTCTTTCTCAGTATGATTTTGTGGATGGAATTCTGATTGATCCCTACCCCCACACTCCTCACACAGAATCGGTGCTATTCTTTCGTAGAAAGTCTTCATAATTCCCTTCACCAATTTTGGAATTCCTCCGAAAATAGAAGCGAGGGTACTATGAAGATTCAAAAATCGATTCTATTTTTCTCTATCGCCATTTTAGGGCAAATCGGTTGTGCGAGTGTAATGGTTAGCAATTGGTCACCAGAAGAATCGAACTTCAAATCCAAACCAGTCCGAGTTCTCCTTGGCTATGCGACCGATGAGGAAACATTCAAATCATCAGGTGAAATCATCGTTCGAGATGCCAATGACCTGACTATCAAAAAGGCTTATGATTTTTTATCTTTAAATCCAACTCTTCTCAAAGCTCCCATATCCATTCAAAGTAATTCCGAATGGATTGAATATAAAGGAGTAAGTTATAGAGGAATCGTTCTTCTCAAACCAGTAGATGGAAAAGTATTTATCCTCAACTTAGTTCCAATGGAAGCATATCTTTTGAGTGTAGTTCCTTCGGAAGTCAGTGCCTCTTGGCCAAAAGAAGCACTCAAAGCCCAAGCCATCTGTGCAAGAACTTATGTAGTGCGTGAAATGTTAAATCGCAAAAAACAAGAGTTTGATGTAGATACATCCACAAACACTCAAGTATACAAAGGAAAAAACAAAGAACATAGAAATACTTCAGAAGCAGTTTTTGAAACAGAGGGGCTCATTCTCATCCATAAAGGACAACCCATCCAAAGTTTCTTCCATTCCAACGCTGGTGGTTATACCGAAGATCCCATCAATGTTTGGGGTAGCCCCGTAGAATATTTAAAACCTGTTCCATCCGAATACGATAAAGATGGAGAACAATATTCTTGGGAAGAAAAGTGGAAAACAGATTTCGTAAATACCAACTTACGAGACTTAGGTGTTGGTGACATACAAGATATCATTGTATCAAGTCGTTTTCCCTCATCTCGGGTCAATGAAATGGAAATCATTGGAAGTTCTGGATCCAAAAAAATCAAAGCGACTGAGTTTCGAAAAAAATTAGGTGCGACCAAATTAAAATCTACACGATTTGGAATCCGTAAAGAAGAGTCTGGAGATTATTTTGTGAAGGGACTCGGTTCTGGTCATGGCGTAGGAATGTCCCAATGGGGAAGTTTTGCTATGGCAAAAAGCCAATTCAGCCACAGAGAAATCCTGCAACACTATTTCAAAGGAATCGAATTTGCAAGAATAGTTGCCAGATAGTTGGGAGTTTTTGGTTTCCTTAGTCTCATCATTCTAGATCCTGACTTTAGGTCCCTAACCGAATGGCAACTGTAGAAGAATACCTTTCCCAAATCAAAGACCTGACGATTGTACCGCCAGTCTTACTCTCCGTACTTTCCCTAGATGACGACAACGAACTCTCTTTTGGAGAGTTAGAAAAAAAAGTTCAATCTGACCAAGTGCTTGTGGCAAGACTTCTGAAACTTGCCAACTCTCCCTTTTTCTCCCGCGGCAACCCGGTTGCCAATATGAAACAGGTCATCACTCGTTTGGGATTTAAAACGGTTCGAAGTATGGTGGCGATGTCTATGACAGACTCACTCTTTAGCCAAGGAAATTATAAAAAATTCCGAGATGAAGTTTGGGACCATTCGGTTGCCAAAGGAATATTTGCTCAAATTCTCTGCGAAGAAAAGAAATTCAAAAAAGAAGCAGAACTTGCCATCACTTGCGGACTAATGCAAGACCTCGGACGAATTGTACTCAATACCATTGACAGAACAAAGTATGTAGAAGTGCTTACAGAATTCCAAACATCTGATGCCACTTTGATTTCACTCGAAAAAAAATCTTTTGGAGTGGATTCTTATGAAATAGGAAGTGCTGCCGCCAAACTTTGGAAGATGCCAAACATCATCATTTCTTCCATTGAAGATCTTTCCAAACCAGTAAACGAACAGTCTCCCTTGGGACAAATCATTGGATTTGCGGGTGTGATTGCAAAGTTTACTGGACATGGCAAACAAGAGCCAGGCACAGAGGAAAGATTTGAAGAATACAAAACTACCTTAGGCCTTGAGATTGAGGATAAAAAAGCTTTTTTAGCCCTCAAAGATGAAAAACTGAAATCAAACGAATTGTATCAGTTTTGCAGCACTCTTTAAAGACTATATTCCAACAAAAACAAACGTTGATTAGACGGGTTTTACACTGAGAATTCGGTGTAACCCTTCTTTTCCTTTGATTTTTACTGGTTCCAATTCTTCGTATTTGTATTTATTGGCATACTCCTCTGGAAGAAAATTATACAACCCTTCTGACACATACACCTCCATTGGTTTTGCAATTGATTCCAACCGGCTTGCCATGTTAACAGTATCTCCAACGGCTGTATAAGAAAGTTTTTGGAAGGATCCCACGTTACCTACAATGGCCTTCCCTGAGGCCAAACCAATTCCAATTTGTGGAGTAAATCCGTAGATCTGTTGCCATTTGGGTTGCCAAAGTTCAAAGACTTGCACCATTTCTACGGCACAGTCTAGAGCATTTTGTCTATGGTCCTCTTGGAAAACGGGAGCACCAAACAGACACATGATGGAATCACCAATGTATTTATCGATCATTCCCCCATAACCCAAAATCACTTCTGTCATTGCTGTAAAGTATTCATTTAAAAAAGAGATCACTTGTTCTGGTTTCATTTTTTCCGACAAGGTCGTATAACCACGAATATCAGAAAATAAAACAGATACTTCTTGTTCCTTTCCTTTTTGATCAAGAGAAAGTGTGTTATTCATCAAACTTTCTACGATGATAGGATCTACATACATACCGAAAACATTTTGCATTTTCTTTTTTTCGGTTTCAAGGTTTAGTTTTTCTTCGTATTCTTTTTCCAATTCCTTTTTAAATTTTTTCACCATCGTATTCAAATCTTGAATCTCCGACTGGTTCATACCATAGAGGTCTTGGAATCGTTTCAGACTGTCGTCCATTTGGATGGAGACTACTTTTTTGCGGTAAATTTCTCGGAACAAATTTCTAAACCGATGTTCCAAAACATTTTTCTTTAACCTTCGTTTGCCGAAGTATTCGTTGATTCCTAATTGGAAAGCATGGATGGGAAGTTGTTTTCCTTCGGCCTTAGTAAAGACAACTACGGGAAGTTCGGAGGGACCTGCTAAATCCATAATGGATTCTAAAACGGATTCGGGAGAATCTTCAAGTTCAGGGAATTGGATTTCTGTAATTAAAAGATCATACTGAGCTTTTTTGATTTCCTCAGCTCCGTTTTCAAAAACGGAGCGCCAAGTAAGTTCGATGTAATCTCCAAACCACTCACTGAGTAATTGGGAGATGGTATCATACGATTTCTTTTGGGGTTCTAGGACCAGGACACGAACGATTTCTTCTTTTTCTAAATCCACGCACCTTATTTTTCATTCTCTAAAATTTTGTGAAGCTCCTCTTGAAACCGGAAGGAAAATCTTCCCATTAAAAGACGAAAACCTTGAAGAATGACATCGGGTCTAGGGGGATCTCCTGAAATATAAAGATCAGGCTCTTTCGGAAGTTTGCCCATAGGATACAATCCACCGCTAACAGCTTCTGTACCGCAGGCAATGAGGGCTTTGGGTTCGCTCATGACATCCCAAGCTGTTTCTAGCGGACCTGCCATCCTTTCACCAACGGGACCAGAAAACACAATGGCATCCGCATGTTTAGGACTAGCAACACAACGAACCCCTTCCCTTTCCGAATCAAAGACCGAATTGAAAGAAGCATTGAGTTCCGATTCCACAGTATTGTTTCCAGCAGCGGCAACCTCTCTATAGAGAAAACCGCGTTTCTTTGTTAAGGTGCGAAATTGCTCTTGGTTTGGTGTTAGTGGGTTTGGTAAGCCACTAACTTTTTCCATTCGCCCGGAAACATACGTGACTTTCAATTCCTCACGACTTAAGGCAAAGGTATAAATAAAACCTGAATCACGAAGTTTACCATCTGAAGATTCAGTACAAAGTCCACACTGCAAACATTTTCCATAATCAAACTGAACTTCTGAATCAGATACAATTCGAATCGCTTTGGTGGGACAAACTGCCGCAGATGGACCTAGGGAACCAGATCCTTCCTTCATCTTTGCCGTAGGTACAGGAATGCCACGACTTGTCGGATGAACAGGAGAGGCTGTATCAAAATTCAACACATTCTTAGGAAAAATAAAGCTCTTCAACTCATATAAGAAATTCATAGATCAAACCCAACATAACTAAGATTAAATGATTTATTATTCAAAGGAAAATCTCCGACTTGTTCTCCACGAACTGCCAACTCCAAAGCATGCCAATTCAACACAGATGGATCACGAATATAAGAATTTTTCACAAGACCTTCATTATCGAAATCCAAAGACACAAGTAAAGGACCACGCCATGCTTCCACCGCAGCTGTATAAATCCCCGCTTTCGGTTTCCAATCTTTTTCAATCTGGTTCCCTTGGGTTCTATCATTTTCTGACCATAAAGCTTCCCAATCCAAATCATCCAAATGTGTTTCCATCCATTTTAATGATTGTTCAATTTCCGTATAACGGATGTACATACGAGCCCAAACATCTCCATTATAATGATGGTGTTCTTCCTTTAGTGGCAACGCAGTCCAACCTGGATAATCAGGATTATCAATTCTTAAGTCATCTTCTACTCCGGCCATCCGAGCAACCATCCCTAAGAATCCATTTTTCTCGACATCGAGTTCAGAAATAAAACCGCAACCCTGCATCCTTTCTTTTAAAGTAGAAACAGAAAGAGCTCTTAATATCTGTGGACGAACTCGTTTAAAATAAACTTTTTTTAAATTAAAAAAAGCGTCTTTTGCTTGTTTTGCGGTAATGCGTTTATTGACTCTAACTCGACCCGGACGAACTGCTGCTTTTCCAAAACGATTTCCCGTCCATGTTTCCATAAGACCCAGGGCAGCCCCTCTATCCGTAACGCAAACCCCATAAAGCGGGTAATAACCTATATCTTCCGAAATCCCACCTAAATCCCCAATATGAACTGCAATTCGTTCCAACTCGACTAGAAAGGAGCGAAATAAAGCGATATTTTGGGAAACCTTTATCCCAATCATTTCTTCATAAACTTTACTAAAGCAGACCGCATAACCAACACTAGTATCACCAGAAATGGTTTCAGAAAAAGGCAGAACCACTGACATTGATTTCCCTAGAATTTTTTCACGAATCCCTCTGTGTTGAAAACCCAAACGAATCGTTAGGTGACGGATTTCTTCTCCCTCTACGATAAAACGGAAGTGCCCCGGTTCGATAATTCCTGCGTGAATCGGACCCACAGCATGAGAATAAGTTCCTTCGTGAAAAGGAACATGCAATCCATGATAGGCCAAGTCCCGGACAATTCCCGTTTTCTGATGTAAAGAAAGGTTTTTACCTCTATTGTCAGATAAATAATCTTCTTCCTTTAGATCCGAATAATCTTCAACTCCCATATCCTGCCCAAAGGCATGACGAACAAGCCAAACCGGATATTGCGGATCCAAAAGAAAATCAATATTACTTTTTTTAGATCCTACTTCTTCGCGGATCATTTTTTGATCACGAATCACATACTGGTGGTAGACACCATCGAAATTAGTAATGCCTGTTATCTTTTCCATATATGTTCTGCCATTAGATATGTTAAACCGTATGAACCAACCATTACGGTGAATAAAAAACTAAACCAAAAGAATACCAACCGTGTTTGTAGTATTCCATATACCCCTGATTCAAAATTCCGATTGGGCAAACGAACCAAAGGTAATACTTTGTTAAGTGCGATGAAAAAGAAAATGGCTCCAACGATGGGGAACAAAAACAACAAGAACATTTTTTGTTTGATCGCAATCTCTATAACTTTTAAATCCAAAACAAAAACAGGAGATAAAGGAAATACGAATGCTACAAGCAGTGCTAACAAATACATATACAATGCTTTATGGCTAAGGGAAGATTTTTCTAGAATCTGAGAGATGTTCCTTTTCCCTGCATCCATCCGTAAAATCCCCATTGATAGAAAAACCAATAGTTTCACAAGGACCGTTGTTGTTAACAGAAAGTAAAACACATCATCAGATACATCTAACCACAAAAATAAAGTGAGCATCCCTGTATGGAAAAGTGCCACCTTAGCTGAAATCCGACGAATGTCTTCTCGTGAAAAAAGAATTAAGGTAGAATATAGGATGGTTAAAACACCGATAAAAAGTATTCCATTGGCTGCGTTAATCACATGCGGATTGATCTCGCGTTCTAACTGTATCAGAGGACGTAAAGCAAGAACCACACTTACTGGTACAAAAGAGGCGATTAAAGAAGAAATTTGACTTGGACTCTCCGCATAAGTATCTCCCACCCAAAAGTGATTGGGAACAAGTCCCAACTTTCCGCTGTAACCGTAAACGGTAAGCAGGATTCCTGTTTCAATCAAAAGCCCACTTTGACCAACTAACCCTTGCTTTAGGGAAACAAAATCTAAATTTTCCAATGGAGTAGAAGCAAACAAAAGAATTACAATTCCTAAGAATGCAAGTCCAAGAGCATAGGAATTGATTAGCAAAAACTTCCAACCAACATGAAAAGAACGTTCTGTACCACTAGAGGAAATAAGCAATGCCCCAAAAAGCGTAGATGCTTCAATCAAGATCCACTTAAGAACAATATTATCAGTAAACCAGGAGTAAAACAAAGAACCAAAAAAACAAATCTTCAAAATGCTCCATAACCAAATCCGAGTTTGTCCTTTCGTCGGCGCCAAAACGGAAACAAAAAAATAACAAGGAAAGCCAAAACTCCAGAAAAATAAAACAGCTGCGCCATCATAGTTTTCTCTCCTTCGTATGCATGTGAGGAGAGAGTTGCAAAATTCCCCCAGAAACAATAACAAGAATGGCATCCAAAAAGGACCCAAACTCAAGGCCCACCGGTAGACCTTTGTCTAAAACCATAGTCAAAACAAAAATTCCGTTTTCAAAAACACAAAACCCCGCAATAAGAGCAAGCCAGTTTCGCCTAACAACAAAACAGAGTATACCCACATACACGAGTAAAATCACATAAATGAGTCCAATTTTATGAACAGGAATCGAAAGAACGGACACACCTTCAGTAATCTTAACTGCTAAAACCAAACCGAGTACCATAAATAACAAGGTGGCAAGGTATCCAAAACGAGGGGCTGTACTTTCATTCATCTTGGATTTATTTGCTGTCCAATTCAAAACCCAAGGAGTTAAGATTCCCTTAAACAAAACAACCATCACGATTAGTGAGATGGCATGTTTCCAATCTCCTTCATGCGTTTGTAAAACAGGGAAAACCAAAAGGAACCCTTGAGCGCTTAGAAAAAAAATAATACGACTCAACCGGTTTTCTACCAAGACCACAACACCGGTGAGTAACAATAATAAATAGATAAAATCGTATATCATAATAACCCTTAAGACAGTTTAACTAAAGTGCCTAATATTAAAATCGCAATGAATGTTAAGCCCATAAACTCAGGGATCCAAGTCCATTTCCTGCGAACACTATTTGACTCCCAAAACCCTAGGATGATCGCGAGGAGTATGACCATCGGTGCAATCATCAGCTCTCTTGCAAAACTATCCAAAACGTCATTTTTAAATAACTTAGAATGTTCAAGTGCCAACTTCACAAGAAAAACAAGTAGTGTAGACAGTTTGATAGAGCTGGCTAAATCAAAAATTCCTAACTGTTTTCCCGAAGCTTCCAGAATCATTGCCTCGTGAACCATTGTTAGCTCCAAGTGAGTTCTTGGATCATCAAATGGTGGTTTTGCGAGCTCAGCAAGAATTGCAATAAAGGCTAAAGAAAGAAAGAGTAAACCGATAAGGGCCCCTTGTGGACTTACTGAAATTTCGATATGGGACTGTGCCGCTAGAATCATCAAAATAAAAGTGGGTTCGACCATGACCGAAAGTAAAATCTCTCTTCCAGAAGCCATCCCTCCAAAAGAAGAAGCCCCTTCCATCGCAAAACTCACGTATGCGAACCGGTAAAGAGCAAGGAAAAATGGAATGAGAATAAATGGAGCCCACTCAAACAATACCACACTCCAAATCATCAGAGCCGAAAACAATGCCACCCTCGGTGCCAAATGTGTAAAATCGGAAATGTTTGTATGCGAAATTGGATTTTTTCTTAGCGATTTGTCCACTTCCCAAAAAAACTGAAGTAATTTTGGGCCACGCCGTCCTTGAGCATAGGCACGAACTTTCCGTATAATACCCGTTAAGAGAAAAGGCATCACAACAAAAAGAATAACTAGATAAAAATAATACAAAAATGAATTCATCTACAAACCTCCGAAGTCACCCAAAATAAGCAGTGAAAAAATGAAGATCAGAAACATAGAAGAGATCGCCAGGTATTTACTAACGTCCTCTTCCTTGGGATGATTTGTTGCTGACATAAATCTCGTACCCAATCTAAAAAAGGAAGTAATTCCTCTTATTAGAAAGGAATCCACTTTTGACTCGCCGGTTTTACTTAAAAAATATCGACCAAGCGAATTCCTTAGTGGTAGAGAGAATACAGAGGTCGGTATGGAAAGTTCATGACCACTGTAACCCCCTCCACAATCCCAGTTTTTTGTTTTTGGTTTTCCGAATCGTTTTAATTGATAATGATCATACAAACGGAAAATAAAAACAGCACCAACAGTGACGTATGATACCAATGCTAAAGTCCAAAACCAATCCGCTAACTGCGGATCCACAAAAGGACTTAACATTGGCAAACGAACAAAGTAAGGCAAAACTAAAGGAAAGATAAAAATCACTAAAGCCAAACTAAACAAAGATATGGTTACCCATCGTCTCTTTTGCTCCCCAAAAGGTTGAATATTAATGTCTTTACCCGGAGTAGACAAAAACAAACTCATAAACAATTTGATATGAGTGAATCCACCAAGGACAATTCCAAAGAAGATAAATATCATAGAAGGCAAAAGGAAAACCGAACGACCGATGGGCATATCTAAGATGCGAGCATTCAGATAAAAGTATGTTGCTTCAGAAACAAATCCCAGAGTTCCAGGTAGGACCGCATAACTAAATGTACCTGCTCCAAGTAACAGTGGAGAAATTCCGAGTAATCTACCAATCCCCTTTAGTTCATCGCTGGAACTTGAATTTTTGAGTCTTGCCACCATACCGATTGAGAACAACTGAAATGTTTTTGAAAAGGAATGGTGAAATAAACTTAAGAAAAACAAAATTCGAAAAGAATTACTCAGATTCATAAGCTCAGCATCAACAGAAAATTGAAACATACCTGCTATGATCAAACATAACCATAAAAAATTAATCGATTCAACGGAACTATAAGCCAATGATATTTTCGGATCTTTGTGAAAGAAACTGGTGATACCACCAAAAAAAATTCCAAGTGCTGCCAGTGGAAACAAAACCTGGTAAATAATAGGATCCAATTGGTTCGGAAGGACATACCTGTAAAATAGTAAAAGCGGGAATACTTCCAACACACCGGCAAAAGCTCCCAGTGCATGTGACGGACCACCCTCATTCACTTTAGGGATCCACAAATGAAACCCAGAAAATCCCGATTTAATCAATAGACCAACAAGAAGTAATATGATACCCACGTTGTCCCCATCGGGTAATATCACCCAGGCGGACAAAAAGAGTGCCGAAATTCCAGAAGCAAGAAGTAAGGAACCTAAACTTTCAATTTGTTTTTTTCCAAACTCTGTTCCTGAATAAATCAGAATGGTAGAAAAGGAGGTCACTTCCAAAGCAATCGGAAGGATGAGCGACTTACCCGACAAATAACAAACACCGAGGGCTGACCAAAAAATGATATAACCGATGGTGACTTTGTTTTTTTCCTTTGGCTCATAAGACTGAACCAACATAAAGGATGAAAATCCAATATAAGCCTGAATCACTAACCCAACTAAAATGGGGAAGTCCACGGACAAAATATCATAATCAGAAAACAAGAATATAGCAAGTGGCGAAAGCGCAGATATACCTACTAGGACAGATCTGAAGATTGAAATTCTTTCATCTTCTAACATAACTACCTCAAAAATAAAATTTTAAAGAAATAAATGTGTTATGTAAAGTTGGGAGGGCCCCGACGATCCGGGAATTTAATAGAAATGATATTAGGAGAAATTGTTGCAGAGATGAGAAAAGAATAGGAATGAAAGACTGAGATATAAACCGGAAGAGAGGGAATATAAAGAAAGTTCTCTTCTTCCCCAGGAGGTTCTTCGAAATTTTTCTCGCAGGTAAAAATTTCTCCAGACTCGGTAAACTCCGCAAGCGTTGTCCACGATTGTGACTTTCCGATGACTAAAACTGAGAGGAGTAGAATGAAAAATATACGTGCTATCAATCAGTTTTACCTTAATCTTGATATTCTCGACTGTCATATATATGGGAAGTTATTTTTCGTGAGCAATGAAAAAAAAGAATCAGTCTCAAAATCTGCCATCCAAATCCAACATGTAAACAAAACCTTTTACCAAGGTGAGGTAGCCTTCCCTGTTTTGAATGACGTTTCATTTGAAATTGAAGAGAAGAAACTAGTTACCTTAATGGGACCCTCAGGCAGTGGAAAGTCAACACTACTGAACATTCTCTCTGCGATTGAATCAGCAAATTCAGGACAAATCACTGTATTTGGAAACAAACTCTTTGGTGCGAATGAAAAAGAACTTACCATTTATAGACGAAAAACAATTGGGATCGTCTTTCAGTTTTTTCATTTATTTCCCTATCTTTCAGCGATAGACAATGTTTCTTTACCATTATATCTTTCCGGTATCTCAAAATCCGTTGCCGAAGCCAAAGCAAAGGAAGCCCTTTCACTTGTTGGCCTAAGTCACAGAAAAGATTTCACTCCCAAAGAAATGTCTGGCGGTGAAAAACAAAGGGTGTCAATTGCAAGAGCCATCGTCCACCAACCAAAACTAATCCTTGCGGATGAACCTACCGGAAACCTAGACTCTGGGTCTTCTGAAATGATTATGAAACTATTCAATAGATGTGTCAAAGAATTGGGTATATCAGTATTTCTAGTTACCCATAATGAACAAATTGGAGAATCAGGTGATATTAACTTGCGAATGTTAGATGGCAAAATTCAAAACAAATGAAGTTTGTTTATTATTTATTTATATTCGGATATTTCAAAGATAACCTTCCTAAGACATTATTATCTATCACGGGGATCAGCTTAGGAATTGCTTTATTTGTAAGCACTCAGATCAATTCCTGGAGGGCTGAACAAAGTGTTCTTGACCAAATGATAGGATATTCTTCTGAAAAATTTATAGGAAGGTATGTAGCAAACAATCAAAACCAAGGAGCAAAAGACAGTTTTCTGGAAGAAGTTGAGTCTCACATACCAGAAAATATACGATTAGAGCCAGAATTCCAAACGAAAGGTACCTTCAGCTTAACAAAGGACCAAATACAGAGCATTCCCGTCATCGGAAAAGACATTCTTTTGTCTTCTCAGATAATGCCACTATCGAAAGAAGGAAAAGGCCAAATACCAAAATATTTTATAAGCCAATCCCTTTCAGAAAAACTACAACTCCAAACAAACAAAACGAATTTATCAATCTGTGAAAAAGAAATTTCGATACAAGAAGAGGATTTTCAAATCATTCCAACAGAAGGTATCTTTTTGGTAATGGATATAACAAGGCTTCAGTCCTTATGTAATCAAAAAAATCAAATTACTTCTATATGGTTAATTCACGATGAAAATTCTGGTGCAAAGTCTTCACTCGAAAATACAAAGTCTCCAGATTGGATCTATGAATCGAAGGAACTTATACTCGAACGCGCAGGTATTGCACTAGGTTCACTGAAAATTAACCTAACTATTGTTTCATTAGTATCAGTACTTATTTCATTTTTTATGGTTTCCAATATGTTTACGGGACTCTATCTATCGAGAAAACGTGAATTTGGCATTCTGTTATCCATCGGGACAAACAAAACCAGTAATTTCCTATTATTTTTGGTCCAAGCTATTGTCATCGGAGCATTGGGAGGTATTGTCGGAATACTGTTTGGAATTTTTATTGCCAACACAAACTTTCTAACAACCGTTAACACAATCACTGATATCAACCAAATTCGTTCTTATCGTCAAATACCAATATCCATTATAATATCAGGATTCTTCATTTCTGTTCTTGGATCCATTTTAGCGTCAATATATAACTCATACAAAACTTTCCAAATACTCCCCATTGATCTGATCCGAGAAAGAGATGTTTCGAAGTCAATTTTCCTTCTTGGGCTTTCTAATCAGAAAACCTTCATTCTCTCAACTTTATTCATCATTGTGGGAACGGCCATCGGCCTGATTAGTTTTGCAAAACAGATTTTACCAGGAATGTTGGGAGTTGGCCTTGTCATCCTTGGATTTGTAATGCTTAATTTTCTTTGCATACCATATCTAATTCAATTATTGGATAAATTACTTTCAAGATTTCATTTTCCTCCTGCGGCCGAAATTGGATTAAAAGAAATAGGAATCGAACCCTGGAAACATGGCCTCACTGCTTCTACAATAATGTTATCTACTTCTCTAGTTTTCACTCTCACGAGTTTAACCAATAGTTACGAAAGGTCCTTGATTCGGTGGGTGGATGGCGAAAACAAATCAGATTACTCTCTTATTAATGAAAAAAAGCTGAACTCAGGGGAACCCGGAGTTCCCGTTTCCCTTTTTGAAACCTTGTCCACGGATCCACACTTTTCCTCTGTTGAACCTTTCTACATTGATTCAAAATTTATTGTAAATGGGAAATATTACACCTTACATGTGTTCAATTTCACAAGTAACTATAATAAAAATGATCTAATTGTTTCAAAGAATTTATGTTTTTTAGATCAAATCTGTAAAGGAAATTCTATCACGATCAATACAGAATTGAATTCCAGAGTTTCCATGAATATTCAGGATGAAAAAGATCACTTTTTCTCAGAAAGAGGAACCATCATGATGGATTATTCCTACTTTCAGAAAAACTTTAAGATAAAGTATCTAAACTCGATACGGATTACCAAAAACAAAAAACTTTCAGAAAAAGAAACAACAGACTTACTGCAAAATATAACAAAGAATTTTGACTTAAAATATATTAACCAAACAGAATTAAAGAAATTGTACATGGAAGGAATGAACCAAGTTTTTTCTATATTAGATACTCTAAAGATTTCAGCACTGATCATTTCCATTCTTGCTCTTACCACATCTCTCGTATATTTCATAAGAGAAAAATCACAACTGTTAGCAGGACTAAGAGCAATAGGAATGGATTCATTTCAGATGTTCCAAATGATTTACTGCCAAGCATTATTTCTCGTATCTTTTGGCATTTTTTCCGGAATCCTTAATAGCCTCATCTTATCGCCAATTGTTATTTTTGGAATCAATCGAAATGCTTTTGGATGGATCCTCGATTTCCAATACCCACTCTCTCTTGTAGTAAAACTCCCGATACTAATTCCCTTAATCACATTTTTCATTTGTCTTGTTCCGTTCTCTTTCCTAAAACAGATGAAAATTTCGAAGGAATTGAAATATGAATAATTCTTTACCGAAAAAGTGCTAATGGTAATTTCTATTCATGGCTGGAAGTATCAAAATTTGTTTGGAACTCGCAGAGATGATTCGGAAAGAGAATCTCGAATCTAGAGAAAAAATCCCGACTTCAGATACACATTTACGGATCTGGTCCTCCCAACTTTCTAGAACAGAAGAAGAACTCCGGAAGTTACTTACCGCACTTAGAGACTGCCACTACATTTTCATTGTATCAGTAGTTGCTCCTGACCAAAATTTATTTGTCTATGGAGAAGATGCTTACGTTTTTGCAGAACCGTTCATTTTAAACGAATTAAAAAAACATTCAGAAGAAACGCTGGAAAAACTTTACGAAGCGAGTAATTACAAAAGAAAATCAGCTTTCCAAATCACACGTGAACTGTTTCCGAAAATCAAAGAGTTCAACAACACACCTTTAGGTCGATCCATCAATGTTTCGGTAATGCTTGAAGAATTTCAAAGGATGCTTACTGCCCAAAGTTATGAATATACAGACCAATGGCGAAGAAACAGACTCCAGGAAATTTTTAAAGACGAAGTAATTGCAGCAGAAGAGTTAGCGAATGCAGCTTCGGTTCGAGAATTCGATTCAACAAAACGTGCTGTAGACCAATTAAAGGAACAAGGCCCCAAAGAAAAGGTTGATCAAAACTGGGTCAAAGCAAAAGAAAATTTTTCCACTGAATTTTTATTACGAGTTCACTTTAGAAAATACGAATTTGATGTTGTAAAAAAATTAATCCAATCGGGGAAATTGAAAGAGGAAAAGGATATTAAATATGTTCGTGATACTCTACAATTAATGGAAAATAGAATGGAACAAGACAATCTTTTGAAGAGATATTCTACCGAAATGATTGAACTTAGAAGATATGCCCAAGCAAAACTAAATTTGCTCAGGCAAAGTGTCGGATCGAAACAAGAAAACTAAGAATTAATTTTTAAGCCAACCTGACTTATCTAACTGAATGTAAACCTGAAAGAAAAACACCACCAAACTTATAAAAATCATTCTTCTTTTTAAGGAAAACTGACTAATTGTATGATTCTGTTTTTCGGGTAAATACAAAAGGTAAATAATTAAATTTACATTAAAAAACAAACCCAAAAATTCATTTGAAAGGATGGGAAACTTTTCCTTAACTACCGGAGTATAAGTTGCAATCAAAACCAAAATACTTGGCAAAAAGTAGAATGGAGTTTTGGCATTCCACAATCTATCTTCGGTGAGATCGGTGACTCGTTTGAGTCCCGTTTCTTTTTCAAGAATTACAACTAAGTCTTCCTGTTGTTCAATATTCACAAGAGGATAAATTTTTTCTTTTGTTTCCAATACAATACGATTGTATCCACGAAATTTATCTGTTGTGATTTGTTCTAAATCTTTAATCCGGATGGTGGCACAATTTCCATTAGCATCAAATTGTTTTAGCGATCCACCTTCGAGTTCAATTCTTCCGGAAGAAAGCATCTCTACTTGTTTTAGAAAATTTTTCCTTAAAAACCAAAAGAACAGTGCTAACAAAGGAAGAAAAATTGTGAAAAATTGTACTCTACCCGCAGGAGGCACCTGCAAGCTGTTATACGAAACAAAAACAACAAATAAAGAAATAACAGTCCATGTTCTTTTTAATAACTTATTTCTAAATAAATTTACATCATATAGAAATGTTTTTTGTATGCTCATTTAAAAAAACTCACTTTTGCGAAAGATAGATTCCATCTGAACACCTGCCTTTTCCAAATTCTCTGCACCACCCTCTTCCCGATTTAAGATACAGATTCCCTTTGTGACAGATATACCAGCTTCTCTTAAAACTTGGACTGCCTTAAGAGTCGATCCACCTGTAGTAATTACATCATCTACTACCAAACATGATTTAATTTCCTTCCAAAAACCCTCGATTTGTTGGCCGGTCCCATGTCCCTTTGTTTCCTTTCTCACAACTAATGGGTAAATCAGTTTCCCTTTTTTTTGATAAGCCAAGGCAATCGAATATGCTAAGGGATCGGCGCCGAGAGTGAGTCCCCCCACTGCTTGGAATTCAATTCCCATCTTGGGGATGATCTCCTCTACAAAACATTCAGCGAGGACCGCAAGACGTTCTGGGTGGAGAGTGATTTCTTTACAATTGAAATAATGGTGGGATTCAAGCCCGCTTGCCAGTCGAAACGGAGATTCCGAATACCGATAAACGTGAGATTTCATCCAGGCAAAGAGTTGGTCTCGATAAGTTTGGGACATAGTCTAATTATTCTTCCAATTCTGACTCGGAAAGTATATTTTTATTCAAGAGAGATTAATTGAACCGCAGAGGAGCTCGCATAGACATACGAACTCCTTGGATCATAAAAAATGAATTAATTGGTTCTGGTTTTGTCAGACAAAGTGCCAAGGAAGAGCACAATTTTATTTGTTTCTTCATCGGAAAGATTCATACCTAATTGGTGGTACGCCATCTTTTTTACTGCATCCTCTAAGGTCTTTACTTGGCCATCATGAAGGTATGGTCCAGTCAAAGCGATGTTTCTTAGGCTCGGTACCTTAAAGAAAAATTTATCCTCTGCTTTTTTAGTTACATTATAAAGCCCAAGGTCGTTTGTTTTGTATTCATTTACTTGGCCAATTTTTCTATAAGAATTTCCACCGAGTAAATTGCCCGAATGGCAAGAAGTACAACCTGCAGAAATAAAAGCTTTAAAACCCTCTTGTTCTGCTTTCGAAATGGCTTTATGATCCCCGTTGATAAAATCATCAAAACGGGAAGATGTGATAAGAGTTCTTTCAAATGCAGCAATCGCACCCGCTAGGTTCTCGTAAGTAACAGGAGTTTTGTCATTAGGATAGGCTTTTGCAAATAAAGCAGGGTATTGTGCATCTTCGTTCAATCGTTTTAGAACTTCCTTTTCAGAAGGCATAGCCATCTCTACCGGATTCAGAATGGGGCCTTTTGCTTGTGCTTTTAAATCTGCAGCGCGTCCATCCCAGAATTGAACAAAATGAAATCCTGCATTGAGTACAGTAGGTGAATTTCTATCTCCATTTTTACCGAAAGCACCTGGAGAGGTAGGAAGATTGTCCACACCAGCACCTTTCCCTTCCACATTGTGGCAAGAGTTACAAGATTGTGTTTCATTTAGGGAGAGTTTTTTCTCGAAATAGAGTTTTTTTCCCAGAGAAATGAGTTCCGCAGTATCATTTTCCGATCCTGGCATTTTTGCAGGAAGGGCACCAATGATTTGTTTGGCTTTCACTTGCAAATCTTGGGTCTCTGGCGAAGGCCCACAATTGGCGAGCGATACGAATAGAAGGGATAGAAGAAAAGGTGTAAATATTTGTTTGAGCATATATTTGGAATAGTCCTAAAATTTACTCAGAATCGGCAAGTTAGAAATAATATAAATTCAGTCTAAACTTAGAATCATTTCAATTGTATCGAAACGATACAATTTGTACCGTCCAAATTCATTTCCAACTCCTCTTTAGACTTTAGAATCAACAATTTAGGGCAAATGGATGTCTTCCTCATTTTATAGAAGTGACAAAGTGGAAAAACCAGTCTCCTTTTGCTCTTGGCACGATTTATGCTTATAACTGTTCTAGACCTTTAGGAGTTGTATATGTTGAATACAAGAAGAACCGATCGAATTGAATCTTTGGATTGGGATGATTTGGTCTTAAAACTTTTTTCTATTAATGAAAATCCAGAATTCCTTTTAGCAAAGATTGGGAATATTTCGGAACTCGGTGTAAGTGGAAGTTTAGATAAGGACATCGAACTGAACGACCGTGACTTTGTGGCGGGAGTCATTGAAAGTGATTTAACGAGATCACGTATTTCCTTTAAAGGGAAAATTGCTTGGAGAAAGGAAACAGACCAAGGCCTACTCTTTGGAATCAAATTTTCAGAAGAGCTGATCCTTCCCAATTTTATCATTGCTCGGTCTATGGCGGAATCCGCAGCTTAAAAGAGAAAAAAATCAGGATTCAAGGTTAGATTCCGTCGAGAATCTCTCGATTTGAATCCGATTCGATCCGATATTAGTTGGGAAGCTATGTCCCAAGTCAAACATTTGATATCTTGGCAAGATTGGAGTGATGGAGAAATCCGTGAACTTCTAGAATTTGCAGTCTATGTAAAGAAAAATCGAGTTTATTTTTCAGGACATATGGCCGGCCGTTCTCTTGCCATGTTGTTCCAAAAAACTTCAACAAGAACGAGAGTTTCTTTCGAAGCTGGAATGACGGAACTTGGCGGGCACGCCATTTTTCTAGATTGGATGGCATCCAATTTTCTTCTTTCTGATATAGATTTTGAAGGGAAGTATCTTTCTAGTAACGTTGCCATCATTATGGCGAGACTCAAAAGACACGAAGATTTATTAGTATTAAAATCCGGTTCCACAGTTCCTGTGATCAATGGATGTTGTAATTTATTTCATCCATGCCAGTCTCTCGCAGACATCCTAACTATTGTTATGGATTCACCTAAAGATTGGCAAAAGAAAAGTTTATGTTATATTGGCGTTCATAATAATGTCGCAAATTCACTGATTGAAATCACAGCAGCACTGGGAATTCAGTTAACCCTGGTAACACCTATCGCAGCAGAAGAGTCTATCGTCAAACAATCCATCGAAAGAGGGAAATCCAAGGGAACCATCTCCTGGGAAACGGATGTCAAAAAAGCTGTTTCTAATGCGGATTATGTTTATACAGACACTTGGGTGGATATGGAATACTTCAATGATCCCAAGTTCCAAAAAGAAAAAGAAGAAAGAATCCAACTCATGATGCCGTATCAAGTGAACGCAGAACTTTTGAAAAATACAAAAGCAAAAGTAATGCATGATATGCCAATCCATGCTGGTTATGAAATCACAAGAGAGATGGTGGAAAGTGATCGTTCGATTATTTTCACTCAGGCCGAAAACCGCCTGGATGCCCAAAAAGCTGTAATTCTCAAACTATTAGAAAATCATAGTTAGTACGGATTCAATTCCCTAAAGTTTGATTTGTAACCAATGATGTTGGAAAACAAAATCATTCGGTGGGAGAATCTTTGCGATTGACCATCCATCCACTAAATCCATCTAAAAAGTATAAAAAATCAATTTTGTCATCGTGTTCGAAATCAAACTTCTGTAAGGCTTCATCATAACATCGAAACCATACTGCCCTTTCTTTTTCCGAAATTGGAAAAACAAAATGGCGCATCCGCATCCTGGCAGGTCCCCATTTTTCGATATAGTAACTTGGGCCACCTAACACTTGGATCAAAAAGTCTGCTTGTTTCTCTTTGGCAAGATCCCAGTCTCCTTGAAACATCCATTGAATTTCTGAGGTGGCAACAAGATCATAAAAATCAGAGACGAGCTTACGAATGGCAACCTCCCCCCATTTTTCAAAAAGGAATTTTACATTCGGACTCGAAGGAGGAGGTCCGCCGGCAGGTGTGTAAATATCATTTGGATCCAAATCGATAGTCAGTTTTGCGAAAGGGACAAGAAGGGGAAGTCGAATTTTCGACCGGAGCCGAAGGCGGAGCCCGGATGGGCCCGGCCCCGAGGGACGAGTGGGTTCGCCCCAACTCCCCATTCGGATTTTGGTATTATTTCCTGGACGATAGGCAAAATTCACAAAACTTGGTAAAAAAATCCGAAAAAGGTATACTAAATGGCACTGACTCACCCGCAATCAGCACTCTTTGCAGGAGAAAAACCTTTCCCTATCATCCCTGCTTGTGAACACTTCGCTGGATCTGAAAAACTCATCACAAAAGCTCTCGAGTTACAAAATAAACTCGGTGGACTTTTTGATATCACGATGGACTGCGAAGACGGTGCCCAAACAGGAAAGGAAAAAGAACACGCAGAGATGATTGTTCGTATCCAAAATTCTGAACTCAACAAACACAAAATGAGTGGTGTTCGGATTCATGACTATACCAACGAACATTGGCGTGGTGACGTAGACATTCTTGTTCCAGGAGCTGGAAATGTACTCGCTTACATCACAATTCCAAAACCGACTAAAGCAAGTCAGGTAAAAGAACAAATCACATACATCCAAGATGCTTGCAAAAAAGCAGGAATCAAAAGAGAAATCCCCATCCACGTTTTAATTGAAACTCACGGCGCTCTCAATGACGTATTCGAAATTGCCGCATTACCTTGGTTGCAAGTATTAGATTTTGGTCTAATGGATTTTATTTCCGGTCACCATGGTGCGATTCCTGCATCTTGTATGAAGTCTCCTGGCCAATTTGACCACGAACTCCTTCGCCGAGGAAAAGCAAACCTAGTGGCAGCAGCACTTATGAATGGTGTGATTCCAGCTCATAACGTAACTCTGGACCTTAAAAATATCTACCAAACTTATGCGGATGCAAAACGTGCGCATGATGAATTTGGTTTTTTACGTATGTGGTCCATCTACCCTGCGCAAATCCAATCCATTTTGGACGCAATGGCTCCCAACTTTGCAGAAACACAAACCGCTTCTGACATTCTCATCAAAGCACAAGATGCAGATTGGGGACCTATCCAACATGATGGAGACTTACATGACCGTGCCACTTACCGTTATTTCTGGGAACTTGTCCAAAGAGCAAAACTCACAGGTCAAAAGCTTCCGGACGAAGTAGAAAAGAGATTCTTTTCCTAAGATTGCGGTTCATTAAAGATCGGCTTGGATAAGTTGGCCGTTTAGCGCGACTAACTTATCTTGGAAAGGCCCCTTTCCGCCGACCATACCCGATTGAAAAAGGCTCCTCTGGAGCCTTTTTTATTGCCTCGCATTCTACTGGATGATCAGAAAATAGCGATTTGGATCGAGAATCGGAAGTTTTTTCTGCTTTTACGGAATATTATTCCAATATATTAGTTTTTTCGTTTGCAATCATGGACTTGGGATTAGTTACTGTCCTAACTTATGAACAAGCGAATTTCAATATCTAAACCTTCTCTTTCCCTTTTTGTCCTTCTGGTTACCCTTACCAGCGGAACGGCGGTCTACGGCCAGGCGGAACCTACTACGAATCCCAAAGGGGAAGTCGTAACTGAACCACAACCTCCGCCACCACCACCCAAAGAAGAAAAAAAAGAAGGGTATGTGAGTCCACAAATCGGAAATCTTTCTGGGGAATATTTGCGAAGTTTGCAAGTGACTGCAAAACAAAGAAAAGCCATCCAAGAGAACAAAGGTCTATGGTTTGCAGATAAGTTTCGGGTTGGTTTCGGAATCCGGCCGAAAGTGGACTCGTTCAATAATACTGACTTTGATAAGTCCACAGCAGATAACAGAAATAATGCGCTAAATCAAACACAATTCTATGTTCTCGGAGATCTCAACGAAAATGTCCTATTTAAAATAACGTTACAAGATGTACGGCTTTGGGGTGGTGAGGTTATATCCAGTGGAAATGCGGAACAGAAATATGCCGCCATAACCAACGCAGGAACCACGGTCGATACAACCAAACAACGTGAGGTGGCACTCAATAATTACACAGGTTTACGAGAAGCATTTTTGGATTTAAAAACAACAAACCAAAATTTTCGGCTCCGTACTGGACGACAAATTCTAGAATTTGGAGACGGACGAATTCTTGGATCCAGAAACGATAGTTTGAATGGAAACTCCTTTGATGCCCTTAGATTTACTGGTAAAATCAGTAGCCATACATTAGATTTATTCGGTTCCGTCATTGGTGCTGAAAACAATTCCAATAGTCTTGTATCCAATAACTCTACGAAGTTAGGTGGAATTGGCGATTCTTATTATGGTGGTGTGCATTATAATTGGAAAGTGGCAGATTGGTTGGGACTTGATTTATACAACTACAGTTTGTTCAAACAACAAAGAAAAGCCAGTACCCCACCGATACTCTCGGATACCAGAAACTACCGAGGTGATGACCAATTGAATACCTCTGGATTTCGCCTTACCAATAGAACCAAAAACAACGGACTCCCCGATACAACAGGAATTGACTGGATGGTGGAAGCAGCTTGGCAAACAGGTTTCAACGGAGAACGCGTTACCCCAGATTGGTTAAATCAAAATGGTGTTTACTCAACCAATCAAAAAACTGGAGAATCTCCTCCACTCTCAGAAGCTGTGCGATACAAAGCCAATATTGTAGCTGTCCAACTCGGATACACACCAGTCAAAGAATTCCGAATTGGAGTGCAATATGTACAGGCCTCTGGGGATCCCAATCGTAATGATTCGAGTGTTGCTACTTACAATCCACTTTTCGCAACAAGACGGATGGCGGGAGGATCTTTACCATTTGCAGGGAATGGAAACTCCGGTCTTGTTTTCTGGCAAAATATTAAAGACTATTCTTTACACTTGAAATATGAAACGTCAAACTATGGAACTTTTATCATCAATCCACATTGGTATTATAAGGTAAAATTACAAGATGGGTATTATGACAATAATAACTATGTAAGTGGTAGTAAGGCAACTGGTGAAACTGCCTCTACCGAAGATTATTTCAATACACAAGCCTATAACCCAACCAAACCGAAGTTAGGTAATTTGGTGGCAACGGAAGTGAACTTTATTTATATCATCACACCCTTTGAAAATGTTTCTTTCTGGTTTGGAGCCACTGTAATTCGTGCGGGAGATGCCATTAGGAATCAAAAAAACAATCCCAATGAGCCAGACCCACTCCATAGGTATGACTTGAGTCCTACTGCCACAATGGCGACATTCCAAACGGTGTTTGCAATTTAGTGAAAGACTTTACTTCAACTTAAACCTTTCTACCTGTGTAGAAAGGTAGGATGCTTGAGAGGCAATTTCCCCAGCAACAATTGTCAATTGATCGGATCCCGTGGCAACATCTTGGGTTCCATTGGAAATACTAATGATTGTTTTGGAAATTTCCTCGGTAGCTCTTTTTTGTTCAAACACTGCATCTTCAATTTGTAAGTTTAAGTTGGTTAGTAGATTAGAATTCCCTGCAATATCCTTGGCATTATTTTCTTGCAACAATACCGAACCAAGCACTCTCATTGCGGAGGTTTCAAATTCTTTCACTCGACTATTGAGTAGATTCAAAACTTCTGCGGCTTCGGTTACTTTTTTGTTTCCATTTTCCACGGCAGAGTTTGTTGAAATCACTAGATCCCCAATCTCTTTTACAGAAGCACCCGTTTGTAAGGCAAGTTTTCCAATCTCTTCCGCAACCACGGCAAATCCGCGCCCGGCATCTCCGGCTCTTGCCGCTTCAATGGCAGCATTCAAAGCCAATAGATTTGTTTTTTCAGAAATTTCTGTAATGATATCTAAAACTTCACTAATTCGTTCTGCTTTTTCACCAATGTCTTCCATGGCACGAGTGGATTCATTCATTGCGGTTTCACCGACAACTGCATGTTCTCTGGATTCCGATGCAAATTTTGCAAGGTATTCCATTTCCTTATTAATGTTTTGAACTTCTTCTTGTAGAGTTAATACTGATTTATCGATTTCTTTCATTTTTACAACAGCTTCCTCCATCGACTTACCGACATTATCTGCCGATGCGGACAACTCTTCCACAGCAGCGGAAGACTCTTCTGCAGCAGATGCTTGGGTCTGAGAGGTATCTGATAGATTCTGAGAGGTAGATGCCATTTTATTGGATTGATTTCCCAATTTCTCCACTGTTTGTTTGATATCCCCAATAATGGAGACTAAACTATTTTTCATTCGATTCATAGAATGTAACAAACTGCCAATTTCATCCTGATTGATTTCTTCAGCGTTAATCGCTAAGTTTCCATTGGCGATTTCAGAAGAGAAATCCATGGCTTTTTGTAACCGAACACTGATTTGTTTTTTAAAAACAAAATTAAGAAAAAACAAAACTACTACCAAAATGATGATAGAAATCAAAGTAGAACTAAAAATAACCTGGGTAATCTGATTTCTAAAAATTGAATCGGGGATGCTGACTTGAAGTGCCCAAAATTGTGGATCTTTTCCAATATGAAATGGAGAAAAATAATGAGTGTACCCATCACTTTGAATCGTAAACATTTTACCAAGTTTAAGATTTTCTAAATAAGTTTTTAAATGTTCTGGATTTTCAATTTTTTTACCAAGTTTGGTTTGGTCCTGACCATACATCACATAAATCCCTTTATCGGATAAAAATGCAATATGGCCCTGACCACGGAAAGGTCGACTATCTCCAATTTTCTCTTGCAACGTACCGACATCTAAATCAATTCCCGCAGCACCTTTAAATTTACCTTTAGGATAAATCGGAACAACAAGTGAGATCATCTGGATTTTTTTCCCACCTGCTAAATATTCATAGGGACCAAATACTTTTGCTTTATTTGTTTTTTTTACCTGGAGATAATAATCCCCTGCTCCATTTGGATTGTCATAGTCAACAAGATGTTCTAAGTTGATTTTACCATCTGCTGTATGGTGTAAATAAGGAATGAACCTACCCGTTTTATCATGTCCAGGTTTTCCAATGAATGCGGAATCACGGCCCTCATAAGCATTTGGTTCGTAACAAAGCCAAATGGCAAAGATATCATCATTACGTTCCAAGATTTCTCTCATACTACTAATCATCGAATCGCGAGGTGGTGATGTATAAAACAAAGCAAAACGATATCCTCGAATGACACCCATCATTGCATTTAGGTGTTCTTGGATTTCAAAGGACCATTTTTCAGAAGTGATTTTTGCATTTTCTTCAATTTCAGTTTTAAGGTCTGTGATTGTTCGGTACATCTGAAAAGATGTTAGAACAACAAACCCTATAAATAAAATTCCTGCAATGGATAAAGAGACCCTTTGTCGTATACTCATAAGGATCGATCTTATGTTGTTAAAATTTTTTGTAAATATATTACCGTTTCTTTGGCTTGAATTCTGAACTTCAAATGTGACGGGAAAGCGAATTCCCGCAAACAACCCTTTGTTTAAGTAGAATTACTAATCTAACTCTGCCAAAAAAACGGTATCCGTATCCGTTATACGATCACTGTTACTTTTTAACCTTAGTATTCACTTTGAAATTCTTATATTCGACGTATTCAATATCATCGACGGACAACTGGAATACACCTTTCGTGGAATGGATAATGAATATATCACCTAACTGAGCAACTACGGCACCAGAAAGCACATCCCCGTTGGATTTGTGTATTGTTTCCAAAACACTATAATGGCTATGAATTTCTTCCTCGTTGTCCAAACCTGTTTTTTCTGCCTCAGCAGCAATTTTATTCAATGCTTCTGACCGTTTTTCTTCATGTTCTTTTTCGATCTTAGCCACAGTGGTTTCTGGTCCATTGGAGTTTTGAGATCCTATTTGTTTTTGGACTGTTTCTTGAGCGATAGAGACAAGGGTCTCTGCTTCCGCTTTTTCTTGAGGAGAAACAACACTCTCTGTTTTGGAAAGTCCACTATCAAAATCGGTGAATCCAGCCAATTGTTCGTTTGTGAGAGCATTGGCAGCAACCTTAGCATTGATCAGATAGACAAGTTCATTTAAATTAGGGTTTACTTCTAATCGTTCGCCTGGCTCCAAAACCACTTCGTTTTCTTCTAATGTTTTCACCAAACGATTGTAATTTTCGATAGAAAGCCCTTCATTAATTTCAATTAACTTGGGGGAAGTTTTAAACGCAACAGACACGGCCCCTTCATATACCTTTACCTTAGGCACAGATCCTTTTTCTAATTCAAAGGAAAACACAGTACCGCGAACACCCGCTACCATGGTAGGAGAAGTCACAGAGAGGTTTTGTCCCGACTTTAATTTGACCGATTTAACCAGAAGGTTCCCCGTCCACAGATGAATGTCGGTATTCAGTCGGCTTTCCCCCGCAATGTCACGAAATAAAACATCTGAATTGTCTTTGATGCGGATCACTTCTCCTCGATAGGTTTGTAAATCCACTCTACCTAATTTTGTGACAACTCGGTCTCCCGGCCGTACAACATCCCCAAGTTTTGCTTTCGATTCTTTTCCTTGGGATGTGATAGTAATGTTACCTTGTAAAAAAGTGATTACGGCGCCAGCCGTCTGGTCTTTCGTTTGATTGGAACCGAACTGCAATCGATTGCATTGAAATGAGAAAAGGACGAGAGCGAAGAGAGTGATTATAGTTTTCATATTTTTTTCCGATTGAACCTTGTAAAAGAACAAACAATTCAGAATAGGTCCATTTTCAAATTTGTAAAAACAAAATCTAGTTTTTAGGAAATTAATTCGTTTTTTCGCCTGGCTCCTCAGGAACCGAAACAAGAATGTAGCCGATAACGAACCAATTTAATCCAATAAACAAGAGTTCACCGGCCCATACGATAACTCGACAACAGGCGACCAAAAACCGAGCCGTGAGCGCAAAGGAGACCGAAATAACAAAAAATACTGAGTAAAAAAGCTGAAATTTATTTCTTCAATTCGGAAATTTTTTTCCCTACATGAGAAGGGGAACTGAAAAATTTTGCCCTTCCTATCTTTTGTGATCGGTAAATACCACTATGCCCAGAAAAGATGTAGGCAAGGAGAGAGGCAAAAAAGAAAAAGATTCCCGGTTCCCAGCCGAACAATTCCATTCCCATAATCGCCGAAGCTAGCGGTGTATTACTGGCACCCGCAAATACAGAAATAAAACCAATCCCAACAAAAAGTGTTAGGTGAGCTGGATCAAAAAAACCAAAAATATTCCCCAAACTGGCACCAATAAAAAATAGGGGTGTGACTTCGCCTCCCTTAAAACCAGAACCAATTGTAATGGCAGTGAGGAGTAACTTAAAAAGAAACGATTCCCATGGCAAAGATTCAACAAAAGCAGTTTGAATTGTCGGAAGTCCTAAACCAAAATAAGTAGGACTTAGGCCAATACTGAATAAGACAACGAGTATAATCCCACCAAAAAATGGTCGTAAAGGAGGATATTCGATCCATACAGCAATCAATTCAGATAGTGTATGGACAGACCCACTAAAGAACCTAGCTACCCATCCAGAAAGGATTCCAATAACCACCAAACAAATGATAGTAGTGCTAGTAACATCCAATAGGATTTTTGGATAATGTGAATGACTGACTCCCCAAAATAAACAAACCAAATGAGAAAGATAAGCTGTTATTAAAGTGGGAAGAATTAATTTCCAACGGTAAGTTCCAATCCGAATTACCTCAATAGAAAAAATCGCGGCAGCAAAGGGAGTTCCAAATACCGATGCAAATCCAGCACTCATTCCTAGTATAATCAGTGTTTGTTGTTCCTTATGACTTAAAGGGAACAAACGGACAAACTGGTGGGCGATCGATCCACCCATTTGGACGGCCGTCCCTTCCCTTCCCGCTGATCCACCAAAAAGATGGGTAACGAGTGTTCCCAAAAAAACAAAGGGAGTCATTCGTATCGGAATGATAGAGGTGGGAGAATGGATCTCCTCTATGAGTAAATTATTTCCTTTATGAACTTGCTTTCCATAATGAAAATAGAACCATCCAATCGCAAATCCGGCGAGAGGAAGGAAATAAATAAACCATGGTTTTGATTCCCGAATCTCTGTAACTTTTTCTAGTGCCACTAAAAAAAGCGCAGAGGCAGATCCAACTAAAAGAGCGATTGAGGCAATGATGCTGAACCATTTCCCAAAAAAACGTAGGTGGAAACTTCCCAAAGAATCGAATTCTATTTCCTTGTTTAGTGAGCTCTCTTCCGTCATCTACCTTTCCATCAAATGAAATTGATTCTTCCTCGAAAACTAACTTTTGGAAACTTTAAAAAATCAATACTTAGGTATTGACCTTAGTATTAAAATCTGATAAAATGCCAATATGGTCAAAAAAACCTACAATATTGATGTCGTTTTACAGGCACTCTCCGATCCAACGAGACGCCAAGTCATCGAACGACTCGGTATGGGTCCCGCAAGTGTTAGCGATTTGGCTGCACCCTTTTCCATGGCAATGCCTTCCTTTATGCAACATTTAGATATTTTGGAATCTGCTCAACTGATCTATACAGAAAAGGTGGGAAGGGTACGAATCTGTTATCTAAATCAAAATCCATTTTCAGTCATGGAATCTTGGCTACAGGTTCAAAAGTCATTATGGGAAACAAGATTGAACCAATTGGACTCATTCTTATTAAAAACAAAGGGGAAAAAAATATGAGTAACGAATCGAAAGAAACATTCAATCCCGAATTGGACTTGGTGCTCGAGAGAATTGTCGAAGTACCAGTAGAATTGGTTTGGAATGCGTGGACAAAGCCAGAACAATTAATGCACTGGTTTACGCCAGCACCTTGGAAAACCATAGATTGTAGAATCAATTTACAACCCGGTGGAGAGTTTTACACAATGATGGAATCACCAGAAGGAAAACACTTCCCGAATAACGGGTGTTTTCTAGAGATTGTTCCTTTAAAAAAACTTGTTTTTACAGATAGTTTACTTCCTGGTTATAGGCCATCGGGAAGTAGTTTTATGACTGCCTTTGTCACAATGGAAAGTTTGGGTAATGCGACCAAATATAAGGCTGTAGCAAAACACAAAGATCCTGAAACAAAAAAACAACATGAAGATATGGGTTTTATGGATGGTTGGGGCACTGCCCTAGACCAACTAGTAGCTTATACAAAAACCTTGCCAAGATAATTAGCAACCAAACAAAGGTTCGTTGCTAAACGGGGACAGCGGACCTTTCTATGGCTTCAATTTCCCTCTTTTTGTCTTTCATAAGAGTTTCTGCAGCTGCTAAATAGGTTTCAAATGTTGAATAGTCTTTTGCTTTGATGGATCCACAAAAATGGAAATATACAGTTTTTGATTTTTTTAAATGGGAATATTCTTCAAGATCAGAATAACCCATCATCCCACTCACAACAAAAACATCTAAATCCACGTTGAATTTATAAGCAATTTTCATAACCCCTGTTTGAAAGGGTTTAACTTCTTCAGTAAAAGTTCTCTCACCTTCAGGATATAAAAAAATAGACCTTGTTTTTAAAACCTTCAGCACATCTGTTTTGAAGTTTCTAAAATTTGGTTTTTTTTCAGAATAAATAACGGCTTCCACAATAGTTTTGTGCATCATCAAGGGAATGATTTTATATCTTTGGATGATGTCCCCACCTAAATAAGATAATTTTACATTCTTAGAATTTGACAAGTAAGGAAGTGCAACAATGAGGGGAACTTCCATTGCATTTGTATGATTACAAATTAAAAAACGATTATTGCCATTGGGATCCCAATTTCCCTGTTCAAAATGTAACGTTCGACCAGTGAGTAGGAAAAAAGAACGATACCAAAAATATCCAAGATAATTGTTGATACGATTGGACCATTTATCGAGGCCCGTAATTTTAAAAATGTAAGAGAATGATAATCCGATAGGAAAGAGAATTACGAAAATAGGAATTGCATAACATAATACAACATAAAGTTGGAGTTGGCCCATGTGAGAATAGGAACCGACTCCCGAGTCCGGTAAAGAAGAATTCTAAAGACCTGTCTCAAAATCTAAATATTTTTAATATACCTTAGAATGGATCAAATAGTCAGTTCTAAAAGAAACTTAGTTGATGGATTTCTAACGATGCTAATTTTACCTTCGATTTGATCCGTAAGCATACCGATCAATTGCAGACCAAATCCCGGAGAATGTTCTAAAGAAACGGATTCTGGAATTCCCACTCCATTGTCAGAGTATTCTAAATACAGTTTTTTTCCTTCTCGAAAGATTCTTAAACCAATCTCTGCACTTGTGGTTTCGTTAAAGGCATGTTTCATTGAATTGGTGATGAGTTCGTTCAGAATGATTCCCAAAGAAGAAAGGAGTTTTGCATTTAACTCAATTGGTTCTTCGAGGATGTCCATCTTCACTTCTACATTTTTAGGAAAAATACTGACGATCTCATTAAAGATATCCGGGAAATAATCTTGTAAAGACACAGTATTATCTGTTTCGGAATGATAGAGTTTATCATACAAAACAATCATACTTTTTACACGTCCGGCAGCCTCGTAAAGAATGGTCTGAATAGAAGTATCGGCTTGGGATCTTGCCTGAAGAGTTAACAAAGTAAAGATGGAACTCATATTGTTTTTTACACGATGGTGGATTTCTTTGAGTATATTTTCCTTTTCATGTAATAACTTCTGAATTTTGGATTCAGAAAGATTGCGAACACTTACATCTCGTAAAATCACAGTATATAGTTTTTCACCTTTTACAGAAATCTGAGAAATGGATGCTTCGATTGGAAACTCTTCTCCGTTAGCACGAAGACCACGGATCTCACCCAGAGCACCCATGGCTCTTCGACTCACGCCAGTTTTTGAAAAGGAATCTATATGGCTGTCATGTTGGCTACGGAAATCCATAGGGATCAAACGATCCAAACCTTGACCGATGATGTCCGTAGATTCATAGCCAAACATTTTTTCAGCAGCGCCATTAAAGAGAATAATTTTTTTAGATTGGTCAACGCTTATGATGGCATCCATTGCTGATTCAATGATTTGTGTGAGTTTAGCCTCGGATTCACGTATACGATTCATAGCGTTCAAACGTTCAGATATATCTCTGCCGACCGTAATATAACCAATAGGTAAATCACTTTCATCATTCAAAAGTACTTGGTTGATTTCGATATTACGAATACTTCCATCTTTTGCAAACTTAACCACTTCACCAATAAAGCTACCTTCCAAATTTACTTTTTCAATTACTTGATCGCTAGTTAGTTGCAGATAGTCTGTTTTTAGGACATCCATAACGGATCTCCCAATCACTTCTTCAGCTTTCCAGATATAAATCTTTTCTGCAGCTTTATTCCAATAGTTGATTTTATGATTAAAATCCGTTCCGATTACAGCATCCAATACATTATTTAACATATTGGCTTGTTTGGCAATTTGACTTTGGACATTGTATTCTGCTGTAATATCTCGAAAGACTAGCACAACTCCTTTTGTATCTCCATTTAGATCTTTGATGGGAGATCCTGAATCAGAAATTTGGTATTCGGCTCCATCCTTAGCAAGAAGGACTGTATGATTGGCAAGACCTACAATAGAATTGGTTCGCAGTACTATATCTACTGGATTTTCTACCATACTACGAGTTTTTACATTCACAATTCTGAATACTTCGCTTATGGTAAGTCCAACCGCTTCGTCATGTGTCCAACCAGTTAGTTTTTCTGCAATTGGATTCATTCGAATGACCTTGCCATCACTATCAGTGGCAATAACACCATCGCCTATCGAATGCAATACGGTTTCTAGATGTTCTTTTTTACTTTTAGTTAGTTCGTTTGCTTCAAAAAGTTTGAATGCCATTTTGATAGACGCATCAAGTACCGTAAACCCAGAGTTTTTTACTACATATCCATAGGATGTGATTGTTTCTGTTTTTTTTACGATTTCTCTTTCTGTATGGGAAGAGAGGAATACTACGGGAATTTCTCTGTGGTTTAGTATTTCTGTAGCCGTTTGAGTTCCATCCAATCCTCGCCCGAGATCAATGTCCATAAGAATCAGGTCGAATGGTTTATCTTCAATAATAATCAGTTGGATTGCGTTTTCACCATTGCTAACATGGGTTACAATATACCCCCCTTGCTCTAATTGGTTTTTCTCAAACATTGCAAGCAAGGCTTCATCTTCAACTAGCAAAATGGATTTATCAGCGACTAAAGTCATCAAACATCCTTTGAGAACTCCGTGACAAAGGATATCAGGAATTCACAGACTACAAATCATTACAAAAAGGAAATTTAATTCAATCAAATATTTAGAAATTTTCTAATATTAAAATCTACTTTTTTCTCCTTTGCGCAAATCCTTGTTAGTTCCTGTTTTTTAGTACATACACAAAGATTAGTGCAAAAGAAATGAGGAAATACAGTCCTCCCAAACCTATGATCCAATTCCCTAACCTGCTGTACAATGTGGGAACTACGGAAGTCGGAATTGAAACTACCAAGACTCCGTCATTGTCCTCAAAGTAATCGAGTGTGCCCTTCGAGCGCCCATAAGCATCGTATACACCTGATAGAGCTCCTCGAGTCGAACGGACAATGGAAGATCCATTTTCAATTCCCCGTATGACGGCCATTTCGGTATGGAACGGATTGATTCCCTTCCAATCGGAAGCAGGTATAAAAGTGATTCCTGTTCCTAATTCAGAATGTTTTTTTGTTAATTGGAGGCTGTCAAAATCATAACAAATCGCAGCAGACATCTTTCCCCATTCCGTTGTAACAACTTGGATTTCGGAAGGGTTATGTGATATAGGTTCACCCGGGGGAATGAATTGTTTGAAATAAACCTGGCGTGTAGATCCGTCCTTTCCTATCCAATGTAATTTGTTCTCCATAAAGAATTCTTTTTCCTTTAGAGGGACAATGTATGCTGCGATGATTTCAATTTGTTTTTCCTTAGCGAGAGTGGAGACTTTGTTTAGAAACGAATCTTCCTCCTTACGATGGATCATTACGGCTCCTTCATTCCAAACTACTACCTTTGCACCCTCCTCTGCTGCCTGCTTGGTTCGTTCGAAAACAAGTCCGGTATTCTTTTGATTTTGTATGGGATCTAACCAAATAGTTTGAATTTCCATTTTGGAGGTCACAGTTCCCACCTTGATACTTTTCCCTTCTATGGGAATCGTGAGACGAACTGTCCCATAAAAGGACAATCCGACAAAGAGTATAAAGCAGGTGAATAAAAAGTACTGCGAAGAATTCGAAATTTTAGATTCAGAAATATATTCAGATAGGGATTGTTCAATACTTCCATTGACTAAATAAATGAGAAAACTAATTCCAGTGGCTCCAAATAAAGATGCAGATTGTATCAAAATCAAATTGTTGATTTGACTGTTGGCAAACATCCCCCAAACACCTAACTCAGATCCATAACCACCGATCCACTCTGTAATCGTAAATAAAAAGGCAAAACTGAAGATAGGAGAGATTTGTTTGGAGAATCTTTTCTTAAGTTGGTTCCCAATCCAAAGTAAAAGCGTAAAGACAATTCCTCCCTGGACCCCAGAAAGGATAGCTATCCAGATATGGAAAGGTTCTGAAACAATGCGCATGGTAGATGCGGTTTGAATGATGATAAGTGCAATCAGAAGTGTTCGAATGGAATATCCTAGTCGAATGTAACGTAAAAAAGGGACGAGAGCTATCCAGGCAAAGATTGGAATGTTCCAATTCATTCCAGTAAATCCAACAAAAAATCCACCAAGAGATAACAAAAACCACTTCCGATCAAAATATTTCATAAAAATTTCCTTATATAAATATATATTAACTTACTTAATTTACAAAAAATTCATTCTTTTATTTTTCCACCTGCACCCTTCCACAAATAATAAAGGGACTCGGACCAAAGTTTTTCCAAGTTTTGATTCAGTTGGAACGCAAGGATGGGAACTCCGAAAAAACAAGAAGCAATCGCAATCGAAAACGATTTCCAATCAGTAAATGCGGGAAGTTCACCATTTTTAGCAGCATCGGAGAGGGCTTTCCGAATGATTCCTTCGACCCCGTCCGCTGCTAAATCCTCAATTCCAACGATCTTCGGGAAGAGTAACACTCGTTCGGCTTTTGTGAGTTTTGGCTGTTGTAGTGATTTTCTTGTTTTAGCTTGGAAAGAAATAATTTCCAAAAGAACTCGTGGATTTTTTTTTGATTCCTTTGCGGTATAACGAAATAAGGCGGAGATTTGTCCCCATCCAGACTCGGCTAGTTTCTTTTCCTTTGCAAAAACAGAGACCTGCAAACTCCAAATTTGAATGTAGTGGAGAATCAAATCTCCCTTTTCAGGAAAGTAATTATAAAATGTAGGTTCTGAGATTTCTGCAATTTGACATAGGTCTTTGATTTTGATTTCCTCAAAGGGTTTTACCTCTAGTTCAGAAAGAAAGGCAAAGGTTAAATTGGTTCGAGTTTTAGCAAATTTTCTTTCCTTCAGTGGAAACTGGCTGAAAAGATCCGAATCATTTTTTGAACTGGGAAGCACTTCATAAATATAGTTAACAATATTTTTATAGTCAACTATATTTATTTCAAAAATTTCCTCAAAAGATGAACTTATGGGAAGATTTTTGGAAAAAATGGGAAATTAGGTTTCGGGAAAAAAGGATTTGTGGTAGAGGGAAGTCATTGGGCGGTGGGTCTAGTTCCCCTCCCAATTCAGGGCGGGGAGAATCTATCCGCGCGGAAACTAAATCAAATTCTTATTTCTTCGCATGAGGATGAGCATTTCGATACACTTCCTTCAGACGGTCTCTCGATACGCTTAAATAGACTTGCGTAGACGATAAAGAAGCATGACCAAGTAACTCTTGTACGGCGCGAATATCGGCCCCAGCATTCAATAAATCTGTAGCGAAGGTATGACGGAATTTATGGGGGGTTATGGCTTTTTCCATTCCCATTACAGTTCTACGTTCAGATAGAATGTATCGAATCCCGCGTGTTGTTAATTTACCGCCACGTTGGTTTAAAAAGATTTCCTCGGGGCCAGCGGTGCCTCTTTCTTCCAAATATTCCCTTAAAGCAACTTGTGCCTCGTCACCAATAAACACGAAACGTTCTTTGCGCCTTTTCCCCATTACCTTAAGTGAAGTTAATTCCTCGTTGAGATCGCTTAACTTTGCATTGACTAACTCAAACACACGTAAGCCCGTGCTATACAAAACTTCCACAATGGCTTTGTCTCGTTTTCCTAGAACTTCCGCCTTCTCTCCATCTTCGTAATCTAAAATGTCTTCAGTTTCAATTTGTGTAAAATTCTTAGGTAATTTCTTTTTGGTTTTTGGAAAACTTACCTGGAGGATGGGATTTGCTCCGATTTTTTCTTCTCGGAATAAAAATTTATAAAAGGTACGTAAAGAAGATAGTTTACGACTCTGTGTTCGTTTGTCTTGTTTCTTGGTGGCTTTTAAATCAGCAAAATAAGCCCGCACATCTAAAACATCGACTGTCAAAATGTCGATTTCCTCTTTCAAACAAAACTCAAAGAAGAATTTCAAATCACGAAGGTAGGCAAATAACGTATGTTCCGAATAGTTTTTTTCGATTTTTAAATAGGTCCGGTAACTGCGAAAGAGTTCAGCCATGGCTTGCGGGAAATGGTCGGGGATTTGGACTTCAAGAGCTGGCAGGGTCATACAGAAACACTATCGGCAAAGTTTTCTTTCTCCTACGGCAAAAAAATACTATACAAGTACTTACATTTTGTTTAGTGTTGAAAACGGAAAAAAAAAGACATAATCCAGAAAAAATTCCCTCCCTCGCCTCATTTGTCCCAGGTCTCATGCATACTGGAGTCAATCTGGAAGAGAAAAAGAGTGGAATTCGGGAGGGATGGGTTCATCCTTGAAAGAGTCGGTCAGGTAAGTTTTTTAAAACCATCCGGCCCAGTCCCCTACCCAGTCTTTCGGAACACCGATTTTAGGAGAACGTTTGATTCATGAAAAAAGAGAAAGCTGACAAGGCTCAAGAAAAAGAAACCGACCAAAGAAAGCAGGCCATTGACGCTGCCCTAGGCCAAATCGAAAAACAATTTGGTAAGGGCTCCATTATGCGCCTTGGTGCCGATACACGTATGTCTGAAATGAACGTAGTATCTACAGGTTCTTTGGATCTAGATATCGCCTTGGGGATAGGCGGGTTTCCTTCAGGAAGAATCCTAGAAATTTATGGACCAGAGTCTTCTGGTAAAACAACACTCACTCTTTCTGCGATCGCAGAAACACAAAAAAAAGGAGGCATTGCCGCCTTTATCGATGCGGAACATGCCCTCGATCCTTCCTATGCCAAAAAATTGGGAGTGAACGTAGACGACCTACTCGTAGCGCAGCCGGACAACGGGGAAGAAGCATTAGAAATTTGCGAATCCTTAGTTCGCTCCAATGCGATTGATCTCATCGTAATCGACTCTGTGGCGGCTCTCGTTCCGAAAGCGGAGATCGAAGGAGATATGGGAGATTCGCACATGGGTTTGCAAGCGCGCCTCATGTCCCAAGCCCTTCGTAAACTCACAGGAACCATTTCCAAATCCAATACTACCGTTATTTTTATTAACCAGATCCGTATGAAGATTGGTGTGATGTTTGGAAGTCCGGAAACCACTACTGGTGGGAATGCCTTAAAATTCTATGCATCCATCCGATTGGACATCCGTCGTATCGAAACTCTGAAAGAAAAGGAAGAGCCTGTAGGAAACCGCGTTCGAGTGAAAGTGGTGAAAAACAAATGTGCTCCCCCATTCCGCCAAGCCGAGTTTGACATCATGTATGCGACAGGAATCAATAAAGAAAGTTCTCTCATTGATCTTGCCGTTCGTCATGACCTCGTCGGTAAAGCGGGATCTTGGTATTCCTATGGCGGAGAGAAAATCGGTCAAGGTAAGGAACAAGTTAGGCTTTTCTTTCTCGAAAACCCAGACATTGCATTCAAAATTGAAAACCAAGTTCGGGATCTCAATGGACTTCCCCTTGTGGACCAAGCAAAGATCCAAACAAGAGAAGTAAAATCCATTGAAAGGGATCCGAAAGAAACTAAAGAAACAAAATCAAAACAACCAGTTAGTTTCTCCACCGAAGCAGACGGAGACGTTGCTGTCGGAGAATAGATAAACACGGCTTTCTTTTTAGGAACCATTGACCGGTTCGGGGTTTCCCCGGACCGGTTTTTTTTTGCTAAAAACCATGGAAGGTAGAATCACTATACTCCAAGAAAATTCAAAGTCCTTCTATGAAAAAGGATGTCTGGAAACTGTCTTCTAAGAGATTGTTCTTTATACATTCCGAAACCTATGACAAATAAACTTTTACTCTTCTTATTGATATTTTCCTTCCAATGCCAAATCCAAGAAAAGAAAACAGAAATCGCCCTTGGGGAAACACCTCTTTATGAGGAATGGGCCGGACTTAACGATTCTGATCCACTTCATAAAAATGAAATGGATCTCAGCTGGAATCAACTAACCAACAGACAAAATACTATCAGTCAGTATCTCAAAGAAAAAGATTACAAACCCAATGTAAAAACCGTCATTTACCCTTTTAGTGGAATCGATGTTCTGAATCTATTTTCCTTTTATCCGAATTGTGAACGTTATATCTTATTTGGGTTGGAAGATCCAGGTTACCCGAACCAATACAGTTCCCTATCAGATAAAGAAAAATTAATTGTAAAACAAGGAATCCGGAATCTATCCGACCACTTAGCGGGAAGGAACTATTTCACTTACAGAAAGATGAAGGAAGAAACTAAGAAAAAAGAATTGAATGGCGCCTACCCAGTGTTTGTTGCCTTCCTTCGCAGAATGGGGAAAGAAATCCTGGATTCCAAAGAGGAATTGATTGTTGGCAAAGGCATTACTTATAAAGGATTCACAATTTCTCTTTTTGATACAAAACTAAAAAAATACGAAACACTTACTTACTTTAAAATATTCTTAATTGGCAATGAAGGAGTTCCTGGTGACGGATTGTATGAATATTTTTCTGAATTATCTAACGTGGGAATCTTTACAAAATCTGCTGAATATTTATTTCATGGCGAAAAAAGAAAGTTAATCAGGGACCTCTTATTAAAGAATGCAGAGTTTGTGGTTCAAGATGAGTCGGGGTTTCCAATTCGTTTTTTTCCAGAAGATACTTGGAAACGCCAAGTATTCGGTCGTTATGAGAGATCTTGGAATTTATCTGGGGCTGTTGTCCCAGAAACCCAACCAGAATTGAAACACTTGAGCGAGATTACAAATGATAAAACCCTACCCTTTCCTTTCGGTTATGGGTATTTAGGGACCAAGGACAACCGGCAGTCGGCCGTCCTTGTCTTCGAAAAGAAATAAGATACTTTGTTGGTATTCGCTACTCTACTGTAGTGGGATCCCAACAAGTGCGAAAGTCTTCATTCCAGGTGGAAATTTCTTTCATATCTGCATCCGACAAAACAAAATCATATACATCTGCATTCTCTCGAATGCGTTCTGGATTTTTCGATTTTGGGATGACTACATGACCCACTTGCAAAGACCAACGAATCAAAATTTGAGCATTGGATTTTTTATATTGGCTTGCTAGTTTTGTGACTCGGGCGTCTTCCAACTTTTGTCCATGTGCTAGCGGACTATAGGCTTCTAGTAGAATCCCTTTTTGAATACAATATTCTTTTAGTTTTGTGTCTTGTAAAAAGGGATGGTATTCCACTTGGTTCATTGCAGGAACCGTTCCCGTTTCTTTTAAAAGTTCTTCCAAATGAGAGACCATAAAATTACTAACCCCAATGGATTTAGCTTTTCCCTCTGCTTTAATTTTTTCCAATGCTTTCCAAGAGTCGTTTCGTTTCCCAGATACAGGAAAATGAATCAAATACATATCTACATAGTCCGTTCCTAATTTCTTTAGAGAAACGTCTATTGCCCGTAAGGCGGTATCATACCCTTGGTCAGCGTTCCAAAGTTTTGTAACGAGAAAGATATCACTGCGCTTCACGCCACTTTCTTTAATGGCAGTCCCTACATCTGCTTCGTTTCCATAAATGGCTGCTGTGTCAATATGCCGGTATCCTAAAGAAAGCGCCGATTTTACCGCTTCCAAACATTCTTTCGGCCGGGACTTCCAAACTCCGAGCCCGAGTTGTGGCACAGAGATCGTTTGGTTGGACTGTAAGGTAGTTGTGATTTCTAAGTTTGACATAAAGTAACCCTTAGACTAAAAAAACCCAACTATAGTTTTACTACAGTTGGGTGTCCCTTTAGGAATTTCTAAAATTTATCGTTTGGATCCGACAGATTCGGAAATGGAGGCAAACTGCAATTCTTCCCCGTTCCAATCGGCTCGAAACCTTCCTTCACCAATGGTTCCCGATAGAATCTCTTTTGCCAAAGGTCGATTCACAATCCGGTTAAACACACTTCCCAAGGGTCTTGCTCCAAATTTTGGATCAAATCCTTGTTCGCGTAGAATGTGTTCTGTACTTTCGGAAAGTTCAATCACAATCCCTTTTACCTTTAACCTTTCATTCAATTGTCTCAATTGTTTTTCGATTAATTTCTCCATAATCGAAGAATCTAACGAATGATAGGTCAAAATCGCATCCAATCTTCCCAATACTTCCGGTTTAAAGTCGGATTCAATATTTTTAGAGTTGGTAGTCAAAATCACAATGGTATTTTTAAAGTTAATCGTTCTACCTTTGTTGTCAGTCAATCTACCTTCATCTAAAATCTGAAGTAGAATATCGGAAAAATCAGGATGTGCCTTTTCCACTTCATCAAAAAGAACGACAGAGTATGGTTTTCTTCGAATCGCTTCTGTTAGGATTCCCCCTTCCTCGTAACCAACATACCCCGCAGGCGCACCAATCAATTTTGCAACCGAATGTTTTTCTGAATATTCACTGAGATCCAAACGAACCAAATTGGTTTCTTGATCGAACAAAAACTTTGCGATTGCTTTGGCAGTCTCAGTTTTTCCTACTCCTGTAGGACCTTTTAACAAAAAGGAACCAAGGGGTCGTGACTCAGAAGAAATCCCCGCATAAGAGGTGAGTAGAGTATCGGCAATTTCTCGAATGGATTCCTTTTGGCCATACACAACCGTATTTAGATCTTCTTCCAAATGAAGTAAATGGTCTTGTTTTGTTTTCAAAATCTTTTCTGCTGGGATTCCCGTTTGTCTAGCGATAACAGCAGCTATATGATTTCTTTCCAAAATCCAACTATTTTGAAAATTACCCAATTCTTTTTCCAATTCAGGAAGGACGGCATATTTTAAACGAGAAGCTTCTGTATAATCGGCTCTCTGTTGTGCTGCATCCAAATCAAATTTCACTCGATCAATTTTATTTTTAATAGAAGCAATTTGTTTTAGCGAGTTGACTTCCTTTTCCCAAATAACTTTTCCCTCTTCGAATTTTTTTTCTAAACCTTCGATTTCCTTCAAGATGTCTTCGTTTTTCTTTTCCACCTGAGCAAAGATTTTTTTAGAACGAATTTCACTTTCCAATTCCACAAGTTCCGTAGGCATAGCTTCCGCAGAAAGTTTCAAGGCAGAAGCAGCTTCATCAACTAAGTCAATCGCCTTGTCTGGTAAAAATTTATCAGTGATGTATTGGTCTGAAAGAAGAACTGATGCATAGATAGCTTCATCCGAAATCTTAATTCCATGATGAATTTCATGTTTATCACGTATTCCCATAAGTATCTCAATCGCATCTTCCTTACTTGGTTCATTTACAGGAACCGCACGGAATCTCCTTTCCAATGCTTGGTCACCCAAAATGTATTTTTGAAATTCATCTTGAGTTGTGGCTCCAATACAATGTAACTCTCCGCGAGCAAGAGCTGGCTTCAAAAGATTGGCAGCATCCATGGCCCCATCTGTTTTTCCAGCACCAACCAATTGATGGATCTCATCAATAAAGAGAACGGCTTCTCCTGCTTGGCCTTTGATGTAACGAAGCATGGCAGTTAATTTTTCTTCAAACTCACCACGGTATTTCGTTCCCGCCATCAACTGGCCCATATCCAGAGAAAAAATTGTTTTTCCTTTTAAGACATCGGGTACTCGTCCCTTCACAATCTGTTCCGCAAGCCCCTCGACGATGGCTGTTTTTCCAACACCAGCACTACCAACTAACACAGGATTGTTTTTTGATCTTCGTCCTAAAATTTCCATCACCGAACGGATTTCTTTACTCCTTCCAATGACTGGATCGAGTTTTCCTTCGCGGGCCAAATCATTCAAGTTCACAAGAAAATTGGGAACCTCTTCATCGGTTTCCTTCACTTGTAAATCTTCATAATTGATTTTTAATTCTGGTAACACCTGCGGTAAAAACTTTAAGAAGTCTGCTTCTTTCAATTCCTCTCGGCCATTTTCTGCGGCCCGAGAGGAAGCCATTGTGAACCACTGGGCCAGTTTTGGCGAAGTTCGGAGGGATTCAAAAGGAATCTCTGCCGAAGCCCTAGCTTGTTTCTTTAAGAACTCATCTACTGTAGATTTATATTTGATTAATGTTTTTCCAGAAACAGAAGTCGGTAGGGTCATAAAACCCCAAACCAAATGGTAAGGAGTGATTTCTGTATTCTGTCTCCTCATAGCTTCTGTTTGTGCAATGTCCAAAGCTCCTTGGACGTTGGAATCATATTGTTTCATAGCCTCTCCCCTCTCTTAGCACTCTAGACGTTAGACTGCCAATTTTACGTTCTTAATACAAGTTTTTTAAGGAAATTCACTTTCTCTCTCCAAAACTCGTCCTATTATAGTACAAATGTTTCGAAACCGCCTTTCTTTTTTCCACTTGTCCTCTGATTTTCCCCATTCGGGAACTGCCAACCGGGGAAGGACCAAGGTGGAAAAGAAAACGCTGTTTCTTAAGAGAAATTCCTCTGTCTGGCTTCTACTCGTCATCAGCACTTTACTTTTCAATGCCCCCCTTCGGTCCTTTCCTCTTTCCATAGAAGAATCCAAAAACTATAGGGACATAGGAAAGTATTTTGAATATGTTATCGTTCCCGAAAAAGAATCTAGTTTGGATCGAATTTTAAGGGAAGATACAATCTGGCGCCCCAATCCGAAAGCAACGATTTCATTTCCGCGCTTGAAAGATCCTTTGTGGATACGAATTACACTGATCCATTACGGGAACTTACCCCATACTTTCTTTTTGCACTTCTCAAGTCCGGTAGTAGATGTATTTGAGTTACATACTCAGGTGAAAGGAAATTGGATCACGCAAGTCTCAGGGGAGCAAGTTCTTCAAAGAAACAAACCAATTTATTCTCACATCCCGGCTTTTCCTATTACCCTATCACCGGATGAAACAAGAACTATCTATGTAAAAATAAACTCTGCCAATCCAATCTTTAATTTTGTTTCAGTTTATAACTCTAGAAGTTTTATCGCATTTTCAAAGAAACAGGACATCTTCTTTGCCGCATACTTCGGTGCGGGGTTTATGATGTTTCTCTTTAGTTTATTTTTAGCACATACTTTACGTTATAGAAAATTTTTCTATTATTTCTTTTACCTAGCAACAGTGCTCTTAATCAATTCGTTCTCAACTGGGTTTATGCAGTACATTGAGATAGGCAATTCACATACTTGGAAAAACTATCTTTTTCCAATCACTATTTATTTGACTTCTGTATTTGGATTGTTATTCACCATTGAATTTTTAGAGACAGAGAAAAATTTCCCCAAAGCAACAAAACTAACAAAAGGATTTATCCTTCTATTTATATCTTTAATATTTTCAATTTTTTTCCTTGAGCTAAGAAACTTCATCCGACTAGGAGTAACACTCGTCATTATCCCTATAATGTTGGCATTGTCGATTTCTATGATGGCATTTTTCAAAAGCAAAAAGAAACTAGAGGTAATCCTTTTCCTATTTGCATTTGGATCCATCCTTATCGGAGGCGCTTTAAATTCACTCACTGTCCAAGGTTGGATTCGACCAATTCATTTGTCTTCTTATTCACTACCATTAGGTTCTGCGATAGAGGTTTTCTTTTTATCTATGGCATTAGTTCTAAAAGTATCGGATTACAGAAAGGCAACAGAAGAAAAACAGGAAATTGATCTACAATTAAAAATCGCGCAGAAACTTCAAAATGGTCTTTTGCCTAAGAAACGAACTCATGCCAATGGTCATGCGTTAGGATTTCGATATTCACCAGCTTCCGATATAGGAGGTGATTTTGTTCAAATCATTGTAAAAGATCATGAGATTGGCTTATTTTTATGTGATGTTTCTGGACATGGAATTCCGGCAGCGATGATTGCATCCATGACAAAGGTTTCCTTACAAATTTGGGATGATTCTTTAGATAAACCTGCTTATGCTGCGGAGAGAATCCGATTGTCACTACTAAGTTCTCTCTCTGGTCATTTTTTAAGTGCCTTCTTTGTATATCTACATCCCGAAAAACAAACCATGAAAATTGCCAATGCAGGACACCATCCGATGGTATATTTAGATCGGAAGGGGAATTTAGAACATATCACAAGTTATGGAAGAGCAATTAACGAGTATATAGAATCACAGATCGTTGAAAAAACACTCCCCCTTCCCAATTCAGGAACCTTGGTTTTATTTACCGACGGTGTGATTGAAGCAAGGAATGCCACTACTGGAGAATTATTTGGTGAAGAGCGTTTTTTTAACCTACTACAAACTTTAGCAGAACATGATCCGCAAACAATCTGTGATCATGTAATCACAGAAGTGGAAAAATTTCAAAAGTCAAAACGATCTGACGATGACATTACAATATTAGCAATTTCTTTAGAGAAAGAAACTTAAGTAGATATCCAATAAGCTAGTTTCTTATATAAATCATTGGGATAAAATGGCTTAGATATAAAATCATTCATTCCTTCTGCATGGATTTTATCTTTTGTTTCCAATTGGGCTGACGCTGTTAAAGCAATAATGGGAAGGTTCTTCCAATCAGGATTCTCTCGAATGCGTTTTGTGGCCATATAACCATCCAAATTGGGCATATGTAAATCCATAAGAATCAAATCAATTTTACCATTTGCCAATTTAAGAAGCACCTCTTCTCCATCGGCAGCCTCTTCAGTTTCAATTCCCCATCGTTTTAAAAAGCGAACCACAATAGATCGGTTGATTTCGATGTCATCTGCAATGAGTATTCGTTTTCCTGATAAATCGGAAGATTTTTCCTTCAATTGATGGATAGAAGCAGATGAGTTTAATTTTCCAATTTTACAAGGGAAGGAAAAGGAAAACCTCGACCCTTTGCCTAACTCTGATTCCAATTCTAAATTCCCATGCATCAACTCAACAAGTCCTTTTGAAATCGCAAGACCTAGGCCTGAACCTCCAAACTTTCGTGTCGTGTCCTGATTTGCTTGAGTGAATTTTTCAAACACATATTTTCGTTTATCAGGCGCAATTCCAATCCCCGTATCCTCTACTTCAAATCGGATCACCACCTGACTGTCGTTTTTTGATACTAATAAAACACGAAGTATGATACCACCTTCTCTGGTAAACTTGACCGCATTCGACAATAAATTATTTAGGACTTGCAGCATACGAGTGGGATCAAAACAAATATATTCTGGTAAATTTTCATCAATCTCTGCTCGAAATGACAGGAGTTGTTCTTTCGCCTTAATTGCAAAGGAAGAAGAAACAGAACTGATAAAATCTTTAAGACTAAAATCAATCTCCTCAATAATAATCATACGTTCTTCAATTTTATTAAAATCTAAAATATCATTGATCAATGTAAGAAGTGTTTCACTAGAAAAACGCAAGTTTTTAAGGTATTCAACTTGTTCCGGTTTTGGATTGTCCTCCATAAGCCACATAGAGAGTCCAATCACTGCATTTAAAGGCGTTCTCAGTTCATGACTCATACTAGAAAGAAATTCCGACTTCGCACGGTTCGCATCCTCAGCACGAATCCGCGAATCAATCAGTTCCCTTTCATATAAAACCATTTGGGAAATATCAAGTAAAACCGAACGAGATCGAACCATCTCTCTGTTTTTTGAATAAATTGCTGTTGCCGAAACGTTTAAAAATACAGAACTTCCATCTTTACGAATCACTTCAAATCGCAAATTATCGATACGTCCTGTACTTTTAAAAACGGGAAAGTTATTTTGAAATATCTTTTTACTTTCTTCGGTAAGTAAATCAGACAACTTGATTTTCCCGATCAATTCTTCTTCAGAATAACCCAACCACTCCTGTTCCGTTCGATTGACTTTTACAAAAAAGCCATCTGCATCTAAACTGTGAAAACCAACGGGTGAATTTTGGTATAAATCATCGATTTCAAATAAACGGTCTTCTATCAACTCCTTCTCTACTAAGACCTTTGCATTTCTTTTTAAAAGAAATATCATCCATAATATAAATAAGGATAAAACGAAAAACAATCCACCGGATATCGCAACCAAGCGAATCGTATATTTACGATTTTCTTCTCTTTCGATATTTTCTTTCTCTAACTTCTGATCCAGAAGTTTATTCACTGCCATACGGAAAACATCCATCCGTCTTTTGCTTTCGATAAAATCTTTTTTTTGCGGCCGTTTTTGGGGAAAGTTTTTAACAAAACTATGAACATATTCTAATTTTAATTGGTTAGCACGAATGATGGCTTCCAATTCAATTCTATACATAGGCTCACATTCCGCACGAAGAACCGCTTCAATAGTAGAAATATGTAATAAGGAATTTTTATAGGGTTCCAAAAACTCAGGATCGCCCGCAAGAAGATATCCACGCACTCCAGTTTCAGCATCTTTCAGATACGATGAATAAGTATTTAACAGAGTGTTCCAACGGTTCTTCTCTTCAAATGAATTTCGATCCATCCGACTTTCGTATACTTGGTAAAAGAAGAAAAAGGAAGAAAAGAAAAGTAATACTAAAAGTCCCCAGAGAAATCCTATATAGAGGGAATCAAAGTGTTTTCTCAGGAAGTAATTCATGGAACCACCATTAAATAAAACAACAGAATGAATTTGTCAATTGATTAAAGCATTGTCTTCCAAGCTGGGAAATATAAATCGAATTCTGTTCCTTTATCGACACTAGAATTAACAAGTATAGTTCCTCCCATCTTCACCATAATTCCATAAATGATGGGCAACCCAAGCCCGGTTCCTTTACCACCTTTGGTAGTAAAGAATGGATCAAAAATTTTTTCTATAATTTCCGGCAATATACCCGAACCATTATCAGCAAATCCCAACTTCCAATACTCAGTGTTTTTCATAAATCCCACATGAAGTAACTCAGACTTTTCATATAAGATTTTAGAGAGAGAGATTGTAATTTTTGGATTCGGGCTTTCTTGCAGCGCAAAGACGGCATTTTCATAAAGATTAGAAAGAATTTGGAAAATTTGAATTGGATCTGCATTCACGTAGGCAGGCTCATTCCCCAAATCTGTAAACAACGTGATTTGATTGGAAGATACTGTTCGCACCTCTTGTAAAACCTGCAAAAGATGTTCACGAAGATCCAATTGTTTGGAAATGGAATTATCAATTTTAGAATAAGTTAATATTTGTTGAATTAAATTTTTTGCCCTGTCTAACGATTTCGAAATTCCTTCAATGGCCGGTAAAGACTTTTGGATTGCTTCGTTTGTTTCAGTTTTAGACCATTCAGAATTTAAATAAGAAACATAGGCCAACATTGGCGTAAGAAGATTGTTAAAGTCATGAGCAATCCCACCAGCAAAGGTCCCTAAAGCTTCCAATTTTTGTGATTGGGCATAAGCTCTTTCTAGGACAATTTTTTCAGTGATGTCCTTTGCTTCGAGTACAATGTATAAAATTTTTCCAGAAGAATCGGTAAGCGAATAGAAATCGCAATCAAAATATTTTTCTCGTCCATCTAACAAACTATAACTTACAAATACCTCAAAACTCTGATTCTTTAAGGCAAGTTTCATTCCATAGGTTAATTTTTTGATCGATTCTTGATCCGAGTTTGAAAAAATAGATCGTATCAATTCCAATCCTTGGACATCTGTTTCGTCTCGTTCAAAAGACAATACAGCAGTGCGATTCATACGAATCACGTGACCCTGTAAGTCCAAAAGAAAGATTGCTTGTGACGAATTATTAAAAATACCTTTAAACAACTGTTCGTTGAGTTGAATAGAATGTTCTAATTCCGAAAGATCAGATATATCGTGAATGGTTCCAAAAATACGAAACCTCGATTCTTCGAACCTTTCGGCTTCCAACCAAAGATTTGCTTTTTTCTTTCCCACTTTAGTATTCAAAGTAACAATCATTTCTTTAGAATGATTATCTTTTAAAAGGTCTTCCCATACTATTTTGATATGCTCATGTTCAGTTGGGTCGAGGAGTGACCATACCTTTTCCATAAGCGGAATTTCACCGAAATCAAAACCCAGAATTCGGTACAACTCTAATGACCATAAGGTATTCTTTTCTGGAAAAATAACTTCGAAATGACCAAGATGAGAAATCTTTTGAGAACGAGTTAATAATTCTTCTCCATGAACCAACATGTCCCAAGCTTTTTTTTGGGAAATTTTCAATCTGTAAGCTTCTAACTCACGATTTACAACAAACGGAAGTTTAATGATAGAAGACTTTGGCAAAAATTCTGCTGCACCCAAATTGAGAAATTCAGAAGCGGCTTCCTCTGGAAGAAATTCTGTCACTAAAATCACAGGTAAATCTGGATTGATTTCTTTGACTCTAGAGATGACATAACGGCCATCAAAATCAGGCAGGTAAAAGTCAGAAATGATGATATCCCAAGTTTCATCTTTGATTCGTTGTTCAAATTCTGCTTTCCACTCGGCCCTTTCGGCAAAAATAGAAAAACCAAAGTTTTGAAGGACCGACACAATTGCTTTGTAAGAAGCAAGAGAATCTTCTACGATCAAAACATTGAGTTTCTTTTGAATGTCCATTGTATTTATTATTGATTAAAAAAACCAAATACAGGTAATTCTAAATCTCCCAAAATCTCAGCCTTGTGTCGGTAGGCAGTTCCTCTACCTTCGGCAAGCGCAAATTTACCCTTAGAAAAATCATTAGGAGATAAATAAGGAGTGTTTGTTTCTAATCGAATGAGTTTTTTCCCTTTTTCTTTTGCCAATAAAGATTTTAAGTCCTCGGATTCAGATTCAATAATTTGGACAGAAGCATCTAACGCTCGCTTCATGGTATTTCGACTTAATGGTCTGTGATTGTTGATTTGGTGGATTACAATGCGGTCGATACTTGGATCTAAAATTAATTCTTTGATGGGTTCACCATCACCGATGCCACCATCCAAAAACTCTTCTCCTTGAAATTCTTGGACTTCATACAAAAAAGGAAAGGCAATGGATGCCATTACTGCATCGAGTACGTTTCCTTCTGTTATGAGTTCTCGTTTGTTTTTGGAAAGATTGGATACAGCTATTCCTAGTTTAATAGGTAAGTCAGAAAACTTTTTATTCCCAAGATATGGATATAAAATGTCACGCGTGGCTTTGCCAGTCAAAACTCCGCTGTAGCCGTTTAAGCCTTTTCGCAGCAACCGGCCAAGCATAGTCAGGGAATTTCCTTCCCAAAAATCTTTTTTTCGCAATCCCAAAACAAGAGATTCAAAGTCGACCATCTCTCTTCCCGTTGCATACAAAGCACCGATCATAGCACCAGAGCTGGAACCTGTGACCACTGCGGGTTTAAAGCCAATTTCCTGTAACCCGCGGACAAAACCCGTATGGGCAAAAAAACCAAAAAACGCAGATTTTAAACAGAGGGCAGAATACTTTTTAGGGAAGAAGAGTTCTATCATAAGCTTTTACTAAGTTTAGAAACAGACTACGTCCATGTCAGCCACGAAGTAATTTGGAAACTAAAACTTTTGTCATATCGTAGAGTATTACCCCCACAAATGCAACCAGTATCGCTGATGAAAACTGCAGAAAATTAAGTGGGACAAACCGGAACATTGTATTCATTCCGGGCAAATACATAGATAAAACTAGTACACCGATAGTTCCAGCAAAGACATAACGAATGATTGGATTGGGCATTCGCATCCGGCTCCACATAGACTCATGCAACGACCTGTTAGCTAGGATTAAAAATAAATTAGAAAATACTAATGTAACAAAAGTCGCCGTACTCACCACCTTGGGCGAAGAAGTTCCCTTTAGGAACAATTCAGTAATCCAATAGGAAGACACAACCGATAACAGGGAAAATGCCCCCTGAATGAGTGAGTTGATGAACAATTCACGATCTAACAAAGGTTCTTTGGTTTTCCTCGGTTTTCTTTTCATCAAATCAGATTCAGCTGATTCCCTTTCAAAAACGATTGTACAAGTCGGGTCGATTACCATTTCCATAAATACAATATGGATTGCCGATAGTACTATGATCGGCCAATCGAAAATAATTGGAAAAAAAGTAATACCTACTATCGGGATATGAACGCCAATGAGATAACCCAAAGCTTTTTTTAAGTTATCAAAAATTTGTCTTCCTATTCGAACAGATTCCAATATGGAAGAAAAAGAATCATCTAACAACACGATATCGGCAGCCTCACGTGCTACATCCGTTCCCCTCTCACCCATAGCCACACCAATGTTTGCAGTACGTAGTGCAGGTGCGTCATTCACTCCATCTCCAGTCATGGCAACAATCTCACCATCGGCTTTTAACATCCGCACAATGCGCCATTTGTCTTCAGGACTCACTCTTGAAAAAACATTACACTTGCGTATGACTTTTTGCATCTCCTCTTCACTCAAATTCGAAAATTCTTTTCCCGTATATACCAAGTCGGATTGCTTCAACCCAATTTGACTTGCAATGTTCTTTGCCGTTTCTGGATAATCACCCGTGATCATTATGACCCGAATCCCAGAATCATAAGCAGTTTTGACAGCTAAAGGAACTATTTCTCGAATCGGATCTAAAAATGCCAATAGACCATAAAACAAATAATCGATATGATTTCTTTCCTCGGGAATCTCATTCAAAGGAGACTTGGATTTAGCAACACCAAGAACTCGAAAACCTTTATTTGCCAATTCATTGGTTTTAGTTGTCCAAAAATCCAATTCAGAAGAATTAAATTTACACAAATCAAAAATTGCTTCGGGAGATCCTTTTGCATAACTAACGTACGTTTCACCCTCTTTCAAAACACGAACCATTGTTAAATGGTCTGGTGTTAATGGAAAATCTTGGACTGATAATAAAGCGGAATCCTCTCTTTCATGGAATAAAACCAAACAATCGGAGATTGCAATGTCCATTGGATCGAAACTAGGATGTTTGGAAGCACAGTAAGCAATATGGAGTAAATTTTTTGTTTCCTTTGACAGATTTGAATTGGGATTCAATTCGACAGTTTCCGATTCTGTGACAACTATCCCAATTTTCATTTTATTCTGAGTAATCGTCCCCGTTTTATCGGAACAAAGAACTGTAGCTGCTCCTAAAGTTTCAATGATGGAAGAACGCCTTACCAAAACATTTTTAGTGCTCAAACGAAATGCACCTAACGCAAAGAATATGGTCATTACCAAAGGAAGTTCTTCTGGCATGAGTCCAATGGCAAGTGTCAGTCCAGAAAGTAATCCTTGTAACCATTGGCTTTTGACAATCCCGAAGTAGAGAGCAAGAATCACACACAATGAGGCTGCAACGATAAAAAGGTTACGAACTAGACGTGCGACCTCTACCTCAAGTAAAGTTCTGCCAATGGCCTCATCAGCAATTTTTCGCCCAATCTTACCGATCTCGGTATGATTCCCCACTGCCTTCACACGGCAAACCCCTTCCCCACTAACAACTAACGAACCGCAGAAGACTGGATTTGATTGTGATTTGGTAACTGGTACTGATTCTCCAGTAAGGAGAGATTCATCACAGGAAAACATTCGATCGGATACAAGTTCAGAGTCAGCAGGGACCCTATCCCCTTCGTTCAAAATCAACAAATCATCATAGACTACATCTTTTCCTTCGATGCGAATGATTTGTTGGTCTCGGATGACATTAGTCCTCGGACTCGCTAAGGAACGTAAAGCTGAGATTGCCGTTTCTGTCTTTTTCTCTTGGTAAAAAGTGATCGTTATGATCCCCACAACAGAGAACAATAACAACAATGCCTCTCCCCGATCGCCCAAAAGCAAATAGACAATACTTATGGAAATGAGAAGCAAAATCATCGGCTCCATTACCACTCCCAATAACATCTGAAAGATTCCTTTTTTTTTGGAGGAGCTGATTTCATTGGCACCGTACTTCGTACGGTTTTTTCTGACTTGTTCCTGGGTTAACCCCATGAGGATGTATTCTGAAATTTGTTTTGGAATCGAAGGCATATTCTTATTTGATTTGGTCTTGTATTTTAAAAGAAATCTGTTTAACATTCTAGAATGTGTGACACCTCTCTTGCCACTGAAAAATTTACCAAGACTCAAAAAAGAATCTTTGCCAAAAACTCGGATCGCGAACCAAACGAAGCACAAGCCATACTTCACGTTCCTCGTTTAGAACATAAAAAAGGTTCTTTATTACGTACAACTTATATAGAAATTCCCCAAACTCCCGTTACTTATGAAGTTTTTTTAAGTAAACCCTTCCATATGTGGGGTGCTGAAATGGGTGTGAATGAATTTGGTCTTTGTATTGGAAATGAAGCAGTTTTTACGAACTTAAAAATTTCTAAAAAAAACGATGGTTTAACTGGAATGGACCTAATTCGTTTAGCATTAGAACGATGTAAGTCTGCAAAAGATGGGTTGTTTCTTATCACCGAATTACTAGAGAAATACGGACAAGATGCTTGCGGTGGGTATGAAAATAAGTCGTTTTTCTATCATAACAGTTTCATTATTGCTGACCGTAAGGATGGTTACGTTTTAGAAACTGCTGACAGGTATTGGGTGGCAAAAAAAATAGATTCGTTTTATGCCATATCTAATGGACTTACCATTGGTTCCGACTTTGACTACTCTTCTCCTAATCTAATTGATAAATTACGAAAGACATCCAATAGAGATTTTTCTTTTAAAGATCATTTTAGTGATCAGTTTTACACATACATGAGTCACTGTAAAGACAGAAGAAAATTACACGAAAACACGGCAGAGAATTTAGAGAAAGAAACGGCTAGTTATACAGCCAAACAGGCAATGGAAACTTTAAAAACACATTTCGTTGAAACGGACGAATTTGAGCCATCTTCTTCTTCGATGAAGTCTCTCTGTTTACATGCAACAGGCCCCACTACTCCGAACCAAACGAACGGAAGTCTAATTGTAGAATGGGATACCTCAGAAACCAACCAAGATCCACTTAGAGTGTTTTATACAGGGACTTCTACTCCTTGTTTAAGTTTGTTTAAACCCTTCTTTTTTGGGACAAAAAATTTCCTGGATTCTTCTAGTCTATTATCAAAGCAAGCCTATTCAGAAACCTTATGGTGGTTACACGAATCAATTGCGAGAAAATCAAATTTTGATTACCAAGCAGTTCGTTCTATATTAGTTCCTGCATTGATTGGGTTACAAGAATCGGTTTTTAATATCTCAAAAGAATTCCTATCTCCTCAGAAAAAGGAAGAAGTCCAATGGCGTTTTCTAAAAGACCATGTCAATATACTCAAGAAAGTAGATGAAGAATTGATACATTCTAAGATTGGAAGGAGTCGGTGGCAAAATCCACTCTTTCAAATTTACTGGTCAGGACAAAATCGGAAACTAGGAATTCCTTTCCGCTAATAAAAGAACCAAAAGATCATTTACATTGGTTCCCGTGGCACCTGTGAAAAGAAGGGAATTTGTATCTTTTAATATGGGATAAGAATTGGATCGATTAAGTTCTCTCTTTGCGTCCCAACCTTTTGCCTTCATTTCCTCCCAAGTTTCTGGTCCTACAATCCCACCGGCAGCATCGGTGGGTCCATCTGTTCCGTCCGTTCCACACGAAAGAAACATCCAATCCCTATCTTTATCTAAAGATCCTGTAAGGATGGCCATTCGAAGTGCAGTCTCTTGGTTACGTCCCCCTTTGCCATCTCCAAGAACTGGACAAACCATTTCACCACCTAGTAAAATGGCTTGTTTTTTATCATTTTTTTTGGCTCTTATAAATTCGTTAAACATAAGTTCTGCGGTATCTTCACTAGAGTGGTCCCAAACGTCAGAAATGACTTTAACCTCGAAACCTAACATCTTTGCTTTTTTTTTCATAGCAGCTAGGGAGGCAGATAAATTCCCCATAATATAATACTCACTCCCAGGATAACTTGGTCCTGACGCAATGATTGATGGATCGTCACCTAATACATCAGAGATCGCAAAAGTATAAACCTTCAAATTTGGATTCAAAAGTTTTAATAACTTACCTGATTTTACAGCAGAATATTTTTTCCTCTCCGCATTGATCTCATGGATGGGAAGTCCCTGTCTTAATAAAGTTTGATTTAATTGGACTACATCATTTATACTAAATCCAAGTTCTGGAATTTCGAATAAACTAGACCCTCCTCCCGATAACAAAACAACCAATTGGTGGTTTTCATCTAAACCCAAAAGATCTTGTAAAACTTCGCGAGAATATAATTCGGAATTTGTATCTGGGATAGGATGAGATGCCTCTCTACATTTCCAAACCCCCATCTGACCTTTGGATCTGATCTCTTCTGGAAGGTGATCGTATTTTGTGAGGATAAAACCTGCATCGACTGAAAAATATTCCTGAAAAGACAGTGCCATTGCATAAGCTGCTTTCCCTAGAGCAAAAACATAAGTTTTTTTATCTGGATTGTTTAGAATTTTCTTTAATTCGGAATGTTGGTTCCAAAACTCTAACGAAAGAAATTTGGGTGTTGCGGCACGAACACCCTCAACAAAAAGAGTTTCGATGTCTTCTCTTAAACTGTTCAAGTTCTATTTCCGTAACTTTGCCTGAATAGAGTCATACCGAACTCCAGAAGCAGTCAACTGTCCAAATTCCAATACATCGGTCGGACAAAGAGACACACAAGCAGAACAACGCACACATTGTACGCTATCCATTGGAATTCCTCGGCTGGCATAACCCATAACATCAATTCCTTGATGGCAATTTTTTGTACAGATATTACAAGAGATACATTTCTTTTTATCGGAAAATATTCGGAATCGACTGAACTTAGCATAAATATGCATTAGGGATGCCAGAGGGCAGAACATCCGACACCATATCCGTCCAGAAAACAGAAAGTAAAAACCAACACCCACTACACCTGCAAGTCCAATATCTACAACGATATCATAAATCCATTTTACAGAATCAGCAATAGCCTCACTCATGACTAAACTTGGATCCATTAGCTTACCGTAGACTCCAACTAACTTGAGTAGCGTAAGGAGAAAAGCAACGAGCAAGATGTATTGTCCAGAGTGTTCCAATCGATAAGCCCATTTTCCGTGAGGCATCTTTTGTCTATGTTCATCACCTAATGTTTCCGCAAGGCCACCGCAAGAACAAATCCAACCACAATAAGCACCCTTTCCATACCGATAAACCAGCAAAGGAATGAATACAAAACTGAAGAGAATTCCATAACCTAACCAGAAATTGGTGATTCCACTATCATACAAAACCCCCATACTTAAGGGCCAGGCCAAAATAAATCCGTATGCTTTCCAATACGCATCATTCGGAAAAATCTCTGTACGGATATATCCTTCGGGGCTACCTAAGTAACCCAAATCTCCCAGAGCAGGTAAAATCAATTCAGGCAACAAAAACAAAAATAAAACCTGTATAAAAATCAAACTAAGTGTTTGGTAAAAAATATAATCCGTTTTCCGAACTAAAATCCTTCGAACTCCAAAAACCAATATGGTTAGAGAGTATAACATAGTATAGTGGAAGGAAGGATACTTTCCAAAAAGAGTATGACTGAAATAAGTAGCTGCCAGATACACATAAAGAAAATAAACGAAGGCTCCGAGGAGATAGGTGTTTCTTATAAAAACCCAAGGTTGAAAAGCACCGAGTCCAGCCTTGAGCTTTAAATAAACAAAAAGGGACAAAGAAAGAACCGATATACTAGCGAAGGCTGTGGCTAATGGGGAGAACCAGCCCGGTCCATAGAAAGAAGCTTTTCCGAAATAGGCAAGAACAGCGAATGAAAAAAGAGAAGAGAATCCTACCCAATCCGAAAATGATTTTTCATTTTGGATTTTGATTCCTATTTTTTTTAAAAACGAAATTGGCGGTGTTGTTCCAATCAAAACATAAACTAAATCAGATTTTAGTTTGATAGATGAGAGAATAGTTTTCACAAAAATATTTTGCTCAGAAATTTCAGTCACCTCTGCTTCCATAAGAAGTTTTATTTTTCCCTCCTGAACCTTCACCTCTAAAGTTTTTCTATTTTCCTCTTTCGCCCTTGGAAACTCCTTTCCTCTATGAATCAAAACTACTTCATTCGCATAACTTGAACATGCGATAGCGGCTTCGACGGCACTATCACCGCCACCGACGATTACAATAGACTTATCCTTGGTATCAGAAGGATCGAAGAGACGGTAAGATACAGAAGGACTCGATTCACCTTTCACACCTAACCTTTTTGGGTCACCCGATTTTCCGATCGCAATCACTACGGAATGGGTAAGATAAGAATCCCCAGTTTCGGTTTCTACAATGTAAAGAGAACCATCATTCCGAATGGAAGAAACTCGTTTACCAGAATGTAATTCGATTGGTTCTTTTTTTAGTAACGCATTGAGATAATCTAACAAATCCTCTTTGATTGAATCTTGAATTTTAAGTTTAGATAAAGGTTCTAAGCCTTTGGGTTCAGCAAAGATTGGTTTTTGTTTTGGATAACTTTGGATGGTCTGGAATGGTAGGTTTGCCTCGAGAACCACATATTTTTTTCCCAAACGACTGGCTTCATAGGCACAAGACAAACCAGCAGGCCCAGATCCAATAATCACTGCGTCCAAACAATTTGTCTTATTATTTCTGATGTGTTTCCAAACATTTACTCCGCTTTCGGCCGCCAATTTTAGCAGCGGAACTCCCGTTAGGTCCCCGATGATAAATACATTCGGAAGATTCGTTTCATACGAATCTGATAGTTCTGGGTATATTTCCACAGTCCCCGTCGGGACAAATTTGGTTAACCAACGAAAATAAAAAGATGGCCACATAGTTAAAGATTGGACTCGAACTTTAAAAAAAAAGAAATGAATTTAATCTGCGAGAGGAAGTTGGATGGTGATTTTTGTACCTTCTTTCGGTTTACTGGTTACCCGAAACGAACCTCCCTGTTCCTTCAATAGTTCCATACAAACAAGAAGACCGAGACCTGTTCCTTTTTCTCCTACAGTACCAAACCCAGAAGCAAAACGTTTGCCTTCGATTATTTTTTCCAGAAGGTCTTGTGCCATACCAACCCCATGGTCTTCAAAACAAATCTTCAGAAAATGAGAAACAGGCTCTGCTTCAATCAAAACCTTTCCATTTGGATGAGAATATTTTATCGCATTTGATAAAATATTACGCAACACAGTAGCAGTCATTCGTTCATCACAGTAAATAAAATGTTCTTCAGAGATTTTTGTCTCAAAGTAGATCCCTTTTTCAGTTGCTTGCATATTGAGTATATCCAATGCATTTTTTAAGATCAAAGAAAGATTCAATTTTTCTAGATTACATTGGGTCTTCTTCGTTTCATTCCGAACCCAATCTAGTAAATTTTCTAATACCAAATAAGTTTGGTTTGCACTTTTTTTGAGTTCGTTCAAAGCAAATATAAGTTCTTCTTTTTCAGGTAAGGAAATTGTGATATAACCCAAAAACGTACTCATAGTTCCAATCGGTCCTTTTAAATCATGAGCCAAGATAGAAAAAATTCGATCCTTATGGTCATTGATTCGAATCATTTCTTTTTGGATTCTGTTGATATTTCTTAAAAAATAAAACATAAACAAAGCAACAAAAGATAAACAAGAAACAACAGAATTGATACGGAATAGGTCTTGAACTTCTTTATGATATAAAAGTGTTCCCTTGGCGAACGAACCAGGACTACCAAAAAACTCAAACCAAATATAGAACGCTGTGTTCATTAGAAAGACAAAAAGGATCCACCACTTTTCCTCATAAGAAAAAAGAACAAAGGGAACAATGGCAAACATTAGGAAATAATAATAGAACCCCCCGGAAGTTCCAAAACTAATAGTCGAAACAAAAAACAAGGGAACAGAAATTGTAAAAACCAATATGATTCGTGATAAAGAATATCTTTCCTTCGTATTCAAATACAAAACCAATACCAATAAAGAAATTACAATTGCATGAATCAAATTCATGAATTGGTAATGCGGAGCACCTGCAATGACAAAAAAAACAGAATACTGAATGTTTGAGATAATTCCTAAAAAAGCAACTAGGTTTGAAAGTTGGACGCGAACAGAGGCTTCCAACCCTAGTTGTTCGGTGACTCCTAAATTGAGTAACCGACGAATTCCCAATCGGTCCAAAATCGCTTTCATTTGATATCGATCGTAAAGTATGTTACGTCATCTGACAAACGAAATGCGAATTTTCGAATATCACTTTTGATTTTTTCATTTAATTCGGAAATAGAAAGATCTAATCCACCGACTAACTGCTCTTTTAAGCGAGATTCTCCATATAATTCTCGACTCTTATTTTGGCTCTCTGTGATTCCATCCGTATAAAAGAAGAAACGGTCTCCCGACTTCAAATCCCTAGAAAACGTTTCGACAAAAACATCTTTTTTCCAACCCATGATCGGTCCTCGTCCAGGAAGAGGCGCCAAGGAATTAGAAATAACATTCATAAAATAAGGACTTGGATGACCCATAACGGAATATTTGATTATAGATTTCTTTAAGTCAAAGTGACAAGCAACCGCAGTGATGTAATTCTTTTCAACAACAGGTAACATCTTTAGATTTAGTTCTAATAAAAATGTAGCAGGATCCTTTTCTTTTGGAGCAATCTCTAAAAAGTTTACTTTCAACATACTTGCAATGAGAGCTGCCGCAATTCCATGCCCCAGAACATCACATAACAAAAAACTAATGGATCCATCTTCATGAATGTAGTAATCGAAGTAATCACCTCCGATTTTTTCCATAGGCATAAAAACAGAGGCAACACTCAGTGAATTGTGTTTAAATTCCATCGGAGGTATTAATTTTGACTGTAAACCAGCTGCTATTACCAAATCATCGTGTAACAATTTAAATTGTTTGTGTAACTCCTGCGTACGAAGAGTGACAATCATTTCCAAAGATTCGTTTAGATTTCTAAGTTCTCTTCTTGTCCTTGCACTTTGTAAAGCGATGGCAAACACACCCGCAAACAAAAAAGTCAAAATTCCATATTGTGTTAAATACGCATTTTTTCCGGTAACAACATCAGTGATGACATCAGCAATCCCAAAAAAAGTGGCAACAAGGGCACCGAGAGAAACTACAACCGCCTCGGCTGTTTTTTTATAATTTTTAGCCAATAGCTGAACTAAAATGGGGACTTTAATTGCGAGTAATATATACCAAAGATAAACTAAATAAAACCGACTATCCGGATCCATAGAAAACAACTGAATAAAACCAAGAACGGTATCTAAAAAAAATGTAATCACAGCAAGTTTTGTGATACGCCTATCAAAAAGAGTGTGAACAAATAACATGATAAAGACGGGAAATAAAAACTGACAAAAAAATAACAATCGAACCAGAATTTCTGGATGGATCATTAAAAAATGGATTTTATTTAAAACGGGTAACCGCCAGCCAACAAAAAATACAGCCGTTCCCGCCAGATACAATCCAGATTTAGAAGATCGATTTAATGCATAACCAATTGCTTGTTGAAGAAAAATTCCAAAGAATAATGCAGCGATGAGAATTTGGTTCACATCTTCGAATATCATTTTATCTTTAATCTGATCTTGAGAGCCAAAAATGGGAACAGAGCGAAACAAACCACACCTAAACTGTGTTTCACGGCATTCTATATCCACAACCAATTCATTTTCGCCTTGTTTTAAAAGAGAAATGGGAATTTCATAATAACGGACTTTATGCCAATAAGGATAATATTCAGGAGTAAAACTTCCGGTGGAACCTATGGCAGATCCATTCCAAAAAGTTTGATCAGCGGAATGGACCCGATCCATATAAATGGCCTGCGAGTTTTCAGGAAGAATGGGCACAGTAATTTTCAATCGATACTTCCCGCGAATAGGAACTCTGTATCCTTGATCAACCAAAGGAACTCCAACCAAAATTGGCTTGGATTCTGGTTCTCCCTCTTGTTGGAATGTCCAACCCGATTCCAATGATACAACCTCTGCATTCAGTGAAACAAAAGATAAGAATGCGAATAACAAAAAGAATTTCATCGACAAGTCCAAAGTAAGACCAAACTCCGCTGGAGAAGAAAGAACAAATTTAGATGTTTCATAGATTCTCCGGAGAACACCGGAAGGATTGAATAGAGATCTAACGGAACTGCAAGAATTTTTTAAAGGTGGTCGTCGTTCAAAGACCCGGCAAGGGCCGGAGAATAGGAAAACGCAAGGTAGAAAGAATGGAATTTCCCTTAGCATTCCGTAGAAATGATTTTTTAGATTGAGTCTAATTATTGACAAAAAAACACAGACAGAGAAGGTGAAACTGAAATGGATTTAAGTTACCAAAAAACCAAGGAACTACTCGAATCTCATGGGATCCGACCCACTTCACAAAGATTGGAAATGGCACACTTGCTTTTGGAACGCCACCAACACCTTTTTGCGGAAGAAGTGTTCCATTTGGTCAATTCCCACTTCCCCCATGCATCGCGGGCGACCATTTTCAATAACCTCAAACTCTTTGCTGAAAAAGGAATGCTCGGGACTTTAGAATTAAAAAATGGAGTGACTCATTTTGATTCGAACATCGGGCCCCACCACCATGCTCTCAATGAAGAAACCGGTGAGATTACAGATGTGGAAATGGACGAAGAGCTTGAGGCAAAAGTTCTAGAGGAACTAAAAGAAAGTTATTTAAAAAAGACAGGTAAAAAACTAAACAATGTTAAACTTGTCATTACACTTAGAGGGAAATAAATTCCCTCTAAATTTCTAATCTTGTTTAGAGATACAGATACAAAGTAAAATCTTATCCGTTATTTTTTTATTTTATCTTTATACTTGATAGCAATTGCGGAAGCATTCCAGATCACTCGATTCCAAACTATAAGTAAGATACTCTTTTGACGTAATTCAAAACGGTAGTTGATAATATCATCTCCCCCTTTTTCTCGTGTTTGTTTTAATAGTTCGCTATAACCTGTTTCTCCTGTTACTACAACTAAAAACCAAGATACAAATTCCCCTTGGGTTTCTACCGGTCCAAGGATTTGGTAATCCTCAGATGTCATCACATACTGTGTCATATTAGCAGCAAGTCCTGGAGTTCGGAGTTCTGTATAAATACAATTACCGAAAACGATTCCAGCTAACATCAACACGACAGTTCGAATGAAAATTTTTTTCATCACTTCCCCCTATGGTTACAACCAAGTTTTTATACCGAAACAAACCAAGGTCAAGAAAAAAGAGGAGATTTTTAGAAAACAGCTGATTAAACTTTCCAGAGATATGCCAACATCCTATCCATCCATTGCCATTAGTGGAATTGGTTCCGTAACAGTAACCATCATTCACGCACTTCACAAAAATGCGATTCCCTTCCAAATCCTATGCCGTAATGAGAGCCGATACCAATCTTTAAAAGCAGATCCCATCCGTTTTCAAGGACCGAATGGAAAAGCAGTTAATATTGATCTAACAAACCATCTAACAATGATTCAAGAAAACAAAGAGACATTTGATTATATTTTCATTGGATGTAAAAATCAAAATCTTACCGAATACTTAGATGAGACAAAATCCTTACTTAAACCAAACGGAAAATGGATTTTGATACAAAACGGAATTCCCGAACAAAATTTAGGATCATACAAAAACAAAATCCTAGGCGGAGTTGTAGGATGGAATACACAAACACTGCCCAACAAAACCTATTACCAGTCCAATGTCGGTAGCCTAATCCTTGGTGAATCTTCTGGAACCAAACCGGATCCAATATGGAACCAACTCCTACCACCCTACATCCCACTGGTATTGACTGACCAATTAAACGCGTACCGATGGCACAAATTGGCAATCAATTCGATTATCAACGGATTGGCGGCTTCCAAACAATTGAGTTTAGGAGAATTATTTCTTAATAGAGATTATAGAAATGAAGCCTTAGAAACGTTAACAGAGATTAAATTAGTAATGAACCAACTGAACATTATAGAACAAGTGGTCCCCGGATCCTTTCCAATTCAAAAATTAGGTGGAGGTGTGGGTGCTCTGCCTACTTGGATCCGTCACCTAATTCTTATTTTTCTCGGTTTGAAATACTTTCGCATCCGAACTTCCATGGTTCAAGACTTAGATCATGGAAGAAAGACAGAAATTAAATATATCAATGGGGAAGTAGTCAAAATTGCCAATGGCCTAGGAATTCCTGTACCAAGAAATCATTGGATTGTTTTTAAGATAACAAAGTTAGAAGAGAACCAAGAAATCAAAAAGTAAAGTTCTACCTACTTACCTAAACGTAATAGTTCTGAGATGGAATGGTTTGCTTCTAAAGTATGACGCAATTTTTGTTCCGTTTGGATGATGTATTGGTTTCGACGTCCATCTTTACTTTTTTCCAAAATTTGAGCATCAACCAAATCTTTGACAATGGCCTGAACCGCCCTTTCCGTTATGCCGACTAACAATGCGACATCTTTCAATCTCATATCTGGATCTTTACTCAAACAAATCAAAACGTGAGCATGGTTTGAAAGAAAGGTCCACTGGCTTCCTCTTTTCGTGTTATCTTGCAATTTTCTTTTTAGCTCTTTTGTCATTCTTTGTGTGTAAAATAGATAAGAAATTTTGATTTTATTAGAATCAACTTCTTATCTATAAATCTAATTCTATGAGTTCACTATCTCTAGAGCAAAAAAAATGTAAACGAAGAAACCTTTGAGACTTAACTCACAGGGGTTAGGCTGGTTCTTCAGTCCATTTAAATTCTCTGACTAACCATGCCCAATAAATAAATAAAAACTGGAAAGGTAATCTTGCGTATAAGGCCCAAATGGGGACACCATAATCCTTTCCCTCTAAAGCAGTAAGCAACATATTTATGTTAGCAGGATAAATAGCGAGCAGAAGGATGATGATTCCATAACACGCCATCTTTCGCATCCGTTCGTATAGAACAAGGGTACCTAAGGTAATTTCTGCTAACCCACTGGTCACATTCAAAAGTTCATGGAAGGGAAGGTAATCCGGCATCATTTCCAGGTAAAATTCCGGAGAAAAGAAATGATTGGTTCCCGCAATTATGTAGAACGCCCCGAGAGTATACACGAGAAATTTTTTCATCACCGAACTAGAACATAGTGGTAGAAAAAATCATTACAATTTTTAGTTAGCTAGAAAAATGGTATCCGTTCCTTTTTAGATTCCGCCACCTTTTCGGGCATCCCACCAAAATTTCATAACACTATTTCAATAGGTTCCTTAGGCAACAATTTGCCCCTCTTTTGATTTATAATGTCCCAACTTTTCCTCCAATCGTTTGCGACTTTTGATTGTAATCCGGTTGGGTTCAATGACGAGATTCGTGTCACTCAAGAATTCTTGGATGGTCTCCTGTTTTACTTTGATGATTCCGCACATATTACAGAGTTCTTCCATCTGGATATAAATTGTATGTGCATTGGCGAGACTTTCGTCCAAGTTCCTACCCAATCGAATGTCTTGGTCACGGATGGAATTGTATAAATAAGCATAAAGTCGGATCACAGGCGTTTTCAAGCGCAAGATTACTAATCGTTGGTGCGAAAACCAAATCCGCCGTGCAATACTTTCAAAGATTTTTTGTAATAAGGATGGGCCTACAGATTCAAATAAATTCTCAGCTGTAACACGAAGAATTTTACTTTTCGTTTCTGTAATTGCTGATGCCATTCGTGGGGCATTATCAATCAGAGACATCTCTCCGAAAATTTCGCCTGGTCCTAAAACATCGATTACGTATTCATAACCACGAACTATTCCGAATAGTTTAACATTCCCCTCTAACACAACATAGATTTCATTATTCTTTTCACTTTCTACAAAAAGAATTTCACCAGCTTCCAAATTGGACTGCATACTGTCCCAGACAAATGGTTTGTAATTGGAGCCGATGGACCTGAGAAGATCATTAGCCTCAGCCAAATTTTCCGTAGAGTTATTTTCTTTGGACCATTTTAAGAAAGTTTGCAAAGAGTAAGCCGCTAAGTTTGGTTTTTGCCAAGACAAGTAGGTTCTTGCATTGAGCACTAGTCGTTCTGGATGGTAATCACGATCGGCTGGTTTGTTAGCCTTCGAAAGATGTTTTTGTAAGGTTCTGAGTTCTCTGGAATATAGACCCAAAATCTTCATTGCCAGCTCTTTTCTCTCTTTGAGATAGGAACCCAAAAGTCGAATGGGGATTTGGACTAACTCCACATCTGTATCGGCAAACAAGGTAACTAAAAACCGATGTTCCGTGAGGGCCGATACAAGCCCAAAACTATCACCTGCTTCATAAAAAGAGAGCTCGTGGTCAACCACGATATGTTCGGAATCGACCGACACACGGCCAGATCTTACAATAAAAAAGTTCCCTGCGTTAGTGGAATTCTGCACTACAATGGCAGCACCTTTGGAATAATTTACAACTTTGATTTCTTCTGCGGACACTGAATCAAAAATATTGTCTCAGAAGGTAACTAGTCAAACATTTAAATCTTTGAAGTCATTTGATTCCAAATCAAATCGTACACTTTATTAGCAGAAATTTCTTTTTTCGGGTATGGGCTATCCGAAGAAAAAATGGGGTAAAATTCCTTTTTTCCATGGATGGATCCGTGGGAACCTTTGACCAAACCCGCATCCAAAGGAATCACGTCCATAAGATATCGAAATCCAAGTTTTTTACGAATTAATTTTAATCCCACTCGCAATTTAACGTTCGTTTTCTTGGGGTCCAAAAACATCTCACAAGGATCATATCCAGGTTTTCTGTGAATATCCACCAAACGAGCATAATCTGGCGCCTCTTTATCATCTAACCAATAATAATACGTAAACCACGACTCAGAATCTGTTACAGCCACTATGTCACCAGAACGTTTGTGATCGATATGATATTTTTTTTGTGCCTTTTTATCTAGAACAAGATCGATACCCTGTATGTTTTTTAAAATCTCTATCACCTGGTTTTGGATACTGGGGTCCTTACAATAGATATGAGCAATTTGGTGATCGGAGACGGCAAAAGCTTTGGATGCACCGGGATCTAAAAGTTCATACCACCTTTCTTTGCGAACAGAAACAAGGCCATTCTCCCTAAGAATACGATTGATATGAATTGGACGACTCACGGGTGTAATTCCATATTCAGAAAGTAGAATGATCTTTGTATTTTGTCTTTCATAATACTCAATCAATTGTTTTAGAACTCCGTCAATTTCAGAAAGTTCCTTTTGAATCAAAGTTGTATTCGGTCCAAACTTTTGCAAACAATAGTCCAAATGAGGAAGGTATACTAAAGTGAGAGTGGGATTATACTTTTTATCAACGAAGATTGTTGCATTTGTTATCCACTGTGTAGATTTGATATTGGCGTTGGGACCCCAAAAATGGAAAAGAGGAAATTGGCCGAACTCTTTTTGTAACTCATCACGAAGTTCTGGAGGATACGAATAACAATCGGGAGCTTTGACACCATCAGCGTGGTATTGTGGCCTTGGAGTCACCGAATAATCGACATTAGCGTACATATTGTACCACCAAAACATTTGAGAACAGGTAAATTCAGGATCTATTTTTTTGGCTCTCTCCCATATCTTTTCACTTTCAACCAAATGATTGGATTGTTTCCAAAACTTAATTTCAGCATCCTCATGATCATACCAACCATTCCCGACAATTCCATGTTTACTTGGCCATTCACCTGTTAGATAAGTTGACTGGGTGCTTGTCGTCAAAGCTGGAAGCATAGGTTCGATAAGAAGAGTTTTTCGTTTTTCCAAAAACTGTTTTAAAAAAGGAGTAAACTCCCCAACCAAATTTGAGCTAAGCCCCACAACATCAATGACAACTGTTTTTTGAAACGAACTTGTTTTTGACTTTCTCATTCAGTAATCCCTACACTTATTTCGTTTTCTAAAATTGATTTAACCCATTGTAACTCGCGAATGATGGATGCAACTATAGGAATTTGTAATTCTTCAGGTAAAACACTCCATGTATATGTTTCTACTTCCAAAGAATTTGTAATAGAGAATTCTTTTTGTAGGTTTAACAGTTCGATTAGTTCTTTTTGGGTTGAAGATAAAAGTCCATAAGAATCTAAAAAAACGGGAACATGGAAGTGGATTCTCCATTCCTCAAACGGCTTCCCGCCCCTTTGCAGGGCCTCAGATAAATCGGGATAGGATTGTAATTTTCCGTCATCTGATTTAATGATTACTTGGTGCAGATAAGTAGGCTCATCAAAACTAACGAGTAAATCCATTATCTCTTTTGGTTGTTTGGAAAACTCGACCTTAAGGGCAGAGCTGATTTGAATTCTACCCACTTGAATGGAATTTTCTTTCAACAATTTAACTATAGTTTGGTTGTCTTCAAAACTTACGGCCGAATGGCAAACGTCCAGGCAAATTCGAATATGGTTCCGAACCGTACATTCGGCAACTTCCTTCGTTAGCCCCCATTTGGTTTGTATTTCAGGAATGGCCAAAGGAAGAAGAACGTCCAAAAACCATTGCACCAAAAGTTCTACGTTCCCCAAGACCCCGTCAGGTTCTGGTTCTAGATCCAAATGTAAGGTTTTGCCTGAATCTTTTTGCATTTGAATCAAATAAAAAAGTACATCGACTATATGTTTGGTGGCAACTGCAACCCTCTGTTTTCTATCGAAGTCAGTGGTATCAAAATACTGGTATGATATCGGTGGTGTGGATACACCTCCCTCCATTCCCTCGGGTAATAATCTGGATAAAATGCTGAATAACCGTAATGTATAATCTAACCTATCTTTTGTTGCCCAATCCGGTTTATATACATTTTCCTTAACGGCTGTTTTGTGAAAACTCCCATAAGGAAACCCGTTGATCAAAAAAACATAAAATCCTTCTTTCTCTAACCAAGTTTGAAATTCGGCAATGACCTCTGGTTTTATCAGTTCCAAGGAAGCTTCATTTGCCAATCTAAGGCCGATTCCCATCGGAGCGTCTGGGGATAGATTCGCACGTACCAAAGGTAGGTTTTTTTGTAGATGAGAAAAATGATCTGACCAAGATTCACCAGGATGGATATTGGAACAATAGGTTAAGTGACCGTATTTTGTTTTCATACATACGTTTCCAAAAAGTCCACCGATTGAGCTAATATTTTTGGATCGATTTCATGCACTTCCCAAGGTTTCCCGATGCCAGCTAACAACACAATGGTGAGCATACCTCCCAAATGTTCTCTGAATTCTTGTAAGCCCAAATATAAATTTTCTTTCTCATTCGCCGATAACTCTGGGTGATAGATAACAAATCCAAGTTTCTTTAAAAGTAATAGAATCCTATTCCTATCCTCTTCCGGTAAAAAATTTTTTTGATACGAATACACTGTATCTAACGCCATTCCTATGGCAACGGCTTCCCCGTGCCTGAGGGAAAACTCTGTTAGATATTCTAATTTATGACCTGCCCAATGTCCAAAATCCAAAGGGCGGGAGGATCCAGATTCAAAAGGATCTCCATTCGCTATATGATGTATATGGAGTTCGGCACAGCGGTGGATGAGATAAGACATCTTTTCTAAATTACGACTTTTTAAAATGTCGGCATTGGATTCGATCCAAAGAAAAAAATCTCTATCTTTAATAAGAGAAACCTTGATTGCTTCTGCCATCCCGGAGCGCCAATCACGATCATCTAAACTTTCTAAAAAAAGTAGGTCGTTAAACACGGCAACAGGTGGTGCAAAGGTACCTAGGAAATTTTTTTTTCCTTGGTGGTTGATACTATTTTTTACACCGACACCAGAATCATTTTGGGAAAGCACCGTAGTGGGTATGCGAACCAATCGAATTCCACGGTGAGACACAGCAGCTACATATCCAACCAAATCAAGGATGGCCCCTCCTCCAATGGCAATGATATAAGAATGTCGATCAATGCCATAAGTATCCACAGCATTCACTAACGATTCCCAAAGTTTCGGATTATTTTTACACTCTTCCCCACCAGGAATAACCATTATATCACCCGTTAGCTGGACGATAGAACTCAATCCTTGGAAGTATTTTTTTATTTCTGCAATTAGATTTGGATAGTGTAAAGTAAGTCCCTCATCAAGAACTACCAACGCTTTTTTGATAATTCCCTCTTTCCGTTCGGAAATCAAAAAATTTTGTAAGCTAGTGTTCGTTAGTTGAAATATCCCCTTAGTAAATTGGACTGTATATCGGTAGGGGACTTGAAACTCAGAGGAAAGAGGAGGTAAAGAATCTTCAATCATAATATAACTTTAGGTAACAGAAAAGGTTTTTGCTAAAATCAAAGAAAGAGGTAACAAACAAAGGATGACAAACGCTATGGATAAAAATCCAAAACTTGCCGCAAACGAAGCATTTAGAAGGATTAGAGTAATTACAGCCATCTTCACCGCCTTACCAATCATAGGTCCTATCGGATTCTGGTAAGCACGATATAAAGGGGGAAACACCATTCCCAGATGCAGAAAAACAAAAGGGATACTCTGGAGTATATTTCCCAAACGAAATGATAAAAATGACATACAAAGGAATACTGTCAGATAAAAAAAACCGGCGAGTAAAAGGGGAGTTTTTTTCCCACCATGAACTTCATCCCGACTGATCATTGTTATGGCAGCTATATATAAAATCGGTAGAAAAGCAAGGGAAAGTTCGGAAATTTTGATTTCAGAAACCAAACTCATCCCAAGTATCAAATTACCACCACGGCACATCCCCATCACGATTGGCCCAAAAACAGAATGATGCTTCGCCAAACGATTGTAAGCAAGGATTAGGATAACAATTCCAGTGGCAATCCATCCACTTTCTATTTGGTATAAAAATGCAAAACCCATCCCTAACCCTAATAACAAACTCCCAAAAACCAAAGCAGATAGTTTGGATACTTTTCCACTGGGGATCGGACGTTCCGGTCTTTCTTTTAAATCAATAGAGACATCAAAAAAATCATTTAGAACGACACCTCCGCCATACAAACCGATAGTGGAGAGTAAAAGAAAAATGGGAGTATTGTCTTTCCAAACAAAACCAACGATAGCCATGCCGGCAAGAATATCAGCAAGGGCTGTCACTACATTTGCAGGTCGAAATAAAGTAATGTATGCTTTTACATTCATCTATTGGATCAGGAGAGAATTTTTGTTAATCACTGGTTGTTGGCCACCGCGAAGGATGGAGTTGCCATGAAACTTGGCATTCGGATCTGGTTGGGATTCTGTTTCAAAGTCAGTTACATCGATTTGTCCACTTTTTGCAAAGGCATCAATTGCATTTTGGTAAGTGACCATTCGAATCACTTCTGAAGGAATCCCTCTTTGTTTCATAAGCGCTGCTGTTTTTGGAATCGCAAGTGGATCTGAGATTCCCCAATCGGCACTCGAATTGATCATGATCCTTTCCGAACCGTATTTTTCCACAACGGCCACCATCCTCTCATTTCCCATCTTGGTAAATGGATAAATCGTAAAAGCTGCCCAAAAACCTTGGTCTAACACTGATTTCATGGTCTCTTCGTTATTATGATCCACAACAACAAAGGAAGGATCAAGCCCATGTTCCAAAGCTATGGACATACTCCTTTCAGTTCCTCTTTTTTTATCTCGATGTGGTGTATGGATTTGTACAGGTAATTTTGCATTTTTTGCAAGTTCCAGTTGCAAACGGTAGTATTTTTCTTCTAAGGGAGTTTGGTCATCAAATCCAATCTCACCAATGCCAACGACACCTTCTTTATAAGCAAATAAAGGTAAAATCTCCATTACCTCTTCCGCAAGACGTTCGTTATTTGCTTCTCTTGAATTTAAACCCATGGTGCAATAATGTTTAATTCCAAATTGGGAAGATCTGAACCTCTCCCAACCCACAAGACTACTGTAATAGTCCTTAAAGCTGGCAAGTCCCGTCCTAGGTTGCCCCACCCAAAAAGCAGGTTCTATGATTGCGACAATCCCTGCTTTTGCCATCATCTGGTAGTCGTCCGTGGTTCTTGATACCATGTGGATATGTGGATCGAAGAATCGCAGACCTTGGATTAGGTTTTGGTAGTCCTCCCACAACAAATCTCTGTGAGTCGGTAAATTTTCAGATGAATGGATGGATTCAAAATGTGAGGGATTCTTTGATGGTTCGTTTGGGTTTTGGCACATAGAAATTTTATTCAGGAATGGACTCTAGTTTAGACCAATCCAACTCTCCATTTTGTATCGATAATTCTAAGTCTGGGTATTTCAATAATAACGAATGAACCTGGGGATTTGTAGATTCAAAACAGACAAGTGCTGCCACTTCCCTTTCAGCTTTCAGTTCAGAGGTAAATAAAGTAATAAGTTTTGGGGATATTGATTCGTTCGCAAAGGGAGAGACAAGTCTCCAAATTTGCAGAGGAACTTTTCGGCCCGCAGCCAAACGTTCACTGATAAAATCAGAAACAGCTTCTGCGAGCTCTTTGTTTTTTCGCCTATCGATTCCGTAAATCCAATGGATTGGTTTTCCATTAAAAATGGTTTTTAATACCAGTTGGTTCCAAGCAAGTTCTGGAAAATAAAGTTCTGGATAAGGATTTAAAAGTGCAATGGCATCAAATACAAATCCCATATTGGAGCGTACTGCATCGGTAGCCCTTGGTAACCATTCCCAAGGATAGGGAAGAAGTGGCAATGCAGAATACAAAGCAACGAGTTCGTTTAACTCTGCTGTGTCAAATAAGGTCTCTATATTTTTAATAAATTGTTCTTTGGGTTCCGTAGGCAAATGCAACAACAACCAAACACGCGATAATCGAACTAAATTCCAACCGTCTACTTGAAATCCAACCTGGTGAGGGATCAAACATCCTTTGGATTTAGAATCATAGGAAACGATCTTTTTTGACAAAAATCGTGGTGCCGCCACAAATGCGGTCATCAAATCCAAAACATTCGATTTGACTTTCTCTTCTAACCATTCACGTTCTTTTTCTGTGGTTTGTTCAAAAAGGAATTGAGTTAAATTTTTTGGAATGTCTATCATAAGAAACTAATAATTGAAAACTTCTGACGTAGACGCCACTTCGTAAATCAAATATTCGGTTCCCAACTCTCTTTCCAAAACAATTGTCAAATTTTAATGATGATTTCCTGAAAATAAAACTCGAAGGTCCATAACTTAGATTACATTCGTTTCCATTCAATGAATATTGGTAATTCGGCATATTTCGAAAACAAAAAGGAAATTCTCTGAATGTCCACAGAAAGAGCGTTAACAAACGAAGAAGAAATTCTATTCAAAACCAAAGAATGGGTTTTGAAATCTGTGATTGGACTCAATCTTTGTCCTTTTGCAAAGCCAACATACCAAGCGAATACGATTCGTTATATTGTCAGTGGTTCAAAAACAAAAAAAGATTTACTTATCCACCTTGAATCTGAATTACAATTTCTGAAAGAGACCGACCCTCTCGTTACAGAAACCACCCTCCTTATCCATCCTTATGTTTTGGAGATTTTTCTTGACCAAAATGACTTTTTAGACGATGCTGATTTTCTCTTAAATCGATTGGATTTAGATGGCATTATTCAAATTGCAAATTTCCATCCACAGTTTCAGTTTGCTGGGAAAAATATAGATGACATAACCAACTTCGTTGGCAGATCTCCTTTTCCAATCTTACATTTGTTACGTGAAGATAACATCAGCCGAATTGTTGACTCTCATCCAAATATTGACAGTATATACGAAAACAATAGAAAAACAATGAGGAAACTAGGATATGACGGATGGAAAAAATTAGGGTTATAATATCTTTTACAATCCTCATCAGGAAATCTATTTCCTTTCATAAAAACCTAGGATTCCCACTAACTAATAAATATAAGATTTGAATGTTGTAACAATCTGTATCCACTGGCTCAAACATAGGTGGTATCAAATGTACGCTCGCAATCATCGAATCATTATTGGCCTTGTTTCACTAGGGATTTTCCTATCGCCTTTGGCAGCAGAATTGGACGCACAGTTCATCACTCCTGTTAAAAAGGAAGTTCCGCAAGAAACACCTCCTCCGCCCCCCACTCCACCACCGCCGCCACCTCCACCTGAAGAACCGACTGAATATGTGAGTCCACTGAAAGGCAATCTAACAGGGGAATATTTAAAAAGCCTTCAAGTCACCGCCAAACAAAGAAAGGCGCTTCAAGAGAATACAAACCTTTGGTTTGCTGATCGTTTTCGGGTTGGTTTTGGAATTCGACCTAAAGCAGATTCACTTTACAATACTGACTTCGATAAGTCGACACCTGACAATCGCAATACGGTAAGTAACCAAACACAGTTTTATTTAATTGGAGATTTATCTCCGAATGTTGCATTCAAACTTTCATTTCAAGATGTAAGACTTTGGGGAGGTGAAATTGTAAACGGATCTTCTGACCAAAAATTAGCTGTAATTCCCAATTCAGGAAATACAATCGATACCACCAAACAAAGAGAAGTTCCTCTCAATAACTATACAGGCTTTCGGGAAGCATTTTTAGATTTAAAAACAACCAACCAAATGTTTCGAGTAAGAACGGGACGCCAAATCCTAGACTATGGAGACGGAAGGATTGTAGGTTCCAGAAATGATAGTTTAAATGGGAATTCATTTGATGCCATTCGAACTACCATTACCATTCAAAAACAAAGTTTAGATTTTTTTGGTGCCATCATCGGATCGGAAAACAATTCCAATAGTATGGTTTCCAACAATTCTACTCGTGTTGGCGGAACTGGAAATGCTTCGTATTATGGCGCTCATTATGGATTCAAACCTTGGGAATGGTTAGGTATTGAAGTATATAACTTCACACTTTATAAACAAAAACAAAAAGCCACAAATACAACAGTCAATTATGGTTCGGACATTTATTACCGGGGACCAGACCAACTCAACACTTCAGGATTTCGCCTAACAAATCGAACGAAAGGGAATATGATCGCAAGCGAAACCGGGATTGACTGGATGGTCGAAGCCGCTTGGCAAACTGGATTTACAGGCGAACGAGTCTCACCTGATTGGCTAAACCAAACCGGCACCTACTCAACCGATAAAAAAACAGGACAAACACCACCTCATTCTTCACCTGTCCAATATAAATCAAACATTGTAGCTGTCCAGTTAGGATACACACCTGTGAAGGAGTTTCGAATTGGAGTCCAATATGTCCAGGCATCTGGAGATCCCAATCGAAATGATGGAAGTGTAGGTACTTACAATCCGCTATTTGCCACAAGAAGGATGGCCGGTGGGGGACTACCTTTCGCCGGTAACGGTAACTCAGGAATGGTTTTCTGGCAAAACATTAAAGACTATTCAATCAACATAAAATATGAATCTGCAAAATGGGGAACTTTTATTCTCAACCCACATTGGTATTATAAAGTTAAACTTCAAGATGGCTATTACGATAACAACAATTATGTTGCAGGGAGCAAAGCCACAGGTGAAACTGCTTCTACAGAAGACTATTATAACACGGAAGCTTATAATCCTAATCGGCCCAAACTAGGGAGGCATGTAGCAACAGAAATTAACTTTATTTATATTGTAACACCTTTTGAAAATGTTTCATTCTGGTTTGGCGCCAGTTCCATTTATGCAGGAGAAGCCATTCGAAACCAAAAGAACAATCCGTATGAAACTGATCCATACCATAGATACGACCTAAAGCCTAACTCTAGTTATTTTACAATTCAGAGTGTGTTTGCCATTTAACTTTTTTAAAAAATCTTGTAATGCTTCTTAAAAACCAGAGTGCCGCATACCATTCTGGTTTTCTTTGTTTCTCTCTTTATGTTTCAAGTTTAACTGCGAAAATAGGTGCTGCCATTATCTCCACAGTTTTGACCGGTGGTGCTGACCAAACCGATAGTTCTGGTTATGCAGGCTTTAAAGAAATCAACCAAACCGCAGAAATGATTGAGGAAACACGGTGGTCCTCAATTCCAATTCAATAAATAATCAGTATAACCTCTGTTCATTTTGTTAAGTGCGGAGGTTTATCTAGGCCATCTAAAATCAGATCCAAACCAAAATCAAACTTATGGAGCCCATTGTATTTTCCTGATACCACCTCTTTGGTTAAATTGCTAAGAAATGGATAGGGACTTGACTCCAAAATTGGCATAAACCCTTCTGCTTTTTCCGCATACTCATCAGGTTGAAATGGAAAATTCAATTCTTGTAATATAAATCCATAAGTATGGCTATCGATTGTATTGATGATGTGGTCGGCTGCTTGTAGTGAAAATCCAGCGGAATGTAGACATCCGAGTGTTGTATCAAAATAAGATAACATGGCTTTCCCCGTGTTGACTCGTGAGACAATTAATAGAGTGACCCAGGGATGTAAAATCAAGATATCACGAGCAGATCTTGCTCTTTTTTTCATTTCCTTTTTCCAATCACCACCTATCTTTGGTAATGTGATCTTTGAAACCACTAAATCTACCATTTCAGCCAAAAGTTCATCTTTGTTTTTAAGATGATTGTATAAAGACATTGCTTCGACACCCAATTGGAGTGCCAAATTTCGCATCGACAACTCTTCCAATCCAAACTCATCGGCCAGTTGGATTGCCACCTTCAAAACAAGTTCTTTTGAAAGAGTTTTTCTTCTTTTTTCAACAGTTTTTTTCCGACCTTTGCTTGGTTTAGTGCTCTTCTTTTTTTCCATATTACTCGGCATCTTTCTTATATCATAAAATCCACTATAAATCTATTCTAAAAAACAAAACAGATGAGAAATAAATTTCATTGACAGACTTACAGCGTAAGTATGAATATTCGTCAGGAGCCTAAGCATTGAAAGTCATCGCTGCAAGAAATTATGGTACACCAGAAGTACTTCGATTAGAAGAATGGGAAACACCTTCGCCCAAAAAAAATGAAATCAGAATCAAAATTTATAATACTTCCGTAAATTCGGGGGATTGGCGCATTCGTAAACCCGATCCCAAACTCGTTCGATTGTTTTTTGGGATCACAAAACCAAAACAACCGATTCTAGGAATATCACTTTCGGGTGTGGTTGATGGCATTGGTGCAAACGTTACAAAATTCAAAATCGGAGATAGAGTTTTTGGATCCACCGGAATGCAGATGGGGGCTTATGCAGAATACACCTGCTTACCAGAATCAGCGGTAATCATGATTCTTCCAAAAGAAATTTCCTTTCCAGAAGGAGCCGCCTTATCCTTTGGAAGTTTAACCGCCCTCGACTTCATTCAAAAATGTAATCTGCAAAAAAATCAAACCATCCTCATTTATGGTGCCTCCAGTTCTGTGGGTACTGCTGCCATCCAATTGGCAAAACATTTTGGTTCCCTCGTAACAGCTGTTTGCAGCATTGGAAATTTTGAATTAGTCAAATCTCTCGGCGCGGATTTTGTTATGGATTATGAAGGGTTTCATGAAGAATCACATAACAAAACTTATGATGTTGTCTTTGAATGCGTAGGTAAATCTTCCATTTCCTCCAACCTTCAGCATCTTACAAAAGGAGGAGTTTTGGTTTTAGTGGGGGCCTCATTTAAAGATATGTTTCAAGCAGTATTGATTTCCTTAACCAAGAAAATCAATATCAAATTTGGGCCAATTGCCGAGACGTTGAAAAATTTGCAATTTTTAGTGGAGTTAATCAAAATTGGAAAATTTAAAGTGGTGATTGATAAGTCTTATCCTTTAGAAGAAATGGCGGAAGCTCATCGGTACGTAGAAGCTGGGCATAAAAAGGGGAATGTAGTAATCAACATTGCCAGCTAATTAAAATTATACTATGACAAGGTAAAAATCCTACCGCAAACCATTACGGTAGGTCATCACAAATGGATTAATTGATTTTTTTGATTTTGTTTTGTTTTGCTGTTTCTATAAAGGTTAGGTCATTATAAGAATGATCCACTTTACAAACCTTTACATTGGCTGCAGTTGAACAAGAAGCTGTACCTGAAATTTTACAGCCTTTTGCTTCGCAGGCCTTTCTGTCCTTTCCCCTACACTGTTCACAACCGTTGGTACTTCCGTTTCCACAAAGAAAACAATCTTCTGCTACCAATGCGGTAGAAGCCAAAACCGTCATCAGCATAAAGCTAATCGTGACCAATGTTCTCATATTATCTCCTTCTTATCTGCTCGAAAAAACAGTAAGAGGATGAATTCTATAGGAAGCCAATGAATTCACAAACCAATTTTTCTTATTTCGGAATGGGTGGTAATACGTAAAATAGAATTGCAAAAAAATGACAAAGGCTTCCACTCAGGACAAATAAATGCCAAATCGCATGATTGAAAGGCAACCTATCCCATAGGTAAAAGATTACACCGACCGTATAACTAAGTCCACCCGCTACTAACCAAGAAATCCCCCCAACTCCAATTGCTGTTCGAATGTCTTTCACGACAAAAATGGCAAGCCATCCCATTAAGATATAAACAACAACTCGAGCTCCACTGTATTTGCCCGGAAACAATAACAATAGGAGAACGCCGGCAAAGGCAAGGATCCATACAATAAGAAATAGAGTCCAACCCCACTCCGAATGTTCACGCAAACTAACAAGCGTAAACGGAGTATACGTTCCTGCGATTAGCAGATAGATTGATGCGTGGTCAATCACCTTAAAAATACGTTTTGTAGCCGAATGGTAGATCCCATGATAAAGAGTGGAGGCAAGGTATAAAAGAATGAGTGTGGCACCATAAATGGCAGAACTAACAATATGCCAAACATTACCATACAGAACGGCCATCGTCAATAGAAGAGAAAGTCCGGCTATACTCAAACCCCCACCAATTCCATGTGTGACGGCATTCGCAATTTCGTGACCGATAGAATATTCGTGAATGGTGTCGATGAGTTCGGTCACGGATGGATTCGATTCCATAACCAAAGCTGGATTTAAATCAGATGAGGTTTGTTTGGCTATTTTTTTTGATTCGGATTTAGTAATTTGTTTGTTTACCGGTTTTGTAGTGCGGACCGATTTTTTTGCGGGTTTGGTTTTTGACTTTTTCGCTTTCATATACTTTAGTTAGATTAATCAAGATCGTATTTTTTTTACCCGTCAATCGAAAGAAATAATAAGGCTTGAAGTTGGGGGAAAGGGGAGCAAAGTTTTATAGAATGTACAGAATACATTCTGTTCTTATTTGAGGCGTAACATGCAATCCATTCCCAACAAGTCCTCTTGGTGGCAAAAATCATTAATTGAAACTTTAGACTCCTTATCAGTAAAATCTACAGGACTAAAAACAGAAGAAGTGGCAATACGCCTCAAACAATTTGGTGCCAATCGATTTATTGACCGCAAAGAAAAACCAATATGGCGCCAACTCTTATTAAGATTTAGAAATCCTCTAATTCTACTTCTACTCTTCGCAAGTGTTATCTCCGCATTTATGGGTGAAATATCAAATTTCATCATCATTTCAGTCCTAGTTTTATTCAGTGTTCTTTTGGACTTTATTCAAGAGCACAAAGCAGGAAAAGCCGCAGATAGTTTGCGACATTCCGTTTCCGTTCAAGCAACCGTAGTCCGCGATGGGCATGCCATAAGCATTCCTGTTTCGCAAGTAGTTCCTGGTGATCTTGTGTTATTGTCCGCAGGTGATATGGTTCCGGCTGATGGTAGAATATTAGAAGCCAAAGATTTTTTTGTCAAACAAGCACTCCTCACTGGTGAAACTTATCCTGTCGAAAAACATCCAGGAGAACTCGATGTTCTTTCTAACGATATCACTGAGGCATCCAATGCAGTATTTATGGGAACCACAATCATTAGTGGCAGTGCCAAGGTTCTAGTTGTAAACACGGGTGCCAATACGGCGATGGGTGCCATTGCAGATAGCTTAACTATAACACCACCAGCTAACTCCTTTGAGCTGGGAACGCAAAAGTTCGGTATTCTCATTCTGCGTATGACCGTTTTACTTGTATTATTTGTTCTCTTAGTAAATGCAATTTTACATAAACCATGGCTTGATTCATTTTTATTTGCAGTTGCTTTGGCGGTAGGATTAACACCAGAACTGTTACCGATGGTAATTTCCGTAACTCTCTCGCGTGGTGCTCTATTGATGGCCAAAAAAAGAGTAATTGTGAAACAGCTTTCCTCGATCCAAAATCTAGGATCAATGGATACACTCTGTACAGATAAAACAGGAACTCTCACGGAAGCAAAAATCAAATTAGAGAGACATATAAATCTTTCCGGGCAAATAAGTGAACGGGTATTAGAATTAGCTTACTTAAATAGCTTTTTTGAAACAGGATTAAAAAGTCCTCTGGATGAGGCAATTTTGGATCATGGAGAGATTGATATAAGCCTTTGGAGTAAAGTAGATGAAGTGCCCTTCGACTTTGAACGAAGGAGAGTATCTGTTTTATTAGACCATTCAGAAAAGAAAAATCGAACTCTTGTAGTGAAGGGGGCACCGGAGGAAATTATTCGGCTCTGCACAAATTACGAAACAGAAAAAGGTACCATTCAAACCATAGACATAGAAGCTATAGAAAAAATCCATTCAGTTTATACTTCCTTAGAGAAGGAAGGTTTTCGTGTCCTCGGTATTGCATGGCGAGAGGAATCGATGGATCATACACATGCGGTTGTGAGTGATGAATCAGAATTAATACTTTCTGGGTTTGCAGCATTTTTAGATCCACCCAAAGAAAGTGCGAAACTCGCCTTATCTTCGCTAAACGAAATAGGAATTACCGTTAAAATTATCACAGGTGATAGTGAACTAGTGACTGAACATGTTTGTTCTGAATTGAATATTCCAATTCTAGGAGTTCTCACAGGCAAAGAGATCGACAGTATAGACGATTCGGCACTGAGAATCAAAGTTGAATCTACAAATCTATTTTGCCGAATGAATCCTTCCCAAAAAAACAGAATTATTTTAGCTCTAAAACAAAGAGGTCATGTGGTTGGATATTTAGGTGATGGAGTCAACGATGCTCCTTCATTACATTCTGCTGATGTTGGACTTTCGGTGGACTCTGGTGTGGACGTAGCTAAAGAAGCAGCAGATATGATTTTATTAGATCATGATTTGTTTGTTTTGTATGAAGGGGTTATGGAAGGAAGACGGACTTTTGGAAATATAATGAAATATATCATGATGGGAACAAGTTCCAATTTTGGTAATATGTTCAGCATGGCAGGTGCCGCTTTGTTTTTACCATTTCTACCTATGTTACCCACTCAAATTCTTCTCAATAATTTTTTGTATGATATCTCCGAAATTCCCATACCTCTCGATGAAGTAGATAAGGAAGAACTAAAGGTTCCTCGAGTTTTGGATATAAATTTTATCCGAAACTTTATGTTAACAATAGGACCGATTAGTTCTGCATTCGATTTTCTAACCTTTTATGTGATGTTAGTTGTGCTAAAGGCAAACGAAGCCTTATTCCAAACAGGATGGTTTGTAGAGTCCCTTTGTACTCAAGTACTAGTTATCTTCATCATAAGAACCCGAGGCAATCCAATCAAAAGTAGGCCACATAGATTACTTGCTATTGTTTCAATAAGTGTCGCTGCCGTTGGAGCCTTTTTGCCATTTACACAATTAGGAACTTATTTCGGACTTGTACCTCCACCGATGGAGTTTTATGCAATTTTGGCGTCTATGGTTGTCATTTATCTTTTGGTAGTAGAAACTGCGAAAAGAATTTTTTATCGTTTTCAAAGCAGAAAGTAAAATCCAAGCGCCAGGGATCGAAGTGGAAATCCTTTGCACGATGTGCAAAGATTGGAACGGAGAGCCCGGTCGGATCCTCATTCAATTTATGATGAACCAACCAATGCGAGGCGCCCCAATCCTAATAGATGTTATTCGGAAGTTTTCTTATTCTTCTCGTCTTTTTTCTTTTTGGCTTCTTTAACCTTTTCTTTCATCGCCTCTTTTTTCTCTTCTCGTTTTTCCTTATGAGCCGCTTTCATCTCTTCTAAAGTTACAGATCCATCAGCATCTTTATCGATTTCGGTAAAAAAGCCATCATGGAATTTTTGCCATTCTTCTTTAGAGACTTTGTTGTCGCTGTTCGCATCCATTTTTTTGAAATGATCCCCTGCCATTGCATTTTTTCCATGGCCGTCGTGGTCGTGTGCAAAAACGGATGTTGCAATGATGAAAGCAACACTTGTAAAGATAGTTAGAATTTTTTTCATAAAAAACCTCGGCTTGAATTTAGAGGAGATTTTTTTTTCGTCAAGACCTTAGTTTACAATTTTTGACAAAATCAAACTGCAAAGGAAGAGACATAGGCAAAATACATATTTCCGAGCTTTACAAAAAATTTTGCCAACGGCATTCTTCTTTTTTTAGAACCATTGAGTTTTTTGTATCCTAACTTTGGATCTATGTTTATCATTTATAAATTCGATTTTGTGGATGAAACCATTGAAACAAAACATTTATTTCACCCTCGTATCCCTTCTCCTGTTTTTTTGGATTACCTTTTCGCTAAAGGCAACTCCCTTAACTACAGAAGATTGCCCCACACCTATAAATGACCATGATTGGCAAATTAGTAATTCTATGGATTTGGAATTTGATAAGAAGAAATTTTGTCACTTAGTGAGAGATATGGGATCGGAGGAAAGCGAACTTCATTCCTTTGTAATCGAACGCCATGGGAAATTAGTCACCGAGGTTTATAACACAAGGAAGGACAAACCATTTAACAAACGCTACGGTCTCAGATTCCCCTTCGATGGGGAAACAACTTTTGACTCGAACACCTTACATGATGTTCGTTCCGTGAGTAAATCGGTAACCTCTTTACTTTTTGGAATTGCTATTGATAAAAAAATAATAGATGGTTTGGACTCTTCTGTTTTATCCTACTATCCAGAATTGTCCATCTCCTATGACGACCCTAGACAAAAAATCACATGGAAACACCTCCTAACTATGAGTAGTGGATTAGATTGGGAAGAATGGAGGTATGGGTTTTATTCAGCGACGAAACTAGGCTCCTCTGGAAAAAGGATATTGCTCATTTTGTTTTAGACAGGGAGGTTTTAACAAAACCAGGAAGTAAATTCAAATACAATGGTGGAGGAACATCGCTACTTTCTGATATTTTAATAAAGAAAACAGGTAAACCTCTTACCATTTTAGCAAAGGAATGGTTGTTTGATCCCCTAGAAATCCAGAACTTTGAATGGGTGGAAGATAGAAATGGAAGAGCACTTGCTCACGCCGGACTCCGACTAAGACCAAGAGACATGCTAAAATTAGGCCGATTGGTTTTGAATCAAGGAATTTGGAAAGGAAAACAAATTGTTCCCAAACAGTGGTTAGATGAATCATTATTCCGGCAGATGGATTCCGAGGTTACCCTATTCCGCAAAGATGGGAAATCCTTAAGTTATGGTTACCAGTGGTGGCTCGGCGAAACCGTTTTAGGTAATAAAAGAATTCCCTGGTCTTTGGCACTTGGGAATGGAGGGCAACTCATCTTTGTGATTCCCACTTTTGATATGACGATAGTCACTACAGCCGGTGGTTATGGAGATCCGACACAGATCCAAAAGTCAATCGATTTAGTAGAGAATCTCCTAACAACCGTAAAGTGAATGAAGTATGATATTTACAGGGAACGACAGAAAAATGTGTTCCCTTATTAGCTCCAAAACTTAATAAATTTAATGCCCATATCCTTCAGGAGCAGGAATCCCTTTTTCAGCAGAACGACTTAAAGTCTCCCAATGTTTCCAAGTTTGAATTCTTTCGTTATATGTCTGTAATGCGATATCAAATACTTTACTTCCCAGAACCAATCGCAAAGGGGGTTCCTCTAAATTCACAAGTTTCAAAATAGTTTCTGCTGCAATCACAACATCCCCGGCAGCTAACGCAACAGTGGTGAATGCATACCCTAGTCCTTTACTCGCACCTGTAATCAGCCAGACTCTTTTATTTTCTCTGGATATATTAATCCCCTATCCAAAATTCTGAATTCGATACAAACAAGACTGAGCAATCGCTGCACTGTCGATGACATAGGCAAGACAATCTTTTTGCCAAACTTCCTTTGTATTAGAATCGGTGATTTTTGGAATCGCTTTTTCGTATAAAAGACTGCCTATGTACCGACACATTTGGATCATTAAATTTTCTGCAACAGTTTCCTTTCTTGTTTCCTCTTGGATGCCGCGCATTTCACGAATGGATTCTTCTAAAACACGTTCTTGTTCTAAGAGAAATTGCGAAGGCGTGGGAATCTCTGCTTTTAGTGAATTTAAGTACTTTCTGAAATTTCCATCCCCGGCCATACCCGCAAGGATGGCTCCTGTGGCAATACGAACATGGATTTGGCTTGTTCCTTCGTAAATGGTATTGATCCTTGAATCACGAAACATGCGAGAGATATCATAGTCTTCTGTGTAACCTGCACCACCAAACACTTGCACGGCGAGATTTGTACATTTATGTCCTTCCTCGGAACTATAGTACTTTGCCATAGGAGTGAGAGTGGAGGCAAGTGTTGACCAATACTTTACTTTTTCATCTTTTCTGATTTCTCTATCTTCTAAATTTGCTTTTTCCATTCGGATTTGGTGGTGTTGGTACATATCAATCACACGAGCCGTTTCGAGAGTAAGTAGTCTCATTGCATTGGTCTCTCGTTTGATTTTATGGATCATTTCTGCTACGGCAGGAATTTCACCAATAGGTTTTCCAAATTGTTTTCTTTCGTTTGCATACTTCACACATTCATAATATGCAGCAGCTCCCCCACCACAACCTCCAGAAGCACTGACAAGTCGCATAAAGTTTGTCATCCCTGCTGTATAACGAGTGAGTCCAAGTCCCTCTTCACCAAGGATTTCTCCATAAGTATTTTCATAGACAATCTCACAAGTAGGTGAGGCATGAATCCCCATCTTCTTCTCAATCCCTGCCACAAATACATCTTGGCTTTTCACAATAAAAACAGACAATCCCCGCGCCCCACCCTCAGATTTTCCTGTGCGAGCTAATGTAAGTAGGAGTGCGGGGTTCTCACCTAATCCACAACCTTGAGAAATAAATCGTTTGGTTCCGGTTAGGCGATAACTTCCATCTTCCTGTTTTACGGCAACAGTCCTTACATTATTAAGGTCGGATCCATAATCGGGTTCGGTGAGAGACATAGCAAACAAACATTCGCCTGTGGCAGCTTTGGTAGCATAGGTTTCAATCTGTTCAGGTGTTCCAAACCTAGCTACAATTTGAGCTAAGTTCAGTAAGGTGGTGGTCATACAAAAAGAGACATCGCCCCTTGCCATAAGCATCGCATATAAGGCTCCTACTGTTGCTGGGAAGGCGAGCCCCCCTGCCTCTCTTGAAATCGAATAGGGCATAAGGCCGGTGTTTCTAAATTTTTCATATATCTCTATAGTTTCTTTAGGAAAAATAACTTTTCCATTAGAATATTTTAATTCATTGCGATCCATGGTTTGGGATTTTTGAGACACATCTTTCCCAAAAAAATCTCCCATCGCATCTAAACTCGAAGTGTATAATTCCAAGGCTTCTTCTTTTGTAGAAGGTGCCATTTCAAATCTTGGGTTTTTTGTTTTAAGGAATGTTTGGTGGTCAATAAACCCTTCCCCTTCTGTTTCCCTTATGATTGAATCCCAATCGAGAAGTTGGTTAAAGATTACCTGTAAATCGACATCCTCTGAAAAATAATTATTTGCGATCATGTTTTTGTTCTCCTAATTAATGCTATATGCAGCTTCTAAACCTTCAGAAAAGGCTCGTTTGGCGTCGACGTTCTTAGAATCCTTTGCTCCACCAATGACTATGGTTGGTTTGTTAGGATATTTGTTTTGGAATTCCTCTAAAAGTGAAGTTTCTTTTTCCTGACCCACACATAAGATGATGGAATCACAAGGATACAAAAATTCTTCTCCATTTTTTAATTCAACTTTGAGTCCGTCTTTTGTCACTTCCTTGTAAGTCAGTCCGTGAAAGAACTCGACTCCTACCGATTCTAACTCTTGTTTGAGTGCCCAAAACGTTGTAGGCCCAAGCCCTGCTCCATGTTTTCCATTTCGACGAAACACTGCCACATCCCTTTTGGCTTTTTCTTTTTGTACACCTGCATCCGTAAACGAACTGATATTATACTTTTTATCATAAGAGGCAAGGGTCGGATCCTCTTCTTCTGTCAATCTATGTGCCACGTCCACACCAATCCCTCCTCCACCGATCACCGCCACTCGTTTGCCTGGTTGGAATTTTCCAGTAAGATACTCAGTATAATTTCCTGAGGGAAGATTTTCTAGTCCTTTTAAAGAAAACTCTCTAGGTTTCACACCACTGGCAAAAATTGTTACATCTGGATTTTCTGTTTCTAACAATGTTAGCGTTGCCGTTGTATTCAAACGTATTTCGACACCTAATGCGGGGAGTTCATTCGAAAAATAACGAATGGTTTCTTTAAACTCCGACTTACCAGGAATATGCGATGCCAATTGAAATTGTCCTCCAAGAACATTTGCTTTTTCGATTAAAATAACTTTGTGACCAAGACTGGCACTGGCACGGGCTGCTTCGAGTCCAGCAGGACCTGTCCCAATGATTAAAACTTTTTTTGGATCTTTTACTTTTGGTTTTTGGTATTCTAACTCATTGACCGCTTCCGGATTTACGATACAAGAAACGGATTTTTCTTGGAACGCATGGTCAAGACAAGCCTGGTTACAAGCTACACAAGTATTGATTCGATTGGACATACCCAATTGAAATTTTTTGACAATGAATGGGTCAGCCAAAAATGGCCTTGCCATAGAAATGATATCTGCTCTATTCTCATCAAACACTTGTTGCATGGTAATGGGATCATTCACTCGGTTGGAAGCAATGATAGGAACACCTGGAGTATTTTCTTTAATCCGGCTAGCGATAGAAACCCATGCCCCTCTTGGAACGAGTTGACTTATGGTTGGAATTCGTGATTCATGCCATCCGATGCCAATGTTGAGTGCAGAAACTTTTTCATCGCGCAGAGTTTGTGCAAGTCCCACTACTTCTTCAAATGCTGGATTTCCAGGAATGAGATCAATTCCAGACATTCGAAAGATCACAGGGAATCCTTCGGGTAATTGTTTTTTTACCGCACGTAAAACTTCTATAGAAAGGTTCATTCTCCTTTTAGTGTCCCCACCAAAATAATCATTTCGTTTGTTTGTCACTCCAGAAAAGAATTGGTTTAAAAGATACCCTTCACTACCCATAATTTCCACAGCTCCAAAACCTACTTCTCTTGCAAGTCGCGCTGCCTTTCCAAAATCTTCGACCGTATTCCAACATTCATCCTCGGAGAGTTCCTTTGGAACATAACGATTGATTGGTGCTCGAATGGCGGATGGGGCCACACAAGACCTGTTCGCCGCATACCTTCCCGCATGGAACAACTGGGCGCACATTGTCCCTTTTCCCTTTAGAAGTGAGTTCATTTGTTCTAACTCTTTGGCATGTTCTGTATTTTGGATGTTAAAAAAAGTATGAGAACCCTTTCCGATTTCATTCACACTGATCCCACCGGTGACAATGAGGCCCACTCCCCCTTCGAAACGTTTGCCATAGAACGCAGCCATTCGTTCGGCAGTACCCGTCTCTCCTTCTACACCGAGGTGCATAGATCCCATAATGAACCGATTGGGAAGAGTAAAATTGCCGAGAGATATGGGGGAAAAAGCTGTATTCATTCTGAAAAAATCCTCGCTTGAATTAATTTACCATTGGTAATATTTCGAAAAATTTGGGCAAGCCATAAATTACCATCGGTAAATAACTACTGGCAATCTAAAGCATAACAGCTAAAGATGGGGAAATGGTGGCTTCGAAAAAAAAATCCTCGCAAAAGAAACCCATGGGGGTGGGCCGACCTTCCAAAGAAAATGGGATGAACGTTAGAGAAGCTCTGATCCAAGCGGGAGTGGAACTTTTAGAAAACACAACACTGGAAGATATTTCTCTTCGCAAAGTGGCGGCAAAAGCCGGTGTTAGCCATGTCGCCAGTTACCATCATTTTGAAAATAAACATGCCCTTTTTGCTGCAATAGCAGAAATCGGATTTCAAAAGTATTTTGAAACCTACCAAAAAGAATTAGAAAAAACAGACCAAGACTTCAAAGGAAGATACAGAGCTCTGGGTTGGACCTACTTCCAATTCATTATGACAAACAGACAGTTCGCAAGAATCATGTTTGGTGGGACCGGAGTGGATGTGAAAACACACCCCACTCTTTTGGCTGTCTCCCGAAGAACCTACCGTCAGTTACATGAAATCATTCGTATGGGCCAAAATCTAGGACATTTAGAAAAAGGAAACACAAGGGAGAAAACCCTAGCTTCTTGGGCGATGATTCATGGAATTGCGATGTTGTTTTTAGAAGGTCGTTTGCAGATGAAAAACGATCTTGGTGAGATGGAAAAATTCATCCAAACAGTGACAGAATATGCCTACAATGGAATGAAATAAACGTCCGAGCAGAGTCACAAAACAAACATTAGCGGAAATAATGAAACTGGGAATTATGTCTCTTAACTAAGACCAACAAACAATGAACATTCGTTACTGTATGGAATGTTCGCAAAAAACAAAGGAAATTCATTGCTCATTGGATAAAAAAAGATATACTGACCTTCTTCGGTTATTATATGCGAAACAGAAATCGTTTTTTCAAAATCCCTCAACTACTCACCCTCTTCTTGATTATAATACAGTTCCATTGTTTATTAAACCCCATAGTGAGAGAGATTTTGGAATTAGATAGATCGAAAAAAGAAAACCAACTTCAAAATCTTTGGCTCCTATTAGGTAATCTTCCTGGCCCAGAGGCCACAATCACTCCATCGGTAGGAAATGTAATTCTTTCGAATGCACAAATCCGTGTTGTATTCAACAGGTCCATGGATACGGGTTCACTTTCCGCAACTCTGGGAATCCAACTAACACCGACTTGGTCAGATACAGTTACCGTCAATGATACAGTGACTCTTTCCGGCTCCATACCCACAGGAACCACCCCCTTCCGGTTGGATGCAATGGACACTTCGGGGATTCGGCTAACAACAATTAATGGTTTTTATACTGTCCTTTCCTCTAATACAAATTTATATTATGTGAGCACCAAAGGTAACGATGGAAATTCGGGAACCTCAATAGGAAGTCCTAAACTCACTATCGCTTCCGCCATTACAGGAGCAACAGCACCAGCAGCAATTTTAGTATCTGTTGGAAATTATTTCATCACTAAACCCGCAATGCCGAGTATTGTACTTACTGAAACCGTTTCCCTCTATGGAGGACTTAGTGACGACTTTTTAAACCGCGATCCAACTCAATACACTACTATGGTGGCCACAATCGATTCAAACTTTATCACTGATACTTATACAATAATTGCTGGAGCATCCATTACCCCAAACACGGTCATCGATGGATTTACGATACGAGGGCCATCCAATCCCAATGCTAGTGGAATGTCCATGGGGATTTCCTGTTCTTCTGGATCTCCGACCATCACAAACAACCGAGTCGAAGGTGGGGCAGTGAATCCAGCCTTCTCCATAGCCATCTTAGTTTCAGCATCCTCTGCATTGATTGCTAACAATCTCATTGCGGGAGGATCCTCGGTGGCTTCTTCTTCATTCGGAGTTTATATCCAAAATATCTCCTCTCCGAGTATTTTTGCTAATACCATCCTTGGAGGGAATGCACCTCTTGCTTCCTCACATGGAATCTACAATGCTCAGCAATCAAATACTCCCATCATCTTAGGGAATACTCTTTTTGGCGGAACGGGACTTATATCCTATGCACTGAATACAAGTCCACCTTCCAATCCAACTGTGATGAACAATAGTATGGATGGAGGAGCAGGTATTACCAGTAGAGCACTCTATTTTCCAGTAGGTGGAGGGATCTTCGGCAATTACCAAAATAATACACTCTTTACTACCGGCGGAACCAACCGGTATTGTGTGTATGAAGAAATAGGAGGAACCAATCCCTTGATTTTTAGTGGAAACCGTCTCTTTGATTGTCCGACGGCTCTCTACTTAGACGATGGTGCGACTGCCATAAACAATATCGGAACTATCAATGGTTGGACTGGCGGCGGCTCCACATATTCTGGTAATTACTGATCTTTACTTAGGCTCGCAAACTTCGGGTAGATAATTCTTCAGATAAGAAATGGTCGCTTTTTTAGTTTCTCCTACCATCCAAGGAGTGAAGTCTCCGTAGGTTCTGTAGGAATGTTTGAGTAGTGAATCTGCAATGGAAAAGGCAACTCCAAAGATTTGGTCAGCCTGTTCCAATTCCGGTAAAACAAACCGATCCATAAGACCTAACTTTGCTAAGTTGGCAAGTTTCGCATCCAACTCTTGGCCTACTTGGCGCATCTCTGGATTACTCATTCGGTATCCATAAATCAAACGTGGGAAAGCAATTTCTTTATTCGTCACTTCCACTGCTACGTCGATAGAACGTTCGATGTAACTCTCCCAACTAACAAACGTTTCTCTTCTCAGCAAAATTGATTTTTCAATAAGACTTTCTGAGTGTAATAATCGAATTCCATGGAAAATGGCTTCTACATTGGGGAAAAAATGGTATGCTGAGGGCCTGGGGATATTTGCTTCTTTGCAGATGTCCGCAAAACTAATCTCCTCGGGGGATTTTTCCCTGAGAAATTCCAAAGCAATTGTTAACAATTGCGTGCGTCTGTTTCTCCCTTGTTTGCTTGTAAATTTAAAAGGCCGAGAAGCAAGGTCAGGAGATAAGGATGCGTCTACCAATTTATCCATAGTACGAGCCTTACGTAGAATCTTACCTAGTCAATCCCGTTGTGAAAGAAAAATACCTGACCGTCTCCCGGTCAGGAAAGTGATTGTTCAGATATTACTGCACCGTGAAATTGTTTGTAACTCCTTGGTAGGCACTGATCGCTCCTGTCCATCCCGACTTCCAGTGTCCACGATGGCGGATACGGTAGGTCCCTTGCGGGAAGGAACTAGTCTTCCAGGAAACATTGATTTTGGAATTGGCAACTCCATCCCTTTGCCATCTGTAGGTGGTGGATGGATCATAATCCCGCGCCACAACAGTCCAAGTGGATCCATTTTGTTTTTCTATATCCACAAAGCTACTTCCGATAAGCATATTGTTTTTTGGATGCCCACCCCAGAATACGGCACTGACGGTAGCGCCACTACTATAAGACGCGGAGGGTTGAGTGACTACACTTCCAAAACTTTTAAAGAGAGGAACATCATCAAAAACCACTCCTGTTTGGAAAGTAGCTTGGTTGTTTGTTAGATCCGCTGGTGTTGGGCCTGCCGGAGAAGCACTTCCATTTCGCAAAGCAGTTGCTAGTTTCCCAAATTCTTGTTCATATCCATAAAGTGTGTTGGGTCCAAACTGAGTGGAAGCTCCTTCATACTGTTGGGAGGAGTATTCTTCTCTCGTAGTTAAATAGGAAGTATAGGAATTAGAAAGCCCTGCAATCACAGTGTATTCGTTTTCTAACACATTTTTCACAAGAGATCGAAGCCTGCGTCCAGCCATTGTTGACACTTCTGCCGGAATCGCAAGGATCGCTAAGTTACCAATTTTAATGATCTGCATGGGGATCACCGGTGGTGTCCAAGGATTTCCATCGAAACTAGCAACCCCTGTCGGAATGAGAACTGGTTTTTCTGCATGGCAAAGTTTGTAAGCTTCACTTGTAGATGCAGGCCAAAGAACACCAAGAAAACCTCCAAGGAAACTAGACTTAAAGGCATCAGCAGTGTTTGTATTCCAATCCAAAGAATCAACTGTCGTTCCTTCATCAAAAAAGTCCATAGAGACTGCATTGTCTTCCACACTACCGGCAGAAAAGGAAGCACCCATTCCCGCAGGACAAGTTGTGGTTCCTATACTACTCACATAAAGATTGGAAAAGTTAACATACGTATGGCGAAAGTCCACAGAACCCGTCAATTGTGTATTGGCACTTGAATAAAGCGATTGTGCTTTGTTGAATTGTTTTTCTCCAATGATGTTTTGTCTCGCATAGTCATTCACACCATCTGCTGGACCCCAGAGGTTAGGAGTTACATCTCCCGCATTGGACTGAGCGAAGGCAGCCACAAAGGTTTGGTTTGCCGAATAGTTAGCTCCTTTCGCCTTTTCAAATAAATAAGAAGCATAACCTTTGTTATCCCCTCCAATCAATTTGTTTGTAGGACCTACGTTTGTTGGGTGGACCGCAAACCAGTTTACCATTCCAAGTTCCCGACCATCGGCCGCTACCAGTTTCAATAGAGTCATAGTTTGGTCTACATTCGAAGAATAGTAACTTCTTTCTGCTGCAGGGTTTTTATCATAAGCAACCGCAGATCGGTTTTGGCTCGCATCAGTCAAATTCCCTTGGTTGATGTACACATTTCCTGGAACCAAATTTTGGTGGGCCAACTTAATGGAACGATAGATTCCATCTACAATGACATCAAAGTTTTCTTTGATAAAACCAGCGGTTGTGGCGTTGTATAAAAAATAATGTGAGTATCCACCGGGACCACTATGCGTATGAGTTGCAGAGAGGAGAACATTGGCCTGGTTGTAATAAGGAGATAGTTCCGAATCCAAAGCAATCTTTCGACTGACAGCTTGTTTGATGGATTGAAAAACCATTCCTAAGTCGGCACTCACAAACACCACTCGTTTGGATGCATCTCCAATGATATAAGCTCTGGACCAAAGTCGCATATAGATCCCTTCTGTTTTTTGCGCTGATTCGGCAAAACCCATCATCCCCACTTCAGCGGCAGGACCTGTGATGTCATAAATCCCAGCACCAACAAGATAGGGCGACGAACCAAGCGATGGCGCCACGGCACGACTGACTCCAGATGTGCCCACCGAATCAGAACCAACGGTGTCAGAAGCTGCAGAGTTTACCAAGCCGAGGATTGGTGATGGGGACGATTTTTGGTCTGAACAAGTCAAAACCAGAAAACAACAAACAATGGTTAAACCCAAGTGCACTCGGGAATCTCTTTTGGAATTCATATATTCTCTCTCCGAATCTAAATTTCTAAATGAAATCTTTTTCGCATCTATCCCTGGGCCGGAGGGACTCAATTCAGGCCAAATCCGGGTATGAGTCTAAACGATGTTAAAAATATGGCAACAAAAACAATCGACAACTGTCGGTTTTTATAGACCAGTGTTCAGAATTTTGCTACAAAGGAAGCGTAACTACCCTAAAGAATTCCACAGATTCTGACAGAAAGAACCTTTTTTCTCGGCAGGAGTGACGAAAAATCGCATCCTTAAGTCAGAACAAGGCAGGTCCTCACCCCCTTCCGAAACGATGATCCACATTTATGGTAATTTGATGGCATTTTTTTAATCGACGATTGTCGACCATTGTGCCCCAAGTGACCAGAGTCCCATTCCCCAAGGAATGCGAAAGAGAGGATCTATGAAATCAAAATGGAAAATCCAAACCGTCTGGTGGGCCGCAACCACAGTCTTATTGTCTGCAATGGCTTGTGCACCGACTAAGGATTCGCAAACACAGGCACTTGCCCTTCTTTTACCGGAGGTTAACCATCTGGCAGAGGCGAGTGGTTCGGGAACGAGTCTTTCCACAAGGACTCTCGCGACAGCCAGTTCTCTCCATAGTTTGGATTATAGTCTTACCTCAAACGAAAGAGAGATTTTGATTTCTGAAAAAACAAGTAACCAATTCACAGACCAAATCTTTGTGGATGGGCTCGGACGCGAAGTTTCGTTCCGAGGTTTTAATATCTCAGGAAATATGAAACTCGCGCAACATGGGTTCAAACCTTTTGCCAATGATTCTGATGCCGAGATTGCTTTTACAAGGCTTGGGAAAACCACAGGATCCAATCTCATCCGTTTTACAATCGCATGGGAAGGAGTTCATCCTGGTGTCGATACTATTGATTATTCATATCTTGATGCAGTCATCACTCAAATGAAAAAAGCGACCGCCAAACGAATGTACATCCTTCTGGACTACCACCAAGATTTGTTCTCTCGCCATCTCTTTAATAAAAACTCTTGGCATACAGGGAATGGCGCTCCTGCGTGGATCACAAAAGGAGGAAGTTATCCTACAGAGTACTGCGGAATTATTTGTGCGAGTTGGAGCCAAAACAATCTCACGAATGAAGCGGTTCGTAGGGCCTTTCGTAACTTTTGGAACAATGCTCCTCTTTCGACAACACAAGGAACTAGGAATATGCAAACAGAATTCCTTTGGCAAATCGCAAAAGCGACTTCCTACATTCGAGAAAAATTAACAGCTGAAGAATTTTCTTATGTTTTGGGCCTTGATCCTTTCAATGAACCCGTGGATGGAGGAATGGAAGGTCTAACACCGGCAGAGTGGGACAATCAAAAACTTTGGCCTATGTATAAAAAGATACGAACCATACTCAACCAAAATGGTTGGGAAAACAAATGGGTTTTTGCAGAACCTTTGGTGTTTTGGAATACTAACATTGGTTCGGCGATTGCTCCAGCCACCGGTGGTGGTCACTTGCTCACAACGCCGGGTCCTGGTTTTGTTTTCAATTCTCACTTCTATGATGCAGGACGGATGGGAACGGACTTAACAGGAATTGATAACGCCACTTATTTCAAGTACTTAGATGAAATCAGAAAGGAATCTAGATTTTTGAAAATCCCAGTTTTCTTAAGTGAATTTGGAATGTGGCTAAAAGGTACTGGTGCTAAAGACACAGCACGAATGATTAGCGCTGTTTACCAAGCCATGGAAGTATCCGATGGAAACCAAAGTTCAAAATCTAGGTTTGCTGATTTTTACAATCCTATTGTTTCGGGAACACAGTGGCATTGGGATTATTATTACAACAACCATGCTGAGTACATGAATGGAAATCCTTCAAAACTTGTCACAACGAAGGATGCATGGAATGAAGAAGACTTCTCCGTTGTGAAAAATTATGGAACTAGTTTCAATTTAGATGAACGTGTGGTGGGCCGGGCTTACTTTCGAAAGTCACAAGGCCGTGTCATGAGTAGCCATTACAATACAGTCGGCTCGGATACTTGGAATCAAGTTTTTTCTTGGGCGGCCATCAAACCGGGCAATACGGAAACCAAATACTTTGCAGGGAAAAAATTCCAACTTCTCATTTGGAAAGGAAGATTTTCCGATGCCCCTTCAGAAGTTTATCTACCTTCCCATTTTGATCCGACAAAGACCATCGTGATTTCTGAGAAAAGAATTTATAACCAAGGTCTACCGACTACACCTAACCAAGAACTAAACGAAGCTATTGTGATTCCAGATCGTGGCCGTGAGATTGGTTCTGGAAATATCGTACATATTTGGGATGATTTGGACTTAGAGGAAAATCCAAACTCGTCTTACCATTATGTTTTGATTGTAGATGGTAACGGTAGTTCCTACTCAACACAAACCCTCCAAGAGATCCAATCCAAACTGAACACACGAATTCTTTTAGAACAAAAGAGTCCGATTTATTTTACAGGAAAAATGACCTATAGTGGATATCCCACCGAACAGTAATTAACGATGGATGGATTGGGGTAACTGGATCCAATGATGAGTGTAAATGCTTTCATACAGCAAGAATACAATCCCAGGAAATCCATCCGCATAAAATGGAAGGCTCTAAAGGAAAAATAGATTTAGATCCACTAGAGTCCTTAGACTGCAATTTTTGATCTTTAGTAAAATTTTTCATAGAGGAATCTTAATTCTTTTTACTTCCAACATAACAGGCGTATGTATTTTTTAAATATAAATCGTGAATTTAAATTTTTACAAATTTACAGTGGAGAGGTGAAAAAGGGAATGTGTTCTTTATGGTGCCATTATCAATTCTCGATCTAGTTTTTATCAACGAAGGAAACAATCCAAGTATCGCTCTAGCCAATTCTGTCCGAGTCGCAAAGGAAGCAGAAGCTTTAGGTTACCACCGGATTTGGGTAGCAGAACATCATAACTTTCCCTCCATTGCCAGTGCCGCCACATCTGTAGTGATAGGTCATTTGGCTTCGCATACCAAATCCATTCGGATTGGTGCTGGTGGGATCATGTTGCCGAACCATTCCCCTCTTGTCATTGCAGAACAATTCGGAACCTTAGAAAGTTTGTATCCGGGAAGGATTGATTTGGGACTGGGAAGAGCTCCTGGAACCGATCAACTCACCTTACGAGCATTACGACGTGATCCCATGAGTTCACAACATTTCCCTGAAGATGTAAAAGAACTACTCACATACTTTGAAGAAGATCATAACCAATTACAAGTTCGCGCCATTCCTGGAATGGGAACTCATGTTCCTGTTTGGATTTTAGGATCTAGTTTATTTGGTGCTCAACTTGCTGCGATGCTAGGCCTTCCTTATGCTTTTGCTTCTCATTTTGCACCTGGAGCTTTAATGGAGGCCATCTCCATTTACCGAAAACAATTTAGGCCTTCCAAATATTTGGACAAACCTTATGTGATGGTGGGTTTGAATGTCATTGCCGCAGACACTGACACAGAAGCAAAATTTTTATTTACCAGCTCGCAACAATCCTTCACTCGAATCTTAAGAAATAGCAGAGGGACATTTCCCCCACCAATCGAGGATATAGAAACCTATTGGACAGAACAAGAAAAGGGAATCGCCTCACAAATGTTATCCTATTCTGTTGTGGGTTCCGCTGATACGGTACAAAAAGGAATCACCAAGATATTGGAAGAAACTAAAGCCGATGAGTTGATGACAGTGACTTCTGTTTATGATACGGATGCCAAAATTCATTCCTTAGAAATTTTAGCGAACTTAAGAACCCAAACATAGGTTCCCAAAAATGCAAAGAAATTCTTTTGGAGTAATTCTGTGAAACTTAGACCACATTTTTTTATTTTTCTATCCTCGGTGTTACTCATATTTTCCACAGAGTCTTGTTCACGGGGTTGGTTACGGACAAAAATCAAAGAACGATTCCAAAAGAAAATGGAAGAAAAACCTGCTCCGGTTGCTTCCTCTGACCTAACAAAAAAAATCGACAGCCCGGGAGATTATACATTCACCTTCTCTCATGGAGACATTCCTCGTTATTATAAAGTTCATGTTCCCAAAACTTATACCACAAACAAACCGACTCCTCTTCTTTTCGTATTTCATGGAGGTGGTGGTGATATGGAAATCCAATCCAACGAAGACTACTACCACCAGATTTCTAAATCAGAAGAGAACGGACATATCACCATCTTTCCCAATGGGTATAGCAAGTTCAAATCTGGCAAAATTGCAACATGGAATGCAGGCAACTGTTGTGCGGATGCTCGTGATAAAAAAATAGATGATGTTGGATTTGTAAAAGAAATTTTGAATCATACCACAAAACAACTGCAAATTGACAATTCCAAAGTATACGCGACGGGTATGTCCAATGGGGCGATGATGTCCTACCGTCTTGCTTGCGAAATGACAGACCGATTGACTGCCATCACTGCCGTTGCAGGAACTGATAACACCGTCACATGTAATCCCTCAAAACCAATTTCTGTATTGCATATCCATGCAAAAGACGATGACAAAGTATTATTCCATGGAGGAGCAGGATCTAGTTTTAGTGACAGGTCACTCGTAACCGATTTTATTTCTGTTCCCAAATCCATCTCTAAATGGGTAAAATTTAATGAGTGTAATCCAACACCCAAACGAGTATTAGAACAAGAAGGCGTCACCTGCGATGAATACAGTGAATGCAAAGAAGGTGTGAAAGTAAAACTATGTGTCACTGAATCCGGGGGGCACTCATGGCCTGGTGGTAAAAAACCTTCGCTATTTTTTGGAAGTGCCTCTCCCTCACAAGCGATCAAAGCAACCGATGTGATGTGGGAATTTTTTATAGGAAAGTAATTGGGGTAGAAGAATAGTCTGCGACAAAAGTTATACGAAGATTGAAAAACCCGTCTCAAATACGATTGGTTTGCAGATCCTTTGTCATCAATTTTACGAACCCTTCCTTGTCCTTTTTTACCTTCTTTAACTTTGTTTTTATATCTTTCGGAATCTCAAAATACTTTTCAGCCCAGATATAAATTTCGATAAATACAGGCATCAAATCGATACCTTTTTGAGTTAATTTATATATAACTTTCACTTTATTTTCTGGATGGCTTGATTTTTCGATGAGACCACCTTCTTCCAAGGACTGAAGCCTGGATGCCAAAATATTCGTAGCAATACCTTCCGGCGACTTCAGGAAATCTCCATAGCTAGATTTGTTAGAAAAAATAATATCTCTAATGATGAGAAGCGACCATTTATCACCCCAAATATCAAGGGCGCAGCTAATCGGGCAATCTGACCTTTTTTGATTCACTGGCATAAATTCATTTTTTTCAATTACTTGCAAAAAACAAGTAATTTTATTCCCAGATTACTTGCATTTTGCAAGTAATTCTAGTCAAAGATTACAGAAGTAGAAAATGATGGGACTTTTTTTTGAAACCAAAGATTTACTACGGCTACAATTTTTTTTAGAAATGAGACAAAACAATGAAACAAACAATTTTAGTAACAGGCGCATCCTCAGGTATCGGACTTCTCATCGCCAACAAACTTCACGAAAGCGGACATAGAGTGATCGGCACAAGCCGTAATCCAGAAAAACATAGCTCAAAATTACCCTTCCAATTATTAGAACTGGATATTTCTTCCGATAGTTCCATCGAATCCTTCACTAAGAAACTATTCAGTCACATTGATAAACTAGATGTTCTGATCAATAATGCAGGATATTTGGTAACAGGGCTTGCCGAAGAAACACCGATTGAATTAGGAAGAGAACAATTTGAAACCAATTTTTGGGGAACAGTAAAATTCACCAACCAACTCCTACCTCATTTTAGAAAACAGAAACAGGGAAAAATCATTACAGTTGGATCCTTTTTAGGGCTTATCGGACTTCCTAATGTTGCATACTACTCAGCCTCAAAACATTCTTTGGAAGGTTATTTTAAGGTACTAAGGTTTGAATTAAGTGGATTCAATATCAAAGTCAGTATGGTCGAACCGATGGCTTTCAAAACAAATATTGGAACTAGCGCTGTCGCGTCAAAAGTAATCATACAGGATTATGATCTATTTCGAAAACAGACAGCTGCCTTCTCCAATGAAGCGTTTGCCAATTCCCCTTCTCCGGAACCGGTCGTCGATACAGTAATCAAAATCATTGATAAAAAAAATCCAAAATTCAATTTCCCTGTAGGCAGAGGGGCTTCTTTGATTCTCACTTTGCAACACTTCGCATATAAAGTTTTTGAAAATTCGATTTTGAAAAAAATAAACAAAACAAAATAGTATGATTCAAGCCGGTTCAGGGTAAAAAGTCTTGGTGCAGACATTGTCATTGATTATAGGAAAGAGGACTTTGATGTGAAGGTTCAGTGAATGCTAACAAAACCTTGGGAGTGCAGTTAACAGCACACTAATTGATAAAACACTTCCAAGTTCCAATGATTTTTCCCTTTCGCAAAAGAACCACTTCCCCCATCTCGGCCATCACCTTTTCACTCTGTGAGGGACGATAAAAAACATAATCATCAGGTTGTAAGTCTGTCTTTCGGCTGCCGTTCAAAATTCCTTGGTTTGTACTTGCACCATACAGGCTATTATCAAAAAGTCCGGCAGGTGATTCTTTCTTTGCAAGATAAGCTCCGCCATAAGTAAAATAGGTAACCTGAAGATTAGGATTCCATAAGGGAAATAAAAAGGAAATCGATTCTAAAAAAGGAATCGTGGTTCCTTCTAAACGTTTCAAAACCGGAGCTGCAATAAAAAATGCTGGTTTGTGTTCCGCAAGTGTACTTACATCAAAATCAGTGGGCATAACCAGAGCCGAACCTACAGAGACATCATTCACTATTTTGTTATTCTTTTGATAGAAACGATAGGTTTTACTTCCAGCACCATTCAGAAGTAATTCTTTTGCAAATAAAGAAGGAAAGGATTGTTTTCCTGAAGTGACAAACTCCTCATACACAAATAAAGAAGATAAAATCGCTTTTTCAATAGCTTTGTTTTTATCACCTAACAGGCTCGGAACAGAAGCCACATGTGGCTCGTATCCCATAAAACCATCAAAGTTCAAAAAATTCTGATGGCTTGAAATGATGCCAAGAACATGATTTGTTTCTTTGGATTGCGTAAATCCACCACGATGAAGGCCAACATCAATTTCCAAAACTATATGTAACTTTATATTCTTTGTTTTAGCAAATTCTAGGTATTGGGTAAGCCTATTTTCTGTATCCACCAACCAATGAATCTTTTGAAACTTATCTGCTTTTGTTTTTCTGTAGATCTCCTCTAACGCCCGCAGAGGCATAGGTTTTCCTAAAAGAATATCATAGGAAGAAAATTCTGGATCAGCAAGTAACATCACGAGGTCACCAGAATGGAAAACCATAAGCCGATTGGTTTTGGTAGATTTAGTAATGTGGCGGAGAAGATCTAGAGAGGGAAGAGATTTCACAACAATTCGATAATGAAGTGGCGGTGGAATGTTTTTGGAAAGTGTGGTTAAGTTTTCATCCAACCGATCCAAATCCAACAGCACAACAGGTTTTCCAAAACCGTTCTCTTTTAGTTCTTTGTTGATTTTGGAAAAATATTCGCTGTATGCTGATCCTTCGTCTTTGGGTCTAATTACATACACAAAAGTTATGACGGCGATCAGGATTATACTGAAACGAAACTTACGAATTTGAAACATAAGCAATTATATACTATACCAGAATATACTTATATCTTAAATTTATCGATTTCCGATTTTAGTTCTTCCGCTAGAACCCCTAAATTGTTTGCGGCTGCCGTTACCTCTTCTGAGGATGCAAGTTGTTCTTCCGAAGAGGCCGCAATGGCTTGTGTGCTATCAGAGATTCCATTTGAAATTTGTGCTAGTTGTTCCGTTGATGCATTTAACTCTTCTGTGCTGGCAGAAATTTCTTCAGTAGTTGCGGAGACTCCTTGCATTTCATCAGTTACCTTTTCAATAGAACCTGCAATCCTTTCAAAAGTTTGCCCCACGTCATTGACCATCGAAACACCTTGGTCAACCTCTTTGGTACCATTTTCCATCATAGCCACTGCCGACTTTGTGTTCTTCTGAATTTCTCCGATCAAAACACTGATTTGTTTCGTTGCATCTTCTGATCGTTCGGCTAACTTCCTTACCTCATCTGCCACAACGGCAAACCCGCGTCCCTGTTCACCAGCTCTCGCCGCTTCAATAGCTGCATTGAGTGCAAGCAAATTGGTTTGACTAGCGATTTGATTTATGGTTTCTACGATTTGTCCAATTGCTTTTGAGTTTTCACCTAATACATGTATACTATTAGATATCCCACTCACAGAAGAATTAACAACTGACATTTGTTTAATGGTAGTTCCAATAACATCTCTTCCTTCTTGCACCTTTTCCAACACTTCGTTTGCCAGATCGGAAACAGTAGCTGTGGATTCTGCAATTTTTGCTACTGCCTGGGAATTTTCTAACATGGCCCGTTTGTTTTCTGTAAATGCAACTAGTTGTGATTCAGTGTTGATTGCAACTTGTTGGATTGATTTTGCAATATTTCCTGCAACAGCAGAAGAATGTTCTGCACTGGTATACATATCCTTTGCCGATTCAGCAACTTTGAATGATGATTTAGAGACATGTTTCATCATCTCGCGTAAGTTAGTTGACATTATATTAAAATCATCACCAAGGATCCCAAACTCATCTTTGAAAGCCAGATCTACTTTTTCTCGGAGATCTCCTTGGCTTGCTTTTTCTACAACAAACTTAATTTTTTGTATTCGCTTTGCAATGAATGAAGCAAGAATATAAGAGAATAACATGGATAAGGTTAAGCCGATTACTGCACTTAAGAGAAAAACAGTTTGCATGCCTCGCAATCTTCGTTCATATATAATTTGTTCTCTACCACCAGCCCCAATCACCCAGTTCCAAGGTTTATAATAAGCCTGATAGGCCATGAATGTATAAATAGGTTCCCCTGGGTTTTGCCAAATTTCTCGCAAAGGATATCCAGTGGCCTTTGGATTTCCCCAAGTATCTCGAACCGTATACTTTCCTTGGATTTGGTAATCCCAAATATTTACTCCTTCTAAATTGAATGGATGCATGGTTGCGATCCCTTCTGGTGTAATTCCCCAAAGATACATATAATCATTCGTAGACATTTTTGTTTTAGATATATCACGGTTTCCATCAGGCATCTTTGGACCGACAATATAGGTTTTGGCCATCTCCTGAGCTTCTTCCAAAGTCATATCACCAGCCTTTACTCTTTCATTTAAGGCATCCACAAGACCAACAGCGTCCTTTAGGACATTGGTAAACATCTCTTCGCCTACGTTCAAAACCTGTTCTTTCGCCGTTGTATAAGAGATATAGAAAATACAAGAAAGCACACTAGATAGAATCAAAAATATAAATAACATAAGTTGGCCTTTGATTCCGATCACCTTACTTTTGTTAATTTTAGATTTTAGAGTTGTTTGAGAGATGGGATTAGAATTTGTCATATAGAGTTTCTATTTATATGTATTAAAATTTATCTAACCAATCACTCATATTTTTAAGACAACTCTATATTTTCTTAAGTTTTCGATTGATTCCGTCTCATTTTTTAAGGACGATTCGTACTAATCACATATAGATGAGTCAAAATCCATACAAAGATTCGGAGCTGGACTTTGATCGGGAAGTTTTTGGGACAGGACTTAGGAAATCTACAGGATACCCTAGTTACGATTGAGTTTTAGAATCAGATTATTTTTTTCTAATTCTGCCTAGATTTCAAAAATCCCACTAATTTTGTCCACCCCACTGCTATAGTGGATCTTAGAGGTTACCACAACACTTTGGAATACATTGAATCATTACTCGAAGAATACTATGAACTATACCTAAATGGAACCTTTTATGAATTTGTTTATCCAGTTTTACTCTTATAAGGATTAGCAAAAAGATAACTAATATACGAAGGCTTCTGAACTAAAAAGAAGCTTTCAACTCAGCTCTTTTTCAAGCCTATCAAAACCTGCATTGGTTCCTTCGACTCGACCACGAACTTCCTCCTCGACAGAAAAATCGCCCAGATTTGGATCCTTTAATAGTACAATCTGTTCGGTAAAGACCATCCTTGTCCTTCCTACAATCAGGAGTTCAAAAACAACTGTGACCAAAGAAACGGAGATGCGAATCTCATTTACATACATACCAAAAGCATAAATAATTCGTTCATTCGTTACTATATCATAATAACGTCCCTCAAAAACATGCCGATTTCCTGAAGGGGTAAGCACAAGATTGGATTCCAAACCACCGATACTGAAGTCTAACGCATATTCTACGGTTTTCCAATCATCATGGCAGGCAAACCATCGTCGTTTGGAGTCGGCATTGGCCCAGGCAGCAAAAGATCTTTCTTTAGAAGCAGGAAGAATCCTTTCGATGGTAAATGTTGAGTGTGTCACTTGTCCTTCTTTCATTTTTATCCTAGTCGGAATTCTCATCCGATGTTTCTATTAAAAATTTATCAAGTTTGTCAAAACTGCGATTCCAAGCTGCTTTTCTTTCCGCCATCCAAGAATCAATTACCGATAGTTTTGTAGGATCCAATCTATATGTACGAACCCTACCTAACTTTTCGGAAAGAACAAGCCCTCCCTCTTCTAAAACTTTTAAGTGTTTCAAAACAGAGGGTAAGGCCATGTCTAGCGGTTCGGCCAATTCTTTGACAGAAGCGGGGCCCAAACTCAAACGTTCAACCATTCCCAAACGACTGCGATCGGCAAGAGCATGGAAGATAAATTCTAAACCAATAATTTTAGACTTCATAAATTTATAGTGATATTGGTGAATTGAATCTGGTTTGAGGCCTTAAGACTATCCATTTCGGAATCTTTTGGGGATTTGATCACTCAAAGGATACATATAAAAATATGGTTCTGCTTCAGCTATCGTGCGTTTGACGGAAGACCTTCCCAATAGATTTTCGAAGTAATTTGTAATTTTCGGGTGTGTGTTCCGAAAACTTACAATCGTATCTGCATAAAACAAAGCGGGGACTGCAGAACAATCGGCCATAGTAAAGTTTTCTCCTGTAATAAAACCTTGGGAACCCAAATGTTTCTCCACCATATCATAAGAAATCTTTAAGGTATTGTAGGCCTCTTCCACACCGAAGGCATCGTTTTTACCTTCGGGTCGCAATCGATCGACAACAATCTTCTGGATAGGGACACTTATGTACAAATCAAAGAACCTATCCCAAAGCCTTGCCTCTAAAGCTAGTTTACTCTCCTTAGGAATGAGTTTTTGGGGACCGGGATAGAATTCTTCCAAATACTCAATGATGATAGACGTTTCGGGAATTGTCTTTTCCCGTTTTCGATCCCGCAAAAGGGGAATTTTTCCCACAGGCCAAAAGGCAAAGAGGCAAAGAGTTCGGCGGCACTCGAATCTTCCTTTAAGAAGTCCACGATGCGAGGTTCAAATTCTGTCCCATTTTCATAAAGGGCGATGAGTACCTTATGGCAAAAGGAAGCGAGGGGGTGGATGTATAGAAGGAGATCTGGAGAGTGATAGTTATCCATTTGGAAAACTATCAAAAGACACGAATTTTTTGGCAAGCCAAATAGTTAACTAAATGGATAACTATTTTTCAAAAATCAAGTCGATGGAAAAAGGAAACACGCCCACTTTTCTTTGGTTTGGGCCTAGTTTTCATAAAAAAGAAAAATGAAAGCTAGTAAATTCGAAACATGACATTTGAGATAGGTCCATTCCTGCACTTATGACATCCAGGACATGGTAAGAAACCGGCGAGCATGTTACCTTGGGTGTATGAAAACAACCAATCCATCAATTCGACATTGGAAGGGACTTCGCCAAGGCGCCATTCAGTTTGTTCGTTGGAACCTTCCTGTTTTACTCATCACGGGACTGACTCTATTCCTTTTACAATGTGTAGGAAAGTCTTCGGAGGCGGAGACACATTTGGTTCCCATCCTGCTTGCTACAGAATCCAACGCGACTTCCCAACTAGGAGGCAACCAAGGTGGATCGGTGGGAGCAGAGTCTCCCATTGCAGTAGACGATCTACCGACAGGTATTCCGCTTCTCAATGAGATTACTTACATCACAAATGATGCCAATCCAGCAGATGATCCCTATTCTACAAAAGGTCTCTTACAATTTCAAAAAACGAGTGTTAGTTTCCAAAAACCAGTTCCAGCGAATACGGAGGTATCTCTCTACTTCGGGAAAAAAAATATGGAACTCCAACCTGATGGGACAGTCACGAATGCATTGGAATTCCTCAAACGTACCGCTGCCAACTACTCTGGTTATACTTATCTGACAGAAGCAGATAAAAAAATCAAAGTGATTGTTGTAGCAAAAAATGAATTTGGAATTTCCACAAAACAACTAACAATCGGGCATCCAAGAAAATGCAAGAATGCAATAAAGGTTTCTGGGACTGTTGGCGATTGTACTGACCATTGTTTTGATATAACTAAAATTGGTGATACAGTGGAGATTACTGCTAAATACAACCTTCCCGTTGATGGTATCTCCTTACACTTAGACATAGTCGGACTAAGTCCGAGAAATTTAACAGAGACCATTGCCCCAGCTGTTGATTTAGAGATTCCTATTCCTAAGGCTGGACTCCACACAGTCAATACTAGTTTCAACATACATGGTAAAGAATTCCTCTGTACGAAGGTTCAATCTTTACTCTTAATGGATCAACCCTTACGATCTGCACTCTTACAAGAGTATCTAAATATTCCAAATGATTGAGACAGATCTTAATAAATCCAGGTTTGTTTATTTGACAAAACTGCCAAATAACTTATCTGGATTCTTTACTAAACAGAAAGGCAAATTTCACTTTTCTATTTCTATGATTCATCTTTACTTTGTTTTTCTTTTTTCAACAGGATTCCTAACTAACTGCAGTTCCACCCCACTGGAAAACGTATGCGATGTAAGTTCCGAATCTTTTTCCAAAACTATATTAGCAAAACTAATCTTAGGTGACACAAGCCATAATTGTGTTTCTATGAATATATCAATTTCAATAAGTTTCACCGTTGGTGGAAAAATTTCCGGGCTTACTGGATCTGGATTGACATTGATTTTAAATCAAAAAGAAACACTCGCGATTCCCCCAGGAAGCAGAGAGTTTACTTTTCCAATCCAAATTCCTATTGGCTCTAACTACGAAGTAAATTTTGCGACTCAAGCTGAGGGTAACTTCTGTGAGTTGAAAAACGCCACAGGAAAGGTTACCAATAGGAATATACAAGATATAGAAATTAATTGTATGGCTTCCTGTATAAAATGTATTATATTTATAACCCAGAATGGCTACCCGGCTAATATTGGCAAAGCATCTAACTTTGATTCCAGTTGCCAGTCAGATCCAAACTACCCTGGCTCTGGTAATTTCAAAGCTATGGTCGTCGACGGAATATCACGAAGAGCAAGTATAACACCAAATATGGGGGACGGTCAGATCGATTGGGTTTTTAAAGCAAACCAGGCTTACATACGGCCAACCGGAATTCCTATAGAAACATCCAATGCCAATGGATTATTTACCACAACAATTTCTACACCAATTACAACAACTAGCTCTGACCATTGGACAGGACTCGAATCAGATTGGACAACATTTTACAATGGAACTAGAGCTTGTTTGAAGTGGACTACAAATTCCTCTAGCGAATTGGGAGTCGTAGGAGATGCTTATACTCAAGATATATTGACACTCACAGCAGGCAAAGGACTGCAACAATGTTCCATCAATCGCGAGTTAGTTTGTGTTGAACAGTAAACGAAGTTTAAATATAGCAGACTGATATTTATTTACCAGAATTGCCTTCTATTATCTTATGTTTAGATAAAAATACTGTCAATCTTTGCAATTGGTCTTTTGATGTTGAGTTGGATTCAGGTAGTACTTTTGCATAGATATTCTTCAAATGATTCCGTAATGTTCCATCCGAAACATTGAGAATCAAGCGAATGAACGAACGACTGTGACCTTCTGCAATCAACTCACAAATTCTAAGTTCTTGTTTTGATAAAGAAAAATCCCCAAGAGATAAAGAAAACGAAAGATTTGGTTTATTTTCTTTCAATGTTGTTTTCAATAAATAGGCAAAAAATAAAAGACCAACAAAAGTTGTTACAATGGATGTGACAAATTCCTTGAAGGGAAAAATCGGAAGAATTCCTAAAAATAAAATTCCAACAAATAAACCAACAGCAAGCGATATCAAAATCGAAGCAAATAAACTATATAAGCTCGGCCTAGAGGTATTATAGCGATTCAAATAAATAGAGAGTAACACAGAGAGAGTGGCATCCACTATTGGATGAAAAGGAGGAAAATCAAATCCATACATCGGCAAAAAATTGGAAAAAAGACCGAACCACCAAACGCATAAGGCAATGATAAATGTCTTACGATCAAAAAAAGGAATCCATTCCTGCGGAGATAGGACAAAATACAAAGACACCGCAATGGCGAAAAAATGGACAGATCCTCCAAGAATCCCACCAAATACGGTAAGTAATGGAGCCATTCCAAAAGAAAGTAACGAAAATCCATAAACAAAATTCTTTGGTATCGACGAACAAAGTAAATCGATGACTAAAGCATAAATGGCAATGATTATAGTAGCTTTATTGAATAACTTCCGGCCAGTACAAAAAGCACACAAAGCAACAAGCACAGGTGCCAAAAGAAAAAACGAATGGCATTGGAAAATCCAGAAAGCCAAACCCATAGTTTCATCCGGTGCAATGCAAAGCGCAGCGGTTGCTGCATTCTGAATTCCAATAGTGAAATAAAAAACGCTGAGTAACCGATGAAAACGATGGTCACGCGTTATATTTTCGATAAAACAGCTAACGTTTGCCAAAGAAGCAAACAGAGGCACCAAAAAGAATATATTGGTCAAAAGAGTTTCATCCTTCTATACAAAGAGAACAACTACCTAAGATTATTTTCCATTCAATTTTGAAATTTCCATATAAGAATTGATGAAAATACTACAATTGTTTGGCGGATTTATGAGGATACTATATCATCCAAAGCTCGGAAGATATTTAAGGGATATTCAGCAATTCGATTGCAAAGATAAAGATACCATTCTTTTCCATAAACAAAATATAATTTAGAAGGGTGACCCTCTGCTAGAAGAGCGGCTAACTGTTCAGTCTGAATTCCATATAAACTTTCAAATTCATAGGAATTGGGGGTTGGTTTGTATCTTTCAATTATTGCTTTTGTTTCTTGTTGAATTCTATGGTGGTGTGTGGCAATGGAACACTTATGGTTTTGGGATATCAGTTGCTCAACATAATCCAAGTAAACTGTATCTAATTCTTCTCCCCGAGAGATTGAGTGACCTGGCGGAGTTTCAAATGCACCTTTTACTATACGGATCCTTCCTTTGTCTAAAATGAGATCCTGAAAGTCTTCTTTTGACCTATACAAATAAGCCTGCAATGTGATGCCTAGATTATCATAAACTTTACGAGTTTGTTTATAAACATCGAGGATCGCATCTGTTTTTTCAGTATCTTCGGCACTTACGATCACTTCTATTTCCGCAGTCTTTGCTTCTTTACAGATTTTTTCTAAATTATCCCGACAAAAATCTTTCGAAAGTGTTAACCCGATATGAGATAAATCCAAAGAAATCGTAGAATGAAGATTTCGATTTTTAATTTCTTTCGCTATTCTGAAGAATTCATTAGTAACATCATTCGCTTCCTGGATTGTCTTTGTACTTTCTCCCATGAACTCAATCGAGCATTTAAAACCTGTTTGGTTCCCAACGATTACTTTTGGGATTGTTTCTTCTAATGTATCACCACCGATAAATCGATCGGCTGCTTTCTTCATAGTTTTAAAAAGAGTTTCGTTATTTAAAATAAAGTCTTTTGCATCAATACTCAATGCAGCTTTTCTTAGAGCTTTCGATCCTAATTGTAATAATTCATCCATCAGTTTCTATTTTAAATTCCTCTCCATTTTTACGATTTAAAAACTCCAAGTGAGTGCTTTGTATGATTTTGTAATTCGATATTCAAAGGCCAACTTTTCCATACATTGGTAACAAAGACAATCGGCAAATTGTAGAGCTAAATAGTCGCGTTCTTCCAAAGAAAGGGTGACTTTGGTGCATTGGCAAAGACTAATAGATCCAACTTTACATTCAAAAATTCGAGAACAATTGGGACAAATTTTCTCTTCATGTTTGGGTAAATCTTGTGTTGTGTCAGATTTTTTTTGGTTTGGTATTTTGGATTCTTCCAAGGTTTATCTCCTTAAACCCGAAATCACAGAATCTCTGTTTGGTGGAGGTTTTCGTCATTCCGGTATCATTTGTCCGGGGCCCTTTCGAAAAATCTAAGAACGAATGATCGTTTACGGGCGATTCATTTGTGGGAAGATCCGACTTTTCCATTAAAAAGTAATGGAATTTACGGTTGCACCGTCAGCTGAGGAATTTCACCTCATTCCTCCCGGAATGTATTCTATACAAACGATAGAGACCGTTTCTGTCAATCTTCTGTTCGTTATGGTTTCTTGTTTTTTAATCTTACCTAACTAAAAAATAAAAATTATACAATTCCTTAATCGCTAAGGGAAGGAAGGTCTTTCGATTTTAATAGAAACTCCGGAGGCATTTCATCTTTCAAATCTACACCCGAAAGTTTTCTCCGAATCGATTCCAGGACAAGATACATGGTTTTCGCTACGGCACTTTCAAAACCAAATCCACCAGGACGAACATTCGAAATACAATTTCGACTTTCATCTGTTTTACCAACTTGCGGACGATAGGTGATATAAACTCCCAAACTATCAGCAGAAGATAATCCCGGCCTCTCTCCAATCACGATAATTGAAATTTTAGAATTCAAAACCTCTCCGATTTCATCTCCAATGGCAACCCTTCCCCATTTAGAAAGGACCAGGGGGCCAAGGCGTAGGCCAGTTTTGTCTACAGCATCCAAAAGAATTTTATAAAAGGGAATCAAATTCTCATCAATTGCTTTTGCAGAAAGACCATCCACACCAATAAGAACCAAATCATATTCACCAGCGAATGGTTGTAACTTGGTAATAGATTCAGAGGACAACCTTCGCCCCAAATCGGGCCGCAATAAATACTCTTCTTTGGAATGCGCTTTACTTTCCACAAAGATACTGGGATTTTTTTTTGGTTTTCCTAGAGTTTCCAAATCCTCGAGTAACTTAAAAAAATTCGGACTCAATAATACAGCGTCTTTGGCTCTGGCATGATCCAATCGAAATTTTAACACTTCTTTGGTGGATATGGAACCTCCAAACCGGTGGAGACCGATCCGCGCATTACTAAATTGTTTCCATTCTTCTAAAAAAGCCATAAATCTATTATCCTAATAGTTCTTCGAGTAAACTCAAATGCCGATTCTCTTTTGGTAAAAATCCATTTTGATTTGAAAAAATCCCTCTATCGAGTAACCACCGTTCAAACTCAGGTGCAGGTTTTAGTCCGAGAACTTGCCGAAGGTACAAAGCATCATGGAAGGATGTACTTTGATAAGACAACATAACATCATCTGCTCCGGGAATTCCCATAATATACGTACAACCTGCAACACCTAACAGTGTCAATAATGTATCCATATCATCTTGATCTGCATCTGCATGGTTTGTATAACAAACATCCACTCCCATAGGAAGACCAAGTAACTTTCCACAAAAATGGTCTTCTAAACCAGCTCGAATGATTTGTTTTCCATTGTATAAATATTCCGGACCAATAAATCCAACAACAGTGTTGACTAGGAGTGGAGAAAACTCTCGTGCCACCGCATAGGCTCTTACCTCTAACGTCTGTTGGTCGATCCCATGATCTGCACCGGCGGATAAAGCACTGCCCTGCCCGGTTTCGAAGTACATTACATTATCTCCCACATTTCCTCGTCCCAACTCAAGAGCCATTTGTCTTGCTTCCTTCAAAATAGAAAGACTTACGCCAAAACTTTTGTTTAAGTCTTCGGTTCCGCCAATGGACTGGAAAACCAAATCCAAAGGGGCACCACGTTTCATTACTTCCATGGAAGTGGTTACATGAGATAAAATACAAGACTGGGTAGGAATGGAGTACTTTTGGATTAGATTGTCCAACATTTCGAGAAGGGCAATGGAGGTGGGAATGTTATCCGTTGCCGGATTGATACCAATCACTGCATCTCCACTTCCTAGAAGAAGACCATCCAAAAGACTTGCCGCAATGCCCTTCGGATCATCGGTGGGATGATTTGGTTGTAACCGGACGGAAAGACGACCAGATAAACCTAGAGTGTTTCTAAATTTGGTGATGACAGTTATTTTTTTACCAACTAAAATTAAATCTTGGTTGGACATAAGTTTGGATACAGCTGCTGCCATCTCAGGAGTGACCCCCCATCGAATGGAAGCAAGCACCTCGGCATTAGTTGTCTCAGCTAACAAAAAATCTCGAAAACCTCCCACAGTAAGGTGGGAAATCGAACCAAATGCTTCTTTATTATGTGAATCAAAGATTAAACGAGTCACCTCATCTTTGTTTGCTGGAATTAGCTCTACGTTTAAAAATTCGGAAAGATATACATCGGCAAGGGCCATTTGTGCGGCCACTCTTTCTTCTTGGCATGTCGCAGAGATTCCTGCAAGGACATCACCCGATCTATGAGGACTGGCCTTTGCCAAAAGGTCTTTTAATTCAGGAAAATGGTAGGTTTTGGCACTGAGGATAGTTTTGTAACCCATGGGTAGATTCTATCCGATTTCGCTGCTTTCGGATAGAACTTTTCATTAGGCTTTTCGGCTATCGAGCAATTTTGAACTAAATGGAAAGAACAGAATCCCTTTATGCTACGTTGCAAATGCCATAAGACACCATGATAAATTTAACAAACATTTGACGAAATTCAATCACCACATTTCTTTTTCTTCTGGTCTTTACATGTCTGGGTTAAAGTAAATCGAGTCAATTCGCACCCAGAGTCACTTACTTTCACAGTATAAGTCGACGGGTTGGACGGATTTTGATAAGTAGTTCTACGATCTTCTTTCATACAAGTGGGGTATGCGGTATAAACTGCTAATTCACAAAGGGCAGCCTCTTCTTTGGCTTTGGAACAATCCTTACCTATCGAAAGACCGCAGTGGAAACTCAATAGAGACAGAACTATCAAAACAATAATTCTAATTCTAAATAAAGATTTAGGGAAAAAAGATACGATAAAATCAATTAAAAACAAACATTCACCTTCCCGAATATAAGATATATCTCATATTTTCAATTCCTATTCTCACCTAATTTAAACACAACAAAACATTTGTTTTGCTGTGAATCTTTTTTGCCCATTTGCTCTTTGCAAAAACCCGCCTCAGATCTGGGATTCGGATTTTTTGGCTCGCAAACGCTTCCCCTATCCTAAAAAAACCCAAAGCTTTACCGGCCCTTTGGGCCCCTTAAAAAGAATTCGATTCAGTTTTTTTTTCCGTTCGCCTTGACAGAATCTCGATTTTCTGCCTCCAACAGCATAAATTTAGACTAAATCTAAAAAATAGCTTGCTTTCCATTGCTAGACTTATTCTAAATTTAAACTAAATCTAGAAATTGAAGGTCAATATGAGAACAACAAATATTTCTGCAATTGCTGTTTTGGTGCTAGCACTCAGCCCACTCGGAGCTGCAGACACCAAAGAACCTGCGAGTTCCATGGAACGCCAAAACATCTCCAACCAGTTTTGGTGGCCAGAACGACTCGATTTGGCACCACTCCGCCAACATGCGGCGGAATCCAACCCCCTGGGGCGACAATACAACTACTCTAAAGAATTCAAAGAACTAGACATCCAAGCGATCAAAGAAGAGATCAAAACTCTAATGAAAACCTCACAAGATTGGTGGCCCTCTGACTATGGACACTATGGACCGTTTTTCATTCGAATGGCATGGCATAGTGCCGGAACCTACCGAATCAATGACGGACGAGGTGGTGCGGGTGGTGGACAACAAAGATTTGAACCACTCAATAGCTGGCCTGATAACGCCAACCTAGACAAAGCACGCCGTCTTCTTTGGCCGATCAAAAAGAAATATGGAAAAAAAATCTCTTGGGCTGACCTCATGGTTCTCACTGGAAACGTAGCCCTCGAATCGATGGGATTCAAAACTTACGGTTTTGCCGGAGGAAGGACAGATGATTGGGAGGCCGACTTAGTCTATTGGGGACCAGAAAAAAAATGGTTAGCCGACGAAAGGTATGAAGGTGAACGCAAACTAAAAAATCCACTCGGGGCAGTTCAGATGGGACTGATTTATGTAAACCCAGAAGGACCGAACGGAAACCCTGACCCACTAGCAGCCGCTAAAGATATAAGAGAAACGTTTGGTCGAATGGCAATGAACGATGAAGAAACAGTAGCCCTCATTGCCGGTGGTCACACTTTCGGTAAGGCGCATGGAAAAGCAGATCCATCCAAACATGTGGGAAAAGAACCAGCAGCAGCGGGAATCGAAGAACAAGGGTTTGGTTGGAAAAATAACCTTAAAAAAGGAAATGCGGAGGATACCATCACCAGCGGACTGGAAGGTGCGTGGACTGCCAATCCAACAAAGTGGACAACACAATATCTAAACAACCTGTTTGGTTTTGAGTGGGTTCAAACGAAAAGTCCGGCCGGTGCCATCCAGTGGATTCCGAAAGATGGGGCGGGGGCCAATATGGTTCCAGATGCACATGACAAAACTCTTCGTCACGCTCCAATCATGTTTACGACTGACTTAGCTTTAAAATTCGATCCAAGTTACAAAGTCATCGCAAAAAAATTCCAAGAGAATCCAAAAGACTTCGAACTCGCATTTGCGAAAGCGTGGTTTAAACTCACTCACAGAGATATGGGACCTCTTTCCCGTTATATCTCCAAAGACTTACCGAAAGAACCTCTCATTTGGCAAGATCCACTCACCAAAGTAGATCATAAGTTAGTTGGTGCAAAAGAAATTGAGAGCCTAAAAGGTAAAATTCTAAAATCGGGACTTTCCATTCCTGAACTTGTCAGAACTGCTTGGGCTTCTGCTGCCAGTTTTCGCAGCACAGACATGAGGGGTGGAGCGAATGGTGCCAGGATCCGCTTAGCTCCTCAAAAAAATTGGGCAGTAAATGATCCGGAAGAACTTTCCAAAACATTAAAGAAATTGGAAGAAATTCGGTCTGATTTCAATGAATCAGGAAACAAAATTTCACTTGCCGACTTGATTGTGCTAGGTGGAACTGCGGCTGTCGAAGAAGCAGCAAAAAAAGCAGGGACCAAAATTGAAGTTCCTTTCACACCAGGTAGAACGGATGCCACTGCAGAACAAACGGATGTGTATTCCTTTTCTGTTTTGGAACCAAAAGCCGATGCATTTCGTAACTACTACGGAGTTGGCAACTCACTTTCACCTACAGAGATGTTAGTGGACAGATCAAACCTGCTGTCCCTGACCATTCCTGAAATGACAGTGCTTCTGGGTGGGATGAGATCTCTTGACGGCAATTCGGGAAAATCCAAACACGGAATTCTAACTAATCGGCCAGGGGTTCTCAGTAATGACTTCTTTGTCAACTTGCTCGACATGTCGACAAAATGGCAAAAGTCTCCACAAACAGAAGGTCTTTACGAAGGTATAGACCGCAAAACAGGCGCTAAAAAATGGACAGCAACTTCTGTGGATCTTATCCTTGGTTCGCATTCGGAACTTCGCGCCGTAGCCGAAGTTTATGCAGCTGATGATGGTAAAGAAAAGTTTGTAAAAGACTTTGTTAGCGCTTGGAACAAAGTGATGATGTTAGACAGGTTTGATGTTAAGAAGTAAAAATGGCCAAAACTTCACGTAAAACTTTCCTAACCAAGTCATTGTATTTGGTAACCTCTCTCTCACTGATTGAGAGGGGTTTGGGTTTGTCCTCGGAAGTGGTGGCAGAAAACAAACCTTCTGGATCCATTCCAGAGGGTTTCACCCCAGTCTCCGAATCTGATCCAACGGCCAAAGCCTTAGGTTTTCACCAAGATGCCAAAAATACTGATTTTACTCTTTATCCAGAAAGAAAGGAAACATCAGCGAAGAATCAATTTTGCAAACACTGTGCTCAGTATACAAAATTGAATGAGGGATGGGGGAAATGTAATATCGTCTCTTCAGGGATTGTATCATCGTTCGGATGGTGTTCTGCTTGGTCACAAAGATCATAAAAAATTTCCATCTAATCCACTAAAAAACCAGGTATCTAGATTACAAAAAGTCCCTGCGAAAACAAAATGCGCAGGGTTTTCTTGTTGTATATAAACTAAATTAAACCTGTTTAAGAAATCCTATTTCCAAACGCATTGAGTGAGATCCACTTTCTCAAAGACCCAAGGTTTGTGTGCATGTTTCGCATTTTTATCTTCGATCAAATCAAAGGACCCAGCTTCAGAAGAAATACTTTGGAAGTATAAAGTGAACGGTATGTTCTTCATCTGGGTTCGTTTGGGACAAAGTCCCACTCCCTCAGATTTCAAAAACGAGTAAGAAGTTCCCAAATCATCGCGAAACACCATCCCTTCTTTCAATACACAAACTTTTTTAGACTCTTTAGTATACAATTCCAACTGTGTTTCCGTATCTGAAACACAGACTTTACTGAGTACAACTACACCTAAAAATTCCGAATGAAGATTGCAACATTGTGGCGCAGGATTCCAAGCCCGTTTAGTAGAACCAACTTTTTCTATTTTTTCTGGTGTTATTTCTTTTATTGGTTCCGTAGAACAAGAATTCAATAAACCAGAAATACATACAAATATAAGAATATACTGCTTTACGCTATTATCAATCATTCAAGTTATCCTCAACTTCTAAAATAATCCAAGAAACATTCTACTCACTATAGGAAAATTCTTGTTTCTTTTCATCTCTTTTTTTGATGTAAGCGAACTTAAATTGACTTAAGATTTTCCATATATGGAAACTGATAGAATTTTTTAGGATTCAAACAAGCAGAAAACAATTATATTAAACCAGAGAGTCGTCAGCCATTACCAAACTTTCGCTCTCGGGATCACAAGCTGAATTTAATTTAGCAGAATTACAGTGAAGATTTACAGAAAGAAACCTGATACGCAAGAATAAACTAACAATATTGAATTGATTCTTCAACACACAAAACCTAAGTATGTATTCTAATTCAAGAAAGGAATTCATCATCCTGGGACGGGAATCCGGAGTGTTATCCGATATAAGCACTTTCAACAAAAATGATGCATATTAAATTCAATCGATGGTTTTCTCGTAGCACAATAAACCACGCCCAAGTCCTTATTGTGGCTCTATTACTCAACTCATGCCAAAGGATTATAACTGACGGCAGTTTACCGAAGGCAATCGACGGAAACATGATTCTCACCAAATCAATGTTACAAAGCCAAACTTCCATTAAACTAGATGGGGAATGGGAATTTTATTATCAAAAACTTTTAAATTCGGAAGATTTCAAAAGGACAAACTCAAAAATAGAAAACGAAAACCTCTTACTACCCGGTTTTTGGAATGAATTCGAACAAAAAGGAAAAACATACTCACCGCTAAATTACAGCACACTCCGTTTACACCTAATACTCCCAAAAGAATTCATCCATCAGCCACTAGCATTTTATATTCCACATGCATTCACCACTTATCGTATGTACCTGAATGGTTTTCTGATTTCTGAAAATGGGATCGTTGGTACATCAGAAAAAGAGACAAAGGAGTATTGGTTACCCAAGGTAGTATTTTTTTCTCCCGAATCCGAAACGATAGAAGTCATTATCCACGTAGCAAATTTCAAATCCTTAAACGCGGGCTTTCGACAAAGTATTGAAATTGGCACACAAGAATCCATGATACGAATTAAACAAATCCGGCTCGCGTTCGATGTTTTTATAATTTCCAGTTTATTTGTAATATCCCTTTACCACTTTGCACTATTTCTATTGCGAAAAAATGACCTAAGCCTCCTTTACTTTTCAATGTATTCTTTTTTCAGTTTAGTTTATAAAATCACAAGTGGTGAGTTTTTTTTAATTATACTGTTTCCGAATTTTGAATGGCTTTGGTTGATTAAATTATTCTTTCTTTCGATCTACTTAACCTTCCCACTTTTATTAAGCTTTATAGGCGAAGTTTTTCCTGATGAAACCAGCAAAACATCAAATTACATATTCCAATTTTTATTTTTTTCTTTTTCGATCGTAGTTTTAGTTCCTGAATCTAAATGGATAGAAGAAACACTATTTCCTGCTGAAATAGTGATGTTGTTTTGTTGTATCTATATTTGTTGGATTTTATCCAAAGCAGTTAGAAACAAAAAAGATAGTGCTCTCGGGTTTTTATTCGGATTCTTGTTTTTATTTTTGACTGTCTTAAACGATATCCTCTTTGAGAAAAATATTATTAAAACAGAAGTGTATGGTCCGATAGGAACATTTGTTTTATTTTTCTCCCAAGCTTTTTTCCTATCCAAAAAACATTCAAAACTCTATCTCACTATTGAAAAACAGAATGAAGAACTAGAACAATCAGTTTTCCTAAAAGATAAAATACATCATACGAACATTCATTCCAAAAGAATGGAACTAGAGTTATATAAAAAAACGATCCAGCCGCATTTTTTGATGAATTCTTTGTCTGCCATTCGGTATTGGGTTTCCGAAAATTCCGAAAAATCTGCGTCAATCCTGGACTCTCTTGTAGGAGAACTTCGTATCATTCTCAAAGTTGCCTCCAAACCATTAATTTCTATCGGTGATGAAATTGATTTATGTAAATACCACATTGAAGTAATGAAGATGCGGTTGGAAAAAGAATATAAATTCAAAACATTTGGGATCGATCCGAAAGAGCTCATTCCGCCTCTTATTTTCCATACCCTAATTGAAAATGCCTTCACGCATGAAGATTCTCCAAAGGCAAAACTGAGCTTTGGGATCTTTAAAAAAAATACAACAAAAGAAGAGAAAATATTTACCTCTTATTGTTTTATTGTGTATCACCACGAGAAAGGAAAAAAGACAAATCCGTCAAAAAGTGGATCAGGCACGGGCCTTGAGTATATAAGACTTCGTTTAGAAGAATCCTTTGCGGGCAATTGGTCGTTAACTCATGGAAAATCTAGAAACGGTTACCGAGTTTTAATCCAAATTAGAAAAAAATAAAATGCAAATATTGATTTTAGAAGATGAACCAGTTCATGCAAAATACCTGACAAAGTTGTTAACTTCAATTTGCGGATCAACAATTAATGAAGTTAAACATGTGACCTCTATCGATGAAGCCGATGTTTATTTAAAACAATTTCATGCTGATATATTCTTTTTAGACCTTAACATTTTCGGATCCGATGGATTCGAAGTTTTGGATAGAATCCCAACCACCACTATACACACAATTATTGTCTCAGCTAATACAGATAATGCAATCCGTGCTTTCGAATATGGAGTTATAGACTTTATCGCAAAACCGGTGTCAGAAGATAGATTGCGATTATCTCTGGAAAGACACTCCCTTTTTGTAAACACCTACCAAATAGTTGGCAAAATCCAAAGCAATACAAAATCTCGTTTATTACAAGTAGATCTAGATAGGCTTCAAAATCGATTGTCTCATCTTATGGAAGTTCAGAAGATTTATCTGAACGAAAATCTTTCTCTTGAAGTTTTGGCCGAAGAACTTGAGTTACATCCGAGACAACTTTCCGAATTTTTAAATGGGAAGAAACAAACAACTTTTCATTCGTTTCTACACAGCTACCGAATCAGAGAAGCAAAAGATCTTTTGATCAAATACCCAGAAAAAAATGTAAGTGATATTGGCTTTGAAGTCGGTTATAAATCACTTTCAAGTTTCTATGATGCTTTCAAAAAAGAACTAAAAATCACTGCTTCCGAATTTAGACAAAGAACTTCCCTATCATAAAAATCTAATTCCAATAAATTCATTTTTTTTCTAAAAAGGCGTCCTATAACTCCAATTTGTCCCAGCCCTCGGCTAGAATCAGATCCAGAAGAGGCTAATTATGGAATATATCGAATCACTATTGGATGAATACTTTGATCTCTCCCAAACATTGGGAAATTTGGGTGGGCCCGAAAAAGCTATCGAATTGTACGACGGGTTATTAGGTCTTGAAGAAGAAATCTGCTGGGAATGTTCTCTGCCGGCATCTACAAAGTATAGGGGACTTTTCCGCATGATCCCCAAAGATGTATCAAAAGAAGATTACATTAAAACCGCAGTCCAAACGCTATCGAGAGAAAAGGCGAGATTTTTCTATTCGCCAAACAATGGTCTATTCGAAACATTTAAAGCTGCGTAATTTAAAATTGCCAGGGAAGTCTATGCAACTGCTAGTTGTTTTATTTTTCTGGCAAGACCGTCCTAAATCAAGGAGTGGTTAAACACAAATCACAATTTCCACATCCGTCAAAGGAGGAATCAAAATATCCATGAATGAATTTTCGTCTACAATCAATTACTTTTGTATACATCAACGTTTGGTACAATCTCTTTTGAGAGTCTTTCTTTTTTTCTAACAATTCAGATTCTGAAAAAATTGAATCTGACCAAGGGGCTTCTATTTGTAATGTCCCTCTTTCGAGATCTCCGGATATCAATCCTTTGTTGGCCAGTAAATTGAGTGCCGTTTGAATTCGATGATCTCCTCTGTTTTTGAATGTCATATAGGCTTGTAAGGTACCATAATCCAATCCAGACAATTCGTTTTCTTTTAACAAAAGAAATCCAAAAAGTTTTTTCAAATACAATCCATCTGGATTTTGCCATTCAATAAATTCCATTTGAACAGATAGGTCTTCTTGGCAATAATAAAGTTTGCAAAAGGAAGGATCTCCATCCCTCCCAGCACGACCGATTTCTTGATAATAGGATTCAATACTTCCAGGAATCTGAGCATGATAAATGTTGCGAATATTAGGTTTATCGATACCCATTCCAAATGCATTCGTTGCGAGCAGAATTGTCTCTTCTGATTTAAGAAACAAGGATTGCACTTTATTTCTTTGTTCAGGAGAAAGTTTGCCATGATAGACCAGGTGTCTTTTTTGTCTGGTATCTAGCCAATGGCTGAACTTCTCCAAATCCTGAATCAAACTAAAATAGATAATGCTTGGTCCTTTCGAATTCTCCAAATCTTCAAAGATTGAATTGTATTTTGATTCCGTATCAAAACAATCCACCACAGATAATTTTAAGTTGGGCCGAAATAAACCATCATCAAAGATTCGTATTTTTTCCTTTGGGATTCCCAATTGTGAAACAATATCTTCCTGCACTCGATTTGAGGCCGTAGCGGTAAGTGCAATCGTGGTTGGATATCCTAATACCTCGCGAAACCAAGAAATTTTTGTATAATCCGGCCGGAAGTCATGGCCCCATTGACTAATACAATGAGCTTCATCTATGGCAAGAAGAGAAATCTTTTGTGTACTCAATGCATCCAAAAAATCTTTTTTTTGGAATCTTTCCGGTGAAACATATAAAATTTTATAATCACCTGATCTTAGTTTGGAATAACGCTCCAAACGTTCGGATTTTCCCAAACTGGAATTAATAAACTCAGCAGAAACACCTTTTCTTTGTAATGCGGTCACTTGATCCTTCATTAGTGCAATGAGTGGAGAAATGACAATACAAACCCCAGGCAAACTAACCGCAGGAATCTGGTAACATAAAGATTTCCCCATACCCGTCGGCATGAGAACAAGAGCGTTCCCACCGACTAAGATATGTTTAATTATTGTTTCCTGTTTTCCACGGAAATCGGAGATACCAAAAGTATTCTTAATACTCTCAAGATCCAAAGAAACCACCTAGGTTGGGGACAAATTCAAATATATAAATATTAATATCTATCAGAGTATCTACTTTGCAATTTTTAGCCGAACTGCATCCATAACTTCCTCCAAAATAGAAGGATCATCAATCGTTGATGGAATAGAATAAGTTTCCCCATCAATCATCTTTCTCATTGTTTTACGAAGGATTTTACCAGAGCGCGTTTTTGGTAGTCTTTTTACAAATACCACAATCTTTAATGAGGCAATCGCACCAATTTTTTCTCGGATTCGATGAGTCAAATCTGATTCAATTGATTTTGGATCAACAGTAATTCCGTCCTTACAAACTACGATAGCAATCGGAACTTGACCTTTTATCTCATCGGCAATGCCAATCACTGCCGACTCAGCAATGGAAGGATTTTCAGCCACAATTTCTTCCATCTCTCCCGTAGAAAGTCTATGGCCTGCCACATTAATTACGTCATCAATTCGTCCTAAAATAAAAAGATAACCATCTTCATCGAAATAACCGCCATCACCAGTTAAATAATAACCAGGGTAATGCGAAAGGTAGGAGGATTCGAAATTGGAATGATCATTCCAGAGTGTTGGTAAACAACCCGGTGGCAAAGGAAGTTTGATTACAATATTTCCCTTTTCTCCTTGTTTCAATTCATGTCCTTCTTCATCAAGAATGCGGACATCAAATCCATTGACTGGCTTTGTCGCCGAACCAGCTTTAGTTGGAAGCGGAGACGCACCCATCATGTTGGCAGCAATTGCCCAGCCAGTTTCTGTTTGCCACCAATGATCCACCACGGGGACTTTCAGTAGTTCACAAGCCCAATCGTAAGTGACAGGATCTGTTCGTTCCCCTGCTAAAAACAAATATCGCAATGAGGATATATTATATTTTGATAATTCCTTACCATCAGGATCTTCTTTTCTAATGGCACGAAAAGCAGTTGGCGCACAAAACAATGTCTTTACATTATATTCTTCAATGATCCGATAAAAAGCTCCCGCATCTGGTGTCCTCACTGGTTTTCCTTCGTATAACACTGTGGTGCAACCGTAAATTAAGGGAGCGTATACAATATAAGAATGTCCCACAACCCAACCCACATCGGATGCGGCAAAAAAAACATCTCCCGGTTTCATATCATAAATCGCTTCCATTGAATAGTGCATTGCAACCGCATGACCACCGTTATCTCGCACAACTCCCTTTGGTTTTCCTGTAGTCCCGGAAGTATAAAGAATATATAAAGGGTCTGCTGCAGATATTGGAACCGACTTCTTATGACCTGCTGTTTCCATCAACTCATCCCAATCAAAATCCCTACCGGTATGCATAATTACTTCTAAATTAGGACGAGATTTGAGTATGACATATTCTGGTTTATGAGTGGATAAGTGCATTGCTTCATCTAACAATGGTTTATAAGGTATAATTTTTGATACTTCAACACCATAAGAAGATGTGATGACAATTTTTGGCCTACAGTCGTCTAACCTAACAGCAAGTTCATGAGGTGCAAATCCCCCAAAGACAACAGAATGCACTGCACCAATCCTTGCACAAGCCAACATAGAGATGAGTGCTTCCGGGATCATAGGCATATAGATCACCACAGTGTCACCCTTCTTCACCCCCAAGGAGTCCAAGGTAAAGGCCATCTTTTCGACTGATTCTAAAAGTTTGCGATAGGTTAGTTTGGTTTTTGATTTTGTAACAGGAGAATCGTAAATGATGGCAATCTCTTCACCTTTACCTGATTCTACATGGTGGTCCAACGCTAAATAAGAAGTATTTAATATTCCGTCAGGAAACCAATGATTGAGTCCATCATCACTAAGCCCATAAGCTTTCGTTGGCTTTTTTTGCCAAGGAATCCGATCAACGAGAGACATCCAAAATTTCATTAAATCTTCGCTGTGAACCAGTTGTTCCATTTTACCACATCCTAATTGTTTATAAGATGCAAATTCCTCAAAAATCCCAACTACAAATTTTATAGAACTATCAAAAACGAATCTGCGTAGGTTTCAAAAAACTTAGATGTCTCTGATACCAAAATACAATTAAATTATAATCATTCCAATTTTTAACGCTAAAAATGAGTTCGGATCTCTAGGAAAATTCATGGGTAAGTTGAAAGACTTCTATCGGCCTTATCTTTCCTTTTACTGTTTCCTCTGCGACAAACTTTGTATGAAAAACTTCAGGATGTTCTAAATGATCGAGAGTCGCGCCAGAAACAAGAATATCAACAGAATATTTTTTTGTTAATCCTTCCAAACGACTAGCTGCATTGACTGTATCGCTAATGACAGTAGAATCCATCCTTCGGTTTTCTCCGATCGTTCCAAGCATCAAAGGACCAGTATGAATTCCAATACCAAACTCAATGGCCTGATAACCTCCTCTGACTCTACCGTCATTGTATTCCTTAAGTGCCTGCCTCATTGCAATTGCTGCCGCCAACGACTCGTCAGGTGGTCCAGGAAAAAGTGCCATCATCCCATCACCTAAGTATTTATCAACAAATCCGTTATGGTCTCTGATGATAGGACCAAACAACTTAAGGAATGAATTTATAAATTTAAAATTTTCCTTTGGACTCATCGACTCAGACAAACCGGTAAAGTTTCGGATATCCAGAAAAAATACGGTCATTTTCATTTCAGAAAAATCACCTAACACGATTTCCGTGATACTTGTTTTGTTTAAAAATCCCAGAACCTCCCGAGGAATGAATCTTTCGAGAGAAGAATTTATCTTTTCTAAGGCAGCAGAATGCATCTCGCTAGTAGCAAATGCGTTTGCAAAAAGACGTGCCACAACCAAAGACTGTGCCAATAAAAAAACAAGTGTTCCTATATTTACCAAAGAAGGTAAATTCCAAAAGAAATGACTTTTTACAATATCAAGAAAGACTGTTAACAAAAAGAGGAAGGTGCCTCCTACAAACAATCCAGCACCTGGTTCTTTATGAAGCAGAGCTCGACCAACAGTAATTAAACTATAAATTCCGAATGACAAAAGTAGAAGTTGAAATGGAACAAGTAACGTTGTTGTCCAAACAATCGGTGCAAAGAGATTTACAATAGCATAGGTTATTCCTCCAAAAACAGTCAGGAATGTTGCTGGTCTATAGGAATGTTTTGGATACAACCGATCTACGAATGCCGCAAAACTAACAAGAGCCAAAGCCATTGTGGCATAAACTCCACGAATCACAAAATACCAACTAACGTCAGGGAATATTTCCAAAAACAATGTTTCGCTATAAAGAGTGGAACGAAAAGAGATCATCAGACAAAATACACCAAACCAAAGCGGAGCTCTATTTTGACTTCTAAAGAAAAACGAGCCACAATGATAAAGACCCATAAGAAAAATGGCTCCAAAAAGAAATGCCTCCCATACCACTGCTTGAGTTCGAATCGTTTGAATTTGTTCTATATTACCTAGGGCCAAACTATAATAAATACCTCCAAATTGATCATCCCAATTAGAAACCTCCATCTTTAAATCAAGTTCAGTTTTTCCGTTAGCAGGAATTAATATAACTCTCGGTCGATAAGAAGGTGAACCACCTTCAGCTGAAGAAGAAACCTTACCTTCTTTCGCAATTATTTCTTCATCAACTGACAGAGAAAAGGCGGTCCCGATCAATGGGGACAATAATGCTAAATGAGTAGAGTTCTTTGGTAATTTTATTTTTAACCGATAGATTCCGTAACCCATCGGAGTTCCATGAAATCCTTTTGTAGAAGGTACCTCCCAAGGGATTCCGTCCAAAGTCCATTCCCCATCGAGGGATACGGTTCCCTGATCCCAAGACCAATCACCCAAATCCATTGTTCCGTCAAAGGCACGTGGACTCTGCGATTGCCCAGAATGTGGCGAACACAAAGAACAAAAAAAGAAAATCATCAATACAATCGTATTTCGAATCGATGTGAACATTTCCTGGAAAGTTAAAGAATCGCTAACGATTGTCAATCGAATTAGAATCTTTATGATGATCTGACGAAATCTCAAAGCATTTACGATTCAGTTCCATACATAATCGGAAATGATCTTGGGGGATTAAGAATATCTTAAATTACTTTTGCTATGAATTTAGACTTGGTCTCTCTAAATATACGGTAAACTACTAATAATAAGAAATGAATCGATCTGAACTAACATCTGGTGGCTTTGGAGCATTTGAATTCGAAATTGCTATTATGTGTATGAGACTAGATCCTACCCATTGAAAAGGAAAGTGAAATAACACAAAGGTTCGCAAATGGCTATTAGTAGGACGACACTCAGCAGAAGAAGTATGTGAACATCAATAACCTGTTTTTGTTCTTATCAACCGTGTATTGTTTGGTGATCTTTTCGAAATTTGCTTTATTAAGTCCCGCTGTAATTGTATACTTTCTTAATTTTAATCAGTAGGTTCCATGAAACTAGTTTTTACATTTTTAATCTTCGCTCTCCCTTTGTTCGCAAAAACCAACCTCCCCATTTCTTTTGAGGAAAATGGCCTCTATGGTTTTAAAAATAAATCGGGCAAGGTAATCATCAAAGCTCAATACCAACAAACAATGGATTTTACAAAGGAACAGGTAAGTTTTGTTGTTTCAAATAACAAATGGATTTGTATTGATTCAAAAAACAATATCCTACTAGAAACCTTTGTCTATGACAATGGACCCGATTATTATGCAGAAAACCTAGCTCGATTTGTAGAAAACAAAAAGTTTGGATTTTTTAATTCCCGTTGTAAAAAATTAATCCCTGCCCAATACGATTTTGCTTTTCCATTCGAAAATGGTTATTCCATAGTATGTCATGGATGCGAATCCAAGTTAGATGGGGAACATAGTAAAATCGTCGGCGGAAAGTTTGGAGTCATCAACCGGAAAGGAAAAACAGTATTACCAATAGAGTATGATTCTATCAATTCGATTGATGGGAAAAATAGGACGGCAAGTGTAACGAAGGACCAAAAGAAAACAATAGTAAACTTATAACAAAAAAGTATTGCCAACAAAAATAATCTTGCGGATGTATCAGGAATATCGCGATACAATGGAAAGGTTTTTGTTGGCGTATCCTCTTATGGTATGGCCGTAAATCCGGAAGGGCTATTTGTAGTCACCGGCAGATTTACCTCCGTGAATAATACTTTAGCCAATGAAATAGTAGCCATAAACTTAGGAAATGACCGAATTCTGCCTTCGAACCAAACACAAACCTGAAGGCGGATACTTCCGAGCCGATCTACCTAGTTTAGAATGAATGTAAATGATTAAGATTATAGGACTTTTACTGAACGAATTACCTATCTCATCAATAGAGTTCCAATGATAGATTCAAAATAAACCTGTGACAGTATCTTCGGTGATTCCATCATGGCAGTGACGGATGGAATACCAATTTAGGTTTTGTTTGAAATGAACTGGAAACTATCTATATGGTTGGCCTTTCTTTGTAGTTGTGCACCTCTTACTTCTGTTTCCGAAACACCCGCCGCAATCCAAGGCCAACTGGATGTAACGTCCTGGGATTTTAATCAGAACCTCCCCCTTTCTGGTGAATGGACTTTTCATTGGAAAGAATTGATCCAACCAAACACACTTGTTTCAAAAAATATATCAAATCATAAAACTTTATTCAAGGATCCTCCATCCCCTAATACTTTCCTAACAATTGGAGAGAGGTGGAAAAATAAATATGAAGGAACCGGATACTCTACTTATCAGCTAAAGATTCTATTACCTGAAACGGCAAAAGAAAACATATATGCTCTCCGTTTTTTCCAAACAGGGGGAGCAGCAATGTATATTTATGTGGATGGGATTTTACAACTGGAACTGGGGAAAGTTGGTAAAACAAAGGAAACCATGGTTCCTACTCGTAGTTCTGGAATGATCGTCATTCCTCACCCTAATGCAGAAATCAACATCTTAGTCCAAATTTCTAATTTCTACCATGACGACGGAGCATTCTGGTATCCACCAATATTGGGACTTTATAAGAACACCAACAAACAAATACTAAATGAAGCAGTAAGAGACTCCCTACTCACTGGGGCATTATTATTTATGGCATTCTATCATTTTGTAATATTTTTATTCAGAAGAACCCGATCATTGATTTTCTTTTTTGGGTTATATAGTTTTGTCATTGCATTACACTCTATCTCATTAAATGGCGACTCCTTATACTATTTATTTCCAGACGTTCCTTACCGTTTGGCCTTTGCACTCTCTCTGATCTTTTATCTTACGATGCCTCTATACCTTTCCTTTCTGAATTTATTGTTCCCCGATAATTTTTCGAAAAAGATTATAAACTTCTTTATAATCACATGTTCTGGTTTATTTCTTTTTGTATTAGTAACACCATCTGAACTTGGATCCCAAACCACTTTTTATGGATTGTTCTTTAGTATCTTAGGATTACTCTATTCCATTATTTGTATTATTTATGCGGCCTTCCAAAAAAGAGAGTTGGCCTTACCACTGCTTTTGATCCAAATCTTTTTATTTGTAAGTGCGATTAATGATACTTTGTATTTATACGGTGTTCTAAACTATTTTTTGATTTTAAAGTATTCCTATCTATCAACAGTATTATTCCAATCACTCATCTTAGCTTCTTTTTTCACAAAATCTTTTATTAAAACGGAAATATTAGGAAAAGAGCTTACGAAGCTAAATGAATCTTTAGAAAAAACAGTAATCCTCCGCACAAAAGAATACAAAGAAGCAAAACAAATTGCTGAAGAAGCTAATGAATGGAAAGATAAATTCATCTCCCTTGTTGCCCACGATCTCAGGTCTCCCTTAAGCACCGTTTACTCTGCGTTAACCATAGTAACAGATAAAGATTCAACAGAAGAAGAAAAAACTCATATATTCAAACAATTATTTGTAATATTAGAAAATGCAATGTCCACTGTAGAACATTTACTAAACCTAAACCGGTTCAACAAAGGGAAAATTCATTTAAACTTAGCGCAGATCAAGTTCCTAGGAATGTTACAGCCGTTAATCGATTCATTTTCATTAGAATTACAGAAAAAATCAATACAAATGGATTTCCCCATTTCAGAATCCGCCACCGTTTATGCAGATAAGTCCATACTCATTGAAATCCTTCGAAACGTGATTGCTAATGCAATAAAATTCAGCAACCCTGGAGGCTGGATCCGAATCACATTTCTCGACACCGAAAAGTTTACAGAGATCACAATAGAAGACAATGGCCCAGGAATTCCTTTAGAACGCCAAAAAGATTTGTTTTACAAACAAATGACTTCACCTGGCAGTCAGGGAGAAAAAGGATTTGGAATTGGATTGAAACTTTGTTTTGAACTCATCCGCCTCCACCAAGGAAACATTCAAGTTCAGTCGGAAGAAGGAAAGGGCAGCCGATTCACTTTAGAGTTTCCCAAAGAAAAGTTACGATAGAAAAAACTTTTTTATCATCATAGCTTTGTAACAAATGAATTCGTATACATCGATGGGTTTCGCATCAAAGATGCACAAGAACTAGACAAAATGATACAATGTTCTAATTTCTACTTAGCTACATTTTTTTAACAAAAAGGCTTGTCAGACTTCAAAAGTCGTTACAAGTATTGCGTTCGATGAAAATTAATCCCCGGATGCTTTTTTTGTTTCTTTTCTTTGCAGGAATTTCCTGTGCACCCGATGGATTTGGCAACCAAAATGTAACCAATCGTTTCGAATTCTTTTTAGACAAGAATACAGAAATTCCCTTTGGACAAATTCAAAAAATACATACTTGGAATCCAATTTCCGAGAACCAACTTTCTTTTAATTTTACTAATGATGTCATTTGGCTACGAGGAAAAACAACCGATGAAGGATTCTCGCAAGGAAGAATCCTTTCTTTAGAATGGAAAGCCCTTGATGAAGCCATATTATTTTTTCCAGAGAGTCCCAAAGAATACCAAACATATAAAACAGGAGACACAATCCCTAAATCAAAATGGACATTGCCAGAAGCACTTTACCCCAGCTTCCTAATTCCAAAACAGAATAGAGGCGAATATTTTTATATTCGAATCCAATCCAAGTCCATAATCTCTTTTCCCATCCTTTCCTTGGATGAAAAAACACTTCACAAACGTATGATCTTAGAAACTGCAATCACGTGGATGATTTTAGGAGTTTGTGCCGTGATGTTTGTGTTCGCGCTATTCTATTTTTTTGCTTTTAGGTTAAGCGAATTTTTCTTTTATGCTGCGTATGTAGTCTGCACTGTGTTATGGTACAATGGTCAATATGGGAATGCTTATGATGTCCTTTGGCCAGAATCTCCTTGGTGGCAGAACAAAGCCATATTAACATTTTCTACTCTTGGAATTCCTTTTTCGTTCCAATTTGTAAGAATGTTTTTAAATACAAAAGCAAACAATCCAAGGATTGATAAAATTTTACTGATCATGGGTATTGTGGCACTCTTTTGTGTTCCAGCGATTCTTATAGCGCCTACAACTAAAATTTTTTCTAGGATCGCCACTTATATCTATCTGATCTCCATTCCCCTCATTCTTGGAACTGCATTACGAAATTATTTCAAAGGGGAAAAACGAATCCTTTTCTTTTTGATTAGTTGGGGAACGTACTTTATCATTAGCTACAATACAATGTTTTATCTTTTGGGGATCTTACCTTATTCCACTCCCCTTCTCTACTCTGCTGTGTTTATATTTCCCATCGATTTATTTTTCCTATTGTTCAATCTATTACAAAAATATGAAAAACTAGAAGACGAAAGAAACGAAATCCTCCATCGCATCATAACCTTAAATACTGATTCCGACAAAAACACGCGTTATGCGAAATCAAAACTAAACTCAGTCAATACGGAAGAATCACTTGCGAAATTAGAATCATGGATGCTTGCGACGAAACCTTATTTAGATGAAAAACTAGATTTAGAAATTGCTTCTCGGGCAGTAGGCCTGACAGTCCAACAAACTTCAGAACTACTGAATTCCAAACTAGGGGTTAGTTTTCGCAGTTATCTGAATGGATTTCGGATTGCAGATGCCAAAAAAATCTTAAAAGACAAACCAGAGATGTCTATTCTTTCCATTGCTTATGCGACAGGTTTTGGATCCAAAACTGCCTTCAATGTAGAATTTAAAAAAGCAACGGGTGTGAGTCCTTTGCAATATAGACAATCGGAAGAGGCAAAAAATCTTTAACAACCATTAGGGGCCTAATATCGGTGATCCCTGATACACTTGATTCACTGCCGTAGCACTGAGAACAGAGCCAAAAACACGAAATCCATCAATGCCACCGTGGTACCAATACCCACCACCCCAACTTCCGAAAGTAATTCTTTGTAAAATTGTGTCTACAGCACCAGAACCAGTCGTGGCTGGTGTCCCCAAAAAGGTACCATTGGTATAAAAGGAGGAATTCGTTCCGTCAAAAACGATACAAATATGTGTCCAAGTACCCGCGGGCGGAGCATAGGTTTGTTTCGCACTAAAATTGGCTCGAGTAAAATATAACCCAGTAACTCCTGCTGTATTTTGTAATCCAAACCCGCAGGCATTATTAAAAAGCGTACCATAAGAAAAGATCAATTCCTGCACCCCAGATCCGAGGAGGGCGTCTGGCCTCAGCCAAATACAAATGGTTCTTGGCAATGTCCCGCTTGGCAACATACTATCTCCCCCAATTTGGGAACCGATATCCGTATTATTGAGATGTACTGCCCCATTCGTATCCCCTTCATATCCAGTTATTTTGGAAAGAGTAGGGCCAGCTGTTAGAGTTAATGGCTGGATGCCTGAATTCTCAAAAGATCCATTAGTAAATTTCAAATGGACTAAGGATCCAATTTCAACACCGATACGAAGGGTTGTACTCATTTCTCCTGTACTCGTTGTTGCCGTGACCTTATAATCCGCATAACCTGTGATTGTTGTTGGAGAGCCAGAGATTTCACAAGTTTCATTGTTTAGGGTAAGTCCCGTCGGGAGTGTAGGTGTTACTTTGCATGTTATGATTTGACTGCATAAATCTGATTTGATAGAAACCGGAAAATTTTGTCCCAAAAGGTAAGTGTTCTGCGGATAGGATAACGAAGTATTTCCAGTACAGAGAAAACAATCCTTACCTTTTACGAGACAGGCAAGTATTTGTGTTTCATTAAACTCTCGACTATGAACATCCCCTGCATTATTAAAATCAGAAGGTTTACAATCCAAAATAATAAAAATTAGGAAGAGGATTGTGTAGGATAAATTACTAAACTGTCCAAGGAAATGAAAACGTTCGCATATTTGTTTTTTCATCTTGGCTCAAGAGTATAAGGTATTTGTGCTTAGCAATCGTTCGGGTATATATTTCCGAACGGAAGAATCAAAAAAAATTTGATTATTTCGAAATCATAAAAAACAAGCGGATAACAAAATTCCTTACCAACTATTGGTTCTCTTATCGATGGCTATTCTAAGTATGCAATTCCTGTTTGATAAACCTGACCGATTTGTTTGGCACTTAAAGCAATATCATAGATCCGCATAGCATCGGAATCGCCCCACCAGTAGTATGGCAAACCCCCACTTCCGGTCCAAGTCCCAATCACAAAGGCTCCAGAGGTCGTATTGAGTGGCCCCGAACCGCTAAAGGTCGGACTGCCGATCCAGTTTCCATTCACATAGAGACTTGCCGTATTTCCTCCGTTATAGGAAGCGCATAAATGCGTCCAGGTGTTCAGTGGTACTGTGTAATCGGCAAGGGCATCATAACCAAATCCTAAAAAGGAAACTTTATTTCCTGTAGCCGTGGAAAGTGATAACACAGAAGCATTCGCGGTTGTAGTAGAGCCATACCGAAATATCAATTGATGAGAGCCATTGGCAGGAAGCTGTGTAGGTTTGATCCAAGCGCACATGGTTCGTGGTTTTGCTCCCATAGGCAAACTGGCATCTTGACCTGCATCCGAGGAATAATATCGGTTATTCGTATCGAAATTTAAGCCTCCGTTGACATCACCGTCTTTCCCTGTTGTCCAATTGGGCACCCATTCCTGGCTAGATAAATTAAAAACTACTGGTCCCGAATTCACCAAGGAACCATTGGTAAAATCCAATTGCACTAATGGTTGGATTGGCACACCAACCTCGCGAGTACAAAACGGACCAATTAACAAACAGTTTAGTATTTGCGTTTCATTAAATTCTCGACTGTGAACATCGTTTGCGTTCTCCAAATCGGAAGGCCGACAAAAGATAACAGAAAAAACAATCAAAAGTAAGAAAAAACGGGAAATGTTGTATGGTTGTTTTTTCATCTTAGTGAACAGTATAATAGATCAATGCGAATCAGTCGTTCCGATATATACTTCGGAACAAAAGAATCGGAAGTTTTTTTAGGATCCCAATGAGGTTCTGAATGGATGTCTGCCGTATCCCTTGTTTTTGAAAATACCAAAGGCAAAATTGCTTCGATTCTTATTTTTCGAGATTTTGTTTCTGTCATTGACAAACCTAAGATTAGGAAATAAATTTACTAGACAATCCGTGATCATAAAAATCATTAAAATAGCAATTTTAGTTTTGATTCTCGGTCATGATTGCAAACCTACCGAAGTTTGTAATATAAATGACTCCGATTCACCATGTGGTTTGAACAATATTTTGGTGCAAACCGATTGTACTGTCACCTCTACACCTCCATCCAAACCACAAAATCTTTCTGGATCCCCAAATAATGGACAAATTGTACTCAACTGGAATCAGCAAACGGGAAGCGGATCACTTTCAAGCGCTTCTTTGACCTGTGCAAGTCCCTATTCTTTACTTTGCATCGAACAGTAAAATTACTCTGGAAAAGAGAAATCAGGGACATTCAAACGATTGAGATTATTATCCGATCCAATGAATCTGGGCGCAGAAATTTCTTGCTTCTATACTTAGGCTCTTGAAACTAAGATAGGTCACGGACATCCTATATGAAGAGATTTACATTACCTTTGGTATTTCTGATCCTCTCTTCTTGCCGATTCCCTTCCCTGGAGCGTGACCCACTCGAATTTCTCGCTTTCCTTCGCTTTTTCTCAAGTTCACAATTTACAGGACATAGTATAGGCGGAGCCGTATCTGGACTCAGCACAGGGGCTTCGGTCACACTCACAAACAACCAAGATTCGGTAACTGTTACTAGCGATGGAAATTTCACCTTCCCCAAAAAACTAAGTTCTGGGCAAAGTTACAATGTCAGTCTAGTAACAAATGGCTCAGGCCTTTCCTGCACGATAACCAATGCCCAAGGTGTTGTCCAAAGTAGTAATGTAAATAATATTAACGTCACCTGTGGATGGGGTACCAATTTCTATGAAGTGGGAGTCAATGTCTCAGGACTCAGCGGTACAATCTCTGTCCAAAACAATGCCGAAACTCTCAACATTGCAACAACTGGCCTCACCAAATTTACTACACTCATATCCACTGGCTCCAACTATGCGGTGACAATCACCTCACAACCATTAGGTACGGTTTGTTCGTTTGATGATCCAACACTTACTGTAGGAACCATGGCGGCAGCCAATGTTACATTATTTATAACATGTATTACAGGATACATTGTGGGAGGAAACATCCATCCGACCCCAAGTGCTGATCTCGGAACCAATCTCATCGGCAGGCAAACCTTAATAAATACAAAAGTCGGTTCTTTTCCAGTCAACGCCGGTGGTGCCGGAGCAGTAACAGGTGGAGCAGCAGCCAGTGCATCACCTACAATTGCTCGTTTTAGCGGGCCCAACATGATCACAACTGATGGTAATTTTATTTACCTAGCAGACTCAATCAACGCAGTCATTCGTAAAATCGATAAGTCCAATGGAACGACTACCATCCTTGCCGGAGGAAATTCTGGTGGTGGGACAGTATGTCCAGGAACTGTTACGACTAATTGTAAAGATGGTGTAGGAACTGCCGCAGAGTTCAACGGAATTACCGGCCTCACCACCGATGGGAATAATTTATTTGTATTAGAATCTTCAGGAAGGCGGATTCGAAAGGTCAATCTTTCAACCTCCGTTGTATCCACATTTGCTGGAACCGGCAATGCCGCTTCTGCGGACAACGTTTCTGGAATTCTTGCCTCTTTTAATAATCCTTCTTGGATTACTATGTACAATAGCAATCTCTATGTTGTAGATCGTGGTAATTGCACTATTCGCGTTATTAACCCTACCACAACAGCCGTTAGCACTATTGCTGGTGTTCCTACAATTTGTAGTTTTGCCGATAACCCAACAGGAACTAACGCTCGTTTCTTGTCACCCATTGGAGCAGTTGGCCTTGGAGGTTATCTTTATATAACAGATCTTGGTGGAGGTGGCGGACATAAAATTCGCAGACTTTCCCTGAGTGGAACCAATGCAGTAGACACAATTGCTGGTGATGGAGTGCAAGCATCTACAGATGGAATCGGAACGGCAGCACAGTTCAATGACCCACATGGAGTAACTACAGATGGAACCAATTTATTTATTTCTGAATGGTCTGGTCATAGAATTAGACATCTCAATATAGCAACAGGGAAGGTCACAACCTTAGTAGGAAGTGTCTCTGGGTATGCAGACAATACCGGTGGGAATGGTCTTTTGAACTTTCCTGGCTATTTAATATCTGATGGACTGAATATTTATATTTCCGATACCGGAAATCACTCTCTTCGTTACTTGGAGCCTTCAGAATTATTACGTTATACGTTTGACGGAAACACAAACGACTCCATTGGGACAAACCATGGTCTCATCACAGGAGCACCCACACCGACGGCAGACGAAAATGCTCTCCCCAATGGAGCTTATGAATTCCATGGAAGTGGAGAAATCATTCAATCCACAACAAATATAACTCCTGCAATTACCGGCAATTTAACCATCTCAGCTTGGGTGTACCCAGCAGGAACAGATTCAGCCGCTACTCAATTTATATTCTATCGTGGACTAGGTGGTAGCAATGGATATGGACTCGCCTTTGAAAGTGTGGGGACCTCACGAAGATTGTACGTCTCCCTTGGTGCTGTTGGACCAAGTGGATTTACAACAATGCGGTTACCTCTGAACCAATGGTCACATGTTGTACTCCGACGTTCGAATCCCAATTGGCAAATTTACATCAACGGCAAACCGGATTCGATTGTTTTTACGACCAACCCTATCGCGCCAGCTAACACTTTCAAGGTGGGAGATGCGGGCAACGGAAATTATTTCAAAGGAAAAATTTCTGACGTTCGTTTTTTCAATGGAGCTCTCGACAATGATTCCATCCAAAAGCTTGCTATCCAAGTCCCCTCAGGGCTTATCTCCTACTTTCCATTCAACGGTAATGCAAAAGATTATGGTAACTTTCATAATGATTTGAACATAACGGGAGCCGCTATAACCACAGATCGGAATGGTCACCCAAATGGAGCTTACTATTTCAATGGTGCCTCCTTTATGCAAAAATTAAATCCCAATGGTTTACCCACAGGAAGTAGCGCAAGAACCATTTGTGCCTGGTTTAATAAATCAAGTTCCATAGGTGAATACATTGTTGGATTTGGAACCTTTGTAAACTTACAAGGAAATGGACTCGTGGTTTCCGATACAGTCACAGGAATGTTTGGTGTAGCTGATGATGTCACAACATTTCACGAAGGATTTAGGAACCAATGGATGCATCTCTGCGGAACTTATGATTCTGCTAACGTGAGAGTTTATGAGAATGGTGTCTTACGTGCTTTTGGATCTAAAGCTTGGTCCACTGTTCCCGGTCCAAGTCTTGAAATTGGAAGACGGCTCGATGGAGTTGGAAACTTTTCAGGTGATCTAGATGATATTAGAATCTATAATCGTGTCCTTTCTGATACGGAGATTAGAGTTCTATCAGGGCATTATCCTACGCAAGTCAGCAGTTGGAATCCATCGATTGCTGGTAGTAGATTGAAATTTTTCCTAATGCCAGAGGCAGCTTCCTTTGGTCCGGGTGCCTGTAGCGGAGGAACTAATTGTATTGGTGTTTGGGATGATAGGAGTGGGAATGGGTATCACGTCAGTCAAGCGAGTGCTGCTTCACAACCAAACTACAACCTAACAGGAATTAACGGATCTCCTGGCGTCCGTTTTTTGGACGGTCCGGCGACCTATTTATCGAGAGCTTGCACCCCTGATTTAAATTCGACTTCCAATACAATTTTTGTTGTGTTTAACGAAGCAAACTCAACTAGTAACGATGGGATTTTTCATAATGGAACGAAACTCCTCTATTTACCAGACAATGCAGGAAATCTTCTAAGCCTTTTTGATATTCAACTTAATACTGCAAGATTGGTTTCAACAGCAAATTACAATACTGCCAATGTTCCCGTTTTGATGTCCTTAGATTTCGATGGATCATTGGGAAATATCTATAAAGGAGGAGCTGTCGTTGGTTCCAATTCTACCACCGGTGGAACATACAATTGTTCAGCGGGGGACCTAAGTATAGGTAGATTTTTATGGGACACCGGCACCTATCCGACCAATGGAGATTATTTTGACGGTTTACTCGGAGATATGATTTATTTTGACCAAGTCCTTAGCACAAGTGACCGGGAAACTGTAGAGTGTTATTTATCCAATAAATACAATCTGCCCGTAGGTCACTCCTGTCCTTAAGAATCGGTCCGACCACCTAACAAATTTGCATTGAACTATAATCACGTTACCCAAATTCATTTCTTCACCATCTGAAATCCTAGAAAAACCATCCAAACTAACCAACACAAACTCCCCATAAGACCAGCGAGAGGAACCTCACTCAGTTCAGGAATCACAATGGCAAACAATTCCAATTGCGCTAAAAGGTAAATGAATGAAGAGACAAACCCAAAGAAAGCAATCCATTTAGGGAAAATATGGTCTTTCCGGATGATAAAAGAAATGATCGCCATCCAAAATATTGTAAATAGTTGACCCAAATGTTCACCCAGCAAAACACCGAATAGGTGGTGGATTGTTTGGAAATTCACCAAAATTGCTTCTTTCATCACACTAGATGTATTCGGATCTGTATAAAGATGAGAAAAGACAGGAATCACAAACACCCATCGCAAAAGTCCCATGAGTTGGAAAAATAGTGCTACAATTCCCAATGTCGTTGCCGTGAGGGATATAAGTGGGCTTTTTGCTTGAGTGACCTGATACAAACTAAGATAACTAAAGAGAAGTGGCAGACCCGAAATTCCAAAAAACCACCAAGTCCAAATAAGTGTTGCCCCTCCTTTCTGGAATTCCAATAAAATCTCACCGGCCGGCTTTCGTAAAATATCCGGATATTGAAAATTCATAATCAACATTGTATAAGGAATCTGGATAAGAAACGGTATAAAGATAAATATCATACCCGCATAACGATTTAATTTCATGGAACCACTCTTCATTACTTTCTAACCAAGTAGGATAAAACAAATTGAATCCTTTGTCGTCCCACCCCATAGGATGGGACCTTTCTTTTTCAAAAAATTTCTATCAATCCTTCGATACTCTCGCAGTTTAGGATTAGTTTTCAAATGATTGGATCAATCTTACTTGGTGCTGGTTTTATGCAGTCTGTTTTCCTTGGCTTGTATTTCTATCGCCAAGAAAATACGGGGAAACCATTCAGTCGTGATTTGGGATATTTTTTCTTCTTTCTTTCCTTGATTATGTTATGCAATCTTGTTTACTTTTCGGGAAACCTTAATGAATTTCCTCATCTAATCAAAACTGGGTATCTATTTGGATTTAGCATTGCTCCCTTCTTTTCATTTGCAGTGACAAGATATTTTGGGATTCCCAAAGAAAATAGAGTTTGGTTCGGATTATTTTTGTTAGTACCAATTCTTTTTTTTGTGTTTCACATTCCCTTTTTTTTCTCAAGTGGAGAGGATAAAATTCGTTCGCTCGCGAACATTCCTCAAAACGAAATATTCAGTGATTCAAATCAGTTTCAAATGATGACACTGGCTTTTTCACTTGTAGTTTTTTCTCGAACTTATTACCGATTTCGATTAGTCCTGGAAGAATTTTCTGAGGACTTCTATTGGGAGGGAAAACTTTTTTATCGTTACGTATTGATTCTGATCTTCTGGTTGTTTCTTTGTATTCTGTTTTGTATTTTTTTCCCAGGTAGAACTTCCGAAAGTATTTCTAACCTAGGTTTTTCTGTTTGGGTTCTTGGTTTTGCGTGGCACAGAATCTACCTAGACCAAAAACAAAATGAGATAAACCAAAGTTCTGAAAAAAACCAAACTACTACGAAATACCAAAAATCTTACTTATCAGAGGAAAGATTAAATGAGTTAGGGAAGAATTTAGAAAATTTATTGAATGATAAAAATTTGATTTTAGATGGAGATCTTAGCCTTTCCAAGATTTCAGAAATTCTGGGACTCTCTCCTCATACCACTTCTCAAGTTTGTAATCGATACTTCGGCCAAAGTTTAATTGAAATCATCCGAAACAAAAGAATCCAATTTGCTAAAAAAGCTCTTACTGAATCGAACCTTCCTATACTTCGTATTGGCTTTGATGTTGGTTTCAATTCCAAAAATGCTTTTATCAGGGCCTTTAAGGAATTAACCAATCTAACACCCTCCAACTATCGAAAAAAATTCTCCACAGAGCCAAAAGAAAGAGATCCTTAATTTTAACTCTGCAGAAAAAATCGCATCGTTTTATTCTGAAATTTTCTTCTTCTCTTTTAGGTTCAATGCGATGAAAAAAGAAATTCCGCAAGTGATCATTCCAAATGCATACACTGCCGCATAACCAAAGTAATTTGCAACAAACCCTGCAAGGGGGCCTGTAACTCCTAAGGCGAGATCAAAAAAGGCAACATAAGCACCAAGAGCAACACCCCTAAATTGTGGTTCCATATTCTTGACTGCTTCCACACCAAAGGCAGGAAAAACAAGAGAGTATCCAAATCCAGTGAGTGCAGCTCCCACAAATGCAACCGAAGAGGAATTCGCCTGCCAAAGCAAATATTGTCCTAAAATTGCCACAGCAGAAAAGATAAGGGCAATGGTTCTTCCACCATATTTGTCTACCGATTGAGCAAAGAAAACCCGAGCAAGGACATAAGCAGTTCCAAAGATTGCCATAACCCAATGGGCGTTCCCCCAACCCTTTTCTTTAAAAAGGAGTGTGCTAAATCCAGCAATTCCAGCAAAACAAACGGCTGCAAAAAATAAACCCGTCCCCTGTTTCCAAACACGAGGAACCACTTGATAAAAAGGGATTCTTGCAGTTCCTGTTACGGGAGTCGCAGGAACAAAATACGAAATGATTCCAGCAATGAGAGGCAAAAGTATCGCAAAAACCATCCCACCTTGAAATCCAAAATCTTTCACAACCAAATAACCGAGTGGTGCCGAGATCGCAATGGCCCCATACATAGCCATTCCACTCCAAGCCATCACTTTACCAGCATTAGTTGGTCCAACCAACCCCACTCCCCAGGAAAGTGCCCCCGTAATCAATAGACTTTCAGAATATCCCAAAATCATACGGCCCAATAGTAAACTCACAAGACCAATACTATTGTTAAAAAAGACTCCTCCTATTGTAATCAAACCAGAAATGACTGCAAAAGAAAGTCCTCGTATCACAGCAACTTTTGGCCCTTTTAAATCCGAAATCGTGCCCGAATGGTGTCGACTAATCAGAGTTACAAGAGATTGAGTTCCGAGTATTACTCCAAGCCAAACATCACTTAAGCCAAAAAAACCTTTTACAAGACCTGGCAACGTAGCAATAGGTATCCCAACAGAAAAAAATCCAAAAAGAACAATCAAAGCAATGGTCAATATGTATTTCATCATAGATTCCTTTACTTGAGTTCCCAAGGGAATAAGGCATTAGAAAGAATTGCTGATCCATAAAGCCCTAGTCCATAAACTGTGTGAATGGCTAAGTTTCTTAATCGAACTTGGTTTGGTTTCGGAGCTTTGGAAGCAGCAATTCCAATTCCCATAGCAGGTTGCATTAAAAACCAAGGTGCAAGTATGGTTCCAACACCCACAAGAATTGCTGGAACCAAAGTAGGATTTCTTAACCAACCTTCTCCCCAAATGCTCGGCAACAAAAATGAAAAGAAAATCCCAATGGCATAATGCACAACCCAACCAATCAAAGTTTCTCCTGCAATGGCCTGGCTTTTAGCGATCCCATCGTGAAAAAATTTTCCCCGAAATGTGTGTCCCACCAAACGTCCCAAAAGCCCAAGATCCAGTGAACTAACCCCCATTGTCTTTTGCAAAAAAAATCGCCAGACATCCATTGCCATGGTGGCTCCAATCCCAATTCCGAAGACCTTCCAACAACTTTCTAAAAGAAAATCCATATTTTCCCTCCAACAATACATTCTATCATTCAATTACTTTATTGATTGATAGAATGTCTAGAGCTTTTTTGAGGAACTTTTGCAAAAACTCTTGCCACAAAAAGAACATATGTTGGGATAAGATCGAAAATGAGCAGTTTAGAAACCATTCCACGTATGAGTGAAGTCGCCAATATGTTAGGAAATGAATCGCGACTTATCTTACTCCAGCTTTTGTCCGAAGGGGAAAAGTCAGTAGAAATCCTTTCGGAGCAATCAGGCATTCCCGTGGCCAACACTTCACAACACCTACAAGCTCTAAAAAAAACAAACATGGTGACCACCCGCCGCGAAGGGAAACGAATCCTCTATCGATTGGAATCAGGCCCAATTAAAGAATTATTTTTGGCTTTAGAAAAGTTCGCCGTTTTCAGCAAAGCACAGGGACATGCTCTTTTAACAGGTATTACACCTATTTCAAAAAATAATCTTACAGTCAGCGAACTCCAAAAAAAAATAAAGAAAGGCGGAAACATTCTTATTGATGTTCGATCAAAAGAAGAATATAAAAAAGGGCATCTCCCCGAAGCAGTAAACATCCCTTACTCTGAACTTACTACCCACAAATTTCCTAAAAACAAAGAAGTAATTGTGTACTGCCGAGGTCCTCTCTGTTTACTATCAGTCAACGCAGTCAATCTTTTGAAATCGCGTGAAGTTAACGTATCCCGTTTTGCTCCAGGATACAGTGGTTGGATCGCAAACGAAGTTTGATCAAAAGAAAACCTATCCATTTCAAAAATTAATGTAAAACAGCAAGAATCGGGTTTTCACATCTCAAGATTTGTTCTAAACTCTTAGCAATCAATTTTAGGAGATGAGATGAAAACATTTATTTTACTGCATGGATCCTACCACGGTGCTTGGAATTGGCACAAAGTAGTTCCACTGCTTCATAACAGCGGACACTCTGCGATAAGCATTGATATGCCTGGGCATGGTCTTGATAGAAAGAAAATACACTCGGCATCACTCAAGGATTATGTAAATAAAACCATAGAAGTTATCCAAGCAGTAGAAGGGAAGGTGGTCTTACTTGCTCACAGTCGAAATGGAATTGTGATTTCCCAAGTCGCAGAAATAATTCCAGAAAAAATTGAGAAATTAATCTTCCTTGCGTCGTATTTAATTCCAAATGGAAAGTCTATGATGGAATATGCTCTCCTCGATCGAAAGTCATTAGTGATTCAAAACACAGTTCCCAAAATTTCTATAAAACTAGTTAGTCGATTGATCAAAAACTATACTGGTTATAAAAAAACATTGATCGATCTATTTTTACCAAAAAAATTCAGAACCCATCGGTTGAGCCAACACATCTTCCAGGAAGCACTCTATCATGATTGTCCTCCTGAAATCCTTGAGTTAGCCAATGTATTACTCACAGCGGAACCAAACTTAGGTGGTTTCGAAAAATTGAAGTTAACGGCAGAACGTTATGGCAAAATTCCTAAAATATACATCGAATGTTTGCAAGATAGAGCCGTTACACTCTTTCTCCAAAGGAAAATGCAAAAAGATTCGCCCTGTGACCAAGTTTTTCAGATAGATTCCAGCCACTCGCCATTTTTTAGTAAACCAGAAGAATTATGTGATATACTGAAAGAAATTGCTAAGGAGTAATGTATGTCTGAATTTCTTTTGATTTTTACCATGGTTATCCTCTCTCCGGATAAAATCATACTCACTATGGAAAAGGTAAATCTTGTAAGTAAAACCAGTCTAGAAATCCAACAATTTCAGTTCGAAAATACTGAAGTTGGTTTTTCAGCCGCCGATAGGGAGCAAAAAAGACTACGGAAAGACCTTCACCTCCCGGCTTCAGATTGTTTGGTGGTATTAAACAAAGAGAAAAAAGGTTTCATCCATGTGGGCCTAAGCCACCTTGGCAACTTACCCGAAGCTGCCAATATCACAGAACCTAATATAGAAAAGATTGTCGCACTCTGTCGAATGAAGAAAGCAAAGTTTTGAACTGTATTTATTTCGATTCAAACCAATCTTATCGAAACTGAAATCCATACTGGTTTTGGCTTTCAAAAATCCCCAACCGAATGTTTCCAATCTTTTCAAGTGGGCTTGTGATCTTCAAAAGAGAATTGGGACTTACATGAAGATAAATCATTGTGCTCTTGATGTCTGCATGACCTAATAGTTTTTGAATGTAAACTAAACTATACCCATCCTCTAAAAGATGAGTGGCGAAGGAATGCCTAAGTGTATGTACTGTGGCATACTTTTGAATTCCCGATAAGTTTCGAATCTTCTGAAATGCTGCTTGCACAGTGCGAGGACTAATCGGAACATCCTTTCCTTTCTGCGAAAAAAACAAATATGTTTTTGGATTATAAATTTCCATATACTGTTTAAGAAGCAATGCCGTTTTGTCTGCTAAGATTGCATACCTGCCATGACCTCCTTTTCCTGAAGAGATAAAGATTGCCTTTCTTTCAAAATCAATATCCACTACCTGAAGTTTAAGCACTTCTCCAATACGAATTCCCGAAGAATACAGTAAGGTGAAAATAGATTTTTCACAAACAGAACGACAATTGGTAAGGAAAGAAGTTACTTCGGCTTGGCTAAATACAGCCACAACCGTTCGTTTTCTTTTAGGGAAAGGAACTAGTTCCAACATATCTTTACGATCAAGAAGAGAATAAAAAAACAAAAAAGCACTATAAAAGACAACCAAAGAAGAATCAGACTTATTTGCCTGTCTCATATTCAGAAAAAAATCATATATATCCGAGGGTTCCAAATCCAAAGGGGACTTTTGAAAGTACCTTGCCAACCGGGATAGACACATCGTATAACTTCGAATTGTCTTTTTTGCATACCCATGCACCGTCATATCTGAAATCATTTTATCTTTTAACATACCCATTTGTACAGGGGACAGAATGTACAGAGTTAGAAAAAGAAATTAAAATGATTTCATATCTTTAAATTTGGTTATGGATTTTTCAATAACTCAACAATCTTTTGGTGTCCATTTTCCAAAGCTAAACTGAGTGCAGTTTGTCCTTTTTTATTTTTAAGGGAAGGATTTGCATTTTTTTCTAAAAGGAATTTTACGATTTCAAAACTACCATCTCTTGCTGCTAATAACAAAGGAGTTTGGCCTTCTATCGTATCAGGACGGTCGAGATTACTTCCAAGAGAAACTAATTCTTTTACAATTGTCTCATTTTTAACTAAAACCGCGACAATCAGAGGAGTTTGGCCAAATTCATTGATCGCCTCCAAATCTGCCCCTGCCTTAACAATCGATTTTACAAATTCTAAAGAACCGCCTTGAATGGCCCAAAATAGAGGTGTATATTTATGTTCATCTATTTCATTCACATCGACTCCCGTTAGGCGGAGTGTATTAAAGAGGAAAATGTGGTTTTCTCTTGCGGCATAAATCCAAAACAATTTTCTTCTTCGGGAATAATCCAAAAAGAACAAACTTATCAATACAAATAATACTAAAAACGTACCGAAAGCTCTTTTGGCGGCAAATTTTGTATCAGGATGGAAGAAAAAATCTGAATTTTCACCCAGTAGTTTGATAACAGATTTGTATTTTCTAACAATCAAATATACTAATATTGCATTGGTCGGCAACGTGAAGGCAACCAGGTAGGGAATATTGACTATTTTACCATTCCCTGCATACAAAACAAAATAAATAGGGAAAAGAGCGATAAGAAAGGTATAAATTGTAATACTCTGAGCAATATATCTTTTTGCAGAACCACCCTTTGAAAGTAGAAGTCCTCTGTGAAAACTCATCAACTGCAATAGGAAGGAAGAAAGGATTGCCCAAACAACCGAACTTAGAATTTGCAAGGAAGGGAGTGGAATGGGCATGTCCCAACGATTTTTACTCATCCCTACATATAGGCCCGCAAGAATGGCGACCCCACCGACGAACCAAAGCGAAAAGAAAATCCGAATCGAATGTCTCGCTCGTTTCATGCGAGAAATTTTATCCTCGACTATATCTTCTTCACCAAGAATTTCCTCCACCGCAGAGGCAGCACGTAACATTCCTAAGACGGAAACACCAATATAAAAACAGAGAAACGAAACTGCCAAAATATTTCGTTTCCAAGATACATCACTGGAGGTATATCTAACTAAAACAATCAAGAGGATTGTTAAAATAGGTGGGGTAAGTAACCTAATTATAGAAATTAATCCACCGCGAAATGGATTCATCTGAGGAAGGATTTTTTCTGCATTCATATTATTTTGCCACCCCTTTGGCCCCTTCATCTTTCAAATTCAAAATATAATTAGCTACGGCTGTTAATTTTTCATTTCCTAAATATTTTTGCGAAGGCATCTCAATAAAACCCTCTCTCACCTTCTTTGGCATAGAGGCAAAGGAAACAACTCCATATACATCTTTTTTATATTTTTCTTGTATTTCTCTGATAGGAGGTCCAACGGTTCGAATGGTCATGGAGTGGCAACCGGAACAAACAGCACCGAACACTTGTTTCCCTAACTCTCTCGCATCTGATTTGGCTTCTCCATCCCTTGGATCTCCAATCATCGTTTTGATTTTTTCTGTGTTTTCTGTTGGTTTGCAGATTCCATAACTACTTGTTCCAATTTTTGTGACTGCATCTGGAGCAATCAAACAATTGTCTTTTCCTTTCCCAGAGGCAACAACATCATACCCATCGGGAAAGATTCCCACCTTCCCACCATTTGGTGATTCAGGGATTGGGTTTCCAGAGAAAACGATTCTGATCACATAAAAAAGCCAAGAAACAATATCATCCCATTTGCGAAAGCCGTTATCGATAAAAACATTTTCTAAAATCTTATTACGATCAGGATTTGGTTCCACATCTGGATCCGGTGACTTCGAGTTAGGAAGTAAATTGTTATCACCGATTCCAATCCCCGCAAAACTATTTCTGCGTATGATATTCCCCTCAATGGTTACTTCATCGCCAGCCATCACTCCAATTCCAATCCCAGGAGGAACTCCTGCCACTAGAGCTCCCGGTTCTGCAAAATTTCTATGGTTGTTATCAAATATGAAATTTTTTCGAATGATTACGTTTTCCACTTTTTTTAAAGGAAGCCCTGGCAAAGCAAAGGCAACGATTCCCGCCGAATTATCGTAAACAGTATTCCCTTCAATCAGTACATTGGTTGAATTTTCTATTTCTATTCCAATGACACTTCCATAAACTTCGTTACGCCTAACATCCACATTATGGCACATTCCGATGTAAATTGCCGCATCAGCAATTCCTACACTAACCGTATCTTCAACGAGAACATTGGTACCCATCGTTGGATAAATTCCATAGATCCCGGTATTTTCTACAATGAGTTTGCGCATAATGATGTTTCCTGCCCCTTGGGTCATCACACCGTTTGCTTTGTAATTTTTAACATGAAAGTTTTCTATGAGAAAGTTGGCACCGGATCCGATCACACCATCGTTTAACTTTCCTTCTCCATCCAAAATAGGCCACTTACCGTTAACAATCACACCCGATAAAGTAAAATGAGTTTTGTCCACAAACAAGAACTCATGATAAATGCCAGGAAACACTTTAACTGTATCGCCCTTCTCGAGTGAGTCGATTGCCTTTTGAATGGATTCCCCTTCGTGAACTTCCACCGTGCGTGAAAAAACCTGAGAGCTAAAGAAAAAGAGGAACCAAGTAACAACCCATAGGTGGAAAATGTTTTTTTGATTTCGACTAAACTGGATAGATAGGAATGACTTTGTAAAACTCATTATTTTATGGAACTCCGATGGTGGTATGATTCAAATTCTAGTGCAACTGGTAAACCGGACGGAACCGACTTGGGAAATTTTGGCATGTTCGCTTCATCATTCAACGTTTTTAAAAACGCGACAAGAGATGTAATTTCATTTTTGTTCAGACCCATTTTTCTTACATGCCAATGAATTCGGAGATCACTCGGAGCCCCGTTCCCCCTGCCTCCGCCTTCATTATAAAAATTCACAACGTCTTCTAGGGTTTCTAAATTCCCAGAATGCATATATGGGGCGGTCTTAGCAATATTTCTTAACGTAGGAACACGAAAAGATCCCCTGAGTAATTCCTGTCCCGTGATCGTTTCTCTTCCATAATCTCTCTCCGTCCGGTCAAGGACTCCTATGGTAGCAAACACATTGTTTGTGAACATGGGTGGCGGGTGGCATTCAGCGCACCTTGCCACAAAAGAACGAAAGACATTATAACCTAACAGCTCTTCAGGACTCAAAGCTTCCTTTTCTCCCGTTGACCATTTATCAAATCGACTACTGAAGGAAACAAGTGACTTTTCAAAGGTAGAAATGGCATCAATGACTAAAGGAGCTGAGATTTTTTTTCCTTTTGTTCCATAGGCCTGACGAAACATTTTTTGATAGAAAGGAATTTCGTTTAACCGAGATTCAATGATTTCTTTTGAACTTCCCATTTCCTCTGGCGAATAGAGTGGTCCTTCCGCTTGGTCTTCTAGATTAGAGGCTCTCCCTTCCCAAAATAGATTTTTCATATAAATGACATTCCATAAACTGGGCGCCGATCGTTTCAGAATTACACCACCACTTCTGGTTGGCCCATACCCTTTTCCATCTTTTCCCATACTTTGGCTTCTACCATCCGATAAACTATAAGCTGGGTGGTGACAGTGGGCACATGACAGTTGTTTATCGCCAGAGAGGATGGGATCGAAAAATAAATATCTCCCCAAATCAATCACTTGGGGATCCAGTTTGACTTGGGGAAGAGTTTGCCCAAGTCCTCCATTTTTCTCTAAAGAATTTACATACTGATAATTAATGACACAATACTCTTTCTCTTGTTTCCATCCCGAGGGACAGAGGGAGGAAAGACGGAAATCAGAAGGAGGCTCTACGACCTCAAACTCAGATACTTCTTGAATGATTCTAGATTCTACTTTCGAGCAATCACAAACCAATAGAACTGCAGCAAAGAATCCAAAATAAAACCGATACTTCACAAGACAAAGGAAACATAGAGAGTAAAGATAGAAATCATTTTAATCCATCGAATCAAAAGAAAACCGACAATTTTGCCATAGAAAAAAATCCCCCTCGAACCACTCATTGATATATATCAACCCTACTCTTTCTTATCTGCTTACGATTCTCCTGACATCCTTATTCTAGTTTTGCTTGAAACAAAAGAAAACCTAAAGTAGCAAATACTCCTCCGAAAAAAATAAACAACTCTGGACCGAATGAACCTGTCTGCCAATTAGCACCGACTAGCAACAAATATACGATTGGAGCAATGTATTGATTAGCAAATAAACCTGCAAATGTCAATTGGTTGGTAAGTCCTCCTTTCAGAAATTTCCAAAGGAATAAGTTTGGATTGTTTAGGATTGTAGAAAGAGCAAGGGTAGCCATAAAAACCATTTCCAATAGGGAAATTCCCACTCTTGGGTCTATGGACATACTGAGGTAAGTCGGATTTTGGAAAATATGACCAATCAGACTCATTCCCCCTGGAACCAGCGCTAGGTGAATTAAAATATCATCTAAAATCCATGCACTTTTCGGAGTTTTTCTGAGATACAATAGGATTTCATAAATACTAAATAATACAAATCCTGTGGAAGTAAAGATGGAAGTCATAACCAAGGAAGACTTGGGATTGATATGAACAGCAGGTGCAGATAACAACATCAATATGGAAGAAATATTCCCACCCCCAACAATCATTAATAATGCAAGATTTGCTGTAAATGGCCAAAGATGAAAATGCCTCGTTGCCAAACGCAAACCAACTATCACGAAAAGGGAAATGGCTGAAAAAATTGACAATACAGGACCATCTGTACGGTAAAACAATGGTGATCCAAAAATCCAAGCAACTAAGACAACAAACGAACCGATTAAAACCACAATGTCAAGAATCTCAGCCCAGGTCAAAAAACGTTTTTCCATAGAAACCTCTTATCCCTCTAAACTGCATTGATTGGCCATGGTTTGTTTATTTTTGCAAACAAAATTTGACCGATAGAATCTCTGATTTTAGTTCGGGAAAGGTTGGAAATTCTTCGCCGATATTTTCATCTTAGAAAAACTATTAGGAAGATTCTTTCCCATCGGTTTCTACTGCTCCACACAAAGGAGCGAGTGGGAATTATTACAAAGATTGGATGCGGCTCCAATCATTGGATTTGTGCTTTGATCATTTAGTGTTCCAACAAATGAGTTTGATCCATCGATCCAATTGTCACAATGAAGGCTCGTTTCCGTTGTCCAATTTGCATTGAACCCAAGCCAAGTTGTAACGCTAGGAATTGATACTGGATTTGTTTGAGTCATGAGTAGTCCATTACTGTTTGTTGTACCAATAGCAACAGCATCTGCAACACGAACATAACTACTGTTTGGTTTCATAACCCAATCCAGATGCTCCGAAGCACCACCGCCACAGTTTGCAGTAAGGCATGCTCTTCTAACAATTGCATCAGAAAGAAACGCCTTATAGGTACCAGAATTCGGTTTATTCGTATCTAGCGCACATTTGCTGTCGGCACCGGAAATTCCTCCCAATCCTCCGGAATACGGAACGGCAGTTATGAATATTCGGCACGGGTTACAAGGTAAAACTGCGGATGCCTCATTCTTCCTATTCGCATCGCAATAAGCATCTTTATCGTTTGTTGCTATTTTTACAAAAAGACCTGTCGTATAATCCTTAGATAAAGGGTCGCAGGGATTGTTCATCTTTAGATCCGCACAACTGAAAAGATACAGAGAGAACAAAAAAAGTTGAATCCTGTTCTCGAAAATCAAGTTTCTTACAGAATTTGTACCTTTTTTTGACATACGAGTAAGACCTTTTACTTCAGTTTCAAACTAAGTCAATAAATTTCAGTACCATCTATTATTTTGTGTAGCGAATTGATAGGGAAGTGATTCCAATGATCGCTTCTTGTGAGAGAAATAGGGGCGTTCCCAATCCGACTGGTGTTTGGTATTTTAATCTCGTTAGGGTCGGACTCTTCCGGGGTGCGCTAAACGCTCCCGTCACCCACCATCTAACGATGGCAGGGGATCATAGTCTTCAACTTCGAGCTATAGCATGCTATTAGTTAACTTTGCCTTGGCCCACTCGTTTTTCGTCAAATTTTCTTCTTGCGAATCAAAGAGATTCGGTATAAACATTTCATTGCATATACGGAATAAAATGACTCCCATTAGAACCTATTTACTCATCCTTTTTTCTTTTATTGGAATCGGAATTTCATTAAATTCAGAACCATTGTCGGAGACGAATCAAAAAGCGATTGATGCCTTTTACCAGAAAAACTGGTCTCAGGCCGAAATCTGGTTCAAAGAGAGTTTAAAGAAAAATCCAAATGACCCATACGCAAACTATAACTTGGCATGCGTTTACACCATCCTACTAAGTCAATGCGAGTATTTGACAGAAGAACAAGACGTTTTTCAGTTATTAAATCATGCAGTCACATATAAAAAGTCTTACAAAAGTTTGATGCTTAAAGACAAAGATCTTTCCTTACTTCGTAATACATACAGATTTAATGAAATTGCAGGTTTAAGTCCAAAGGAACTCTTTACAAATATTTTTTGGTTTGGTCCCAGTCCCGGTGCTTATGGGCCAGTATCAGAAATCAAGTTTGATGCTAATGGTTCCTTTGAACTCACTTTGGTGGAATTTCGGGAAAGTGACGGTGCTCTGGAAAAACCAAAGTATCGAGGAAAGTATCAATGGATTTCCGAAAAAGTCCTTCAATTAGAATTTCAAAAACTTCCTTCCTCACTTCCCAACCAAACAAAAAAAAGGCAAGCCCGTTGGAACAAAAATAGCCTCGAAATCGATGGCTTTGAATACCAATTTACAGATTCACCTGACCGTTGTTCTGCGTAGAATGTCTCACTACCTAAATCGTGACATTTTTGCTTTCGGCGTTTTTTTCGCACTAGGAGATGATTTTTTAGGCTCGGAACGATTGCCTGAATCACTTGGCTTTCTTTTTTCCGATTGCCCTTGACTCCGATGTGAGTTTTGTTTGGAGTTCTTCTGTGAGTTCGCATTACGGCCAGAAGAATTATTTCCCGATTGTGAGGGACGTCTATGACCTCTATTGCCGCCACCTCCTGATCCATGAATTTTGGGAGCTTTGCCTGTATGCGATTCAACCCGCGCTGCATGGAAAGGATGGTCCCGATCCACTGGGATCGAAATTCCAATTACTTTTTCAATGTCTTTGATCAGTGATCTTTCGTCTGCCTCTGCGATTGCAATGGCAATTCCATTTTTCCCTGCACGTGCTGTACGGCCAATTCGATGTACATAGGTTTCGGGAACATAAGGAATCTCATAATTAATTACATGGGTGATGTCATCGATGTCTATTCCTCGGGCAGCCAAATCGGTTGCGACAAGGGCTCTGTTTTTTCCCGAACGAAAATCTTCTAAGGCTCTTTGTCTAGCTGATTGACTTTTATTGCCGTGAATTACATCAGTTTTGATTCCACTTTTGTTCAAGAGTTCCGAAATTTTATTTGCTCCATGTTTTGTTTTGGTAAAGATAATAGTTTTTTTAAAATTTTTATCTTTAAACAAATGAAGGAGAAGATTTTTTTTATCTGCAAGTTCTGTATACATTACAGATTGTGAAATTAGTTCTACTGTCGACGAAACAGGTGTTATATCGATACGAATTGGCTCTACCAAAATTGAGTTTGCCAATTTTTCTATTTCAGATGGCATCGTTGCAGAAAAAAACAAATTCTGTCTGCGCTTCGGAAGAAAGGAAATGATTTTTCGAATATCATGGATAAAACCCATATCCAACATCCTATCTGCTTCATCTAACACAAATATTTCGAGATTTTTCAATGTTACCAAATTTTGGTTCATCAAATCGACCAGGCGACCAGGCGTGGCAATGAGCACATCCAATCCGCTTGCAATGGCCTTGGCTTGGGGATTTTGTCCCACACCACCAAAAATTACTGCCGTTCGAATTTGAGTATATTTTCCATATAAAACAAAACTTTCATGGACCTGAATGGCAAGCTCACGAGTGGGAACTAACACAAGAGATCGTGGTTGTTTTGGATTTGGTTTTGCCCTCGTGGAAATTAAATTTTGGATCATAGGCAAAGCAAAAGCAGCGGTTTTACCTGTTCCTGTTTGAGCACAACCTAACAGATCGTGATTGTCTAGAAGTAAGGGAATGGCTTGGATTTGGATGGGTGTAGGTTTAGTATAACCAGTCTCAACGACTGCTTTTTGGATGGATCGATCTAATTTCAGATCTGAAAACGTTTCAATTTGTTTTTGCAAAATATGCCTTCGTGTCTATCCTCCTAAATTAAGAAAAGCAGTCTATTTGGATAGGTCAAAAATTTCTCTTTTGGATGTTCGAAATGAGAACATGGGTAAGGCGAACAAGATTAATTTGGTATTTTCCGACAGTTTTCCATATTAGATGAAAGGTAAACCAAGGGTATCTCTTGCGGAAAAATGGAACATACATTTCAATCAAGGATCTCGGAAAGCGTAATCCAAAACAAATTCCTTTCAACGATTTCTCTTCTATTGTCACTACGCCTGGTTTATATCGAATTTAGGACAAATTTCTAAATAGGCGGAAGTATTTATTTTAACTTCCTCAATGCCCTCACATCTTCAATATCCTGGGCTCTGTTTGTTTTTGATTTCATTCGTATTAAATCTTCCAAACTAATTACGGGCAAAGGTCCGAAATCGGTTTTCGCTTGTTCAATTTTACAATTGCGAATGTCTTCTGTAAGGATGATGTCTAAACTTTCCCTTTGTCTCTCTGGATTTACAAAATTCCAAGCAATGAGATTCTTTTCTCTTTGATACAATTCTAAATTTCTGAAAATTTCCATCGCAGAAATTGGCAAGATGGATTTTAATCCAATGGATCCAAGAATCGATTCCATTTTTAGAAAATTTTCTTCACTAATTTCCGTTATCACATCCAAGTCAAAAGTTCCCCTAGCAACTCCATGGATTGCCACTGCGTAACCACCAACAATAGCAAAAGGAATTCCTTCTTTTGAGAGTTTATCTTGGATTTTTTTTAAGAACATAAGGATTAAAATTATATCTGTAATGAAACTTGGGTTACTTTAAGTTCCTGATACGGATTCCCAATCTTTCAAATACTGTTTTTGCTTTTCTAAAAAAACTGATTCGGGCAAAAGCAAGCGGTATTCCTCTAAGAACTCTAACCGATCGTTAAGAGTCAAAAGTTTGTTTTTCTCAATATACCCATCTTCTAGCTTTTGAAATGCCATTCGAAAAAAATACCTAGCTTAGCTTACTATAGGCATTCGATGAAATCAAACTGATTTTGCAGTCCCCTGGGCATAAAAAAAGCCTCAAAATGTCTTCCCACTCCTGCTCGACTGGAACGGGTTCTAACTCACCCCCGTACCATCCCTTCCAAAATCTCCCCCCTCTTCTCCTCCGCCTTCCCAATGCCCCCTTCCAAATCATCGCATAACGCCATCAGCTGGTCTACCTTTTCCACAATCCGTTTTTGTTCCGCCATGGGAGGAAGAGGGCAAATTAACTCTGTTAAAATACCTAAATTAATATTTTTCTGTGCGGTAGCAGGTGCAAAATTTTCCAAGTGCTCCTTTGCAGTATCAATAAACATTTTCACATACTTGGAAGTATGATATCCCGAGAGCGAGGTAAATCCGACAACACTGTCCGGAAAGCATGCAGAAATTGACAGGAAACCGGTTTCAGCTATATTTGCAGCGATTGTTATACAAAGTGTTCCAGGATCCCACATTCTACTTTGGGCCAATCCGAATTCATTATAATAGTTACTAACTGATGATATACTATCCTTATTTTTCTTTGCTGCTGATACATCCCCTGTTTGAACCAGTGGGTATTTACCATTTCTAAATAATTTAATATCATTTCGTGGTCTATGTTTTGATTTCCCTCTCTCTAGGACCCCCACCTCCCCCAACCGCACCCACTCCCATCCCTTCGGTATTACAAACGGCTTCTCCTCTTCCTTCACGGATGGCAAGGCATCACTCTTCTTAATCTTCCCTTCCGCCACCAAACGCGCCTTCTCCGCTTGGATCTCTTTCAAGAGCTCACTCGCCGGCTGGTCATTAGGATCATGAGGAACCAACTTCCCCATCACTGCCAATTGCAAAACTGCCTTCCGCAATTCTTTGACATTTTCTTTTACCGCATAGAGTTCGTAGAAATGCGTGGTAAGAAAATGGAATTGTTTTTGGAAGACCGCATGCGTTTCTGCTTCGAGCATTTGTGTGATGACGGATTGGTGGAGGTCTTTTCGTTTGGCGTCTTTGGATTGTTTCAGCCGTTCCAGCTCATCGCATAACGCAAGGAGTTCGTCGATCTTTTCTACGATTCGTTTTTGTTCGGCGAGGGGAGGAAGGGGAAAATATCGATGAAGCACATCATCCCGACCGATACCAGGTATAGCAATGCCAGTCGCCAATTCCTGAAACTTGGCAAACATTACATTCAAATAGTAACCCAAATACTGCTTATTCAATTTCCAAACGCGAAGTGCCATCAATTGCCGACTAATAGCTGCTTCATCTTGAATTACTATATTAGTTTTTCCGATACCAGCACCTTTAACCGTAAGTAAGATATCCCCTTTAAGTGCTATTGCACGCCTTATATTTGTCCAACGATTACCTATCGGACTTATATCACCGAAATCCGCCGGTCCAGTGAAGTATGGAATTCCGTTTTGATTTTCATTATATTCATTTGAACGTAGATGCTGTCCTGAAATTAATTCGATACACTCCCCCAACCTCACCCACTCCCATCCCTTCGGAATCGCAAATGGCTTCTCCTCTTCCTTTACGGGTGGCAGTGCCTCACTCTTTTTGACCTTCCCTTCCGCCACCAAACGTGCCTTCCCTGCTTGGATCTCTTTTAAAAGTTCACTCGCGGGTGGGTCGTTTGGATCTTGCGGAACCAACTTCCCCTGCATAGCAAGTGTTAGGATGAGTTCGCGGAGTTTTCTGATTCCGTTTGGGTGTTCGAGGGCTGTGTCAAAATGGGTTTGGAGGAGTGGGTTCATGGGGAGACCTCCCAGTGTCCGCCTTTGTCGGGTCCGATGCGTTTGATTTTGCCTTCGGATTGCAAGGTTTTTAAGTTTTTCTCTACTGCTCTGGTAGTAAGTCCAGTTTCACTCGCTAAATCGGATATCGTGGCTCCTGGATGATTACGCAGGAACTTCGCAATTTTCTCCGAACTTTTCTCCGAACTTTTCTCCGAACTTTTCTCCGAACTTTTCTCCGAACTTTTCTCCGAACTTTTCTCCGAACTTTTCTCCGAACTTTTCTCCGACATCGGGAAGGTGATTCGGAGAAAATTGGCACTAAAATGGAAATGCTCTCTGGGATAAGTTTGGAGAATTCTGGGTAAACCTGATCCGAGAAACTCAACGATTCCCAAATCTTTAAAAACACGCATCAAAACTTTGTTGCGGGGTTTGGAGTAACCTTGAAAGAATTCGTCCTGTTCCTTTCCTGGTGAGACGATTCCCGCGGAGGTGATTTCCAATCGGTCGGAGAAAATTTCAAATTTGGGAACTAGTTCGCCCGCATAATCGTTGTGAACAATGGCATTGATGATCGCCTCACGTAAGGGAACGATTTCCCATAACGGTGTATCGATTCTTTCCTTTCCTGTGATTTCTGTTTGGATCCGATTTTCAAGTTCCAATTTGTCCAAAACCATCTTGCAGGTTTTTACGAGACATACTCTACCATACTCTTTGGATTCGATCAGTTCGACTCGGTCTTTGCCCGCATACTTAGCAACTTGCACCGAATTTCCATTTTCATCAGACAGTAAGTATGCGGCATAATTAAGTTTTCCATCTTCATCCAATAGTTCTAGGTTGGATAAAAATTGATCGCCGAGCGTAAGTTTGTGTTCTTGGTAATAAATTTTAAGCTGTTCAAAACGAAGGTCTTGTCTGGGAGATCTGATTTTCGTAAGAGAAGGATTCAGTCTTTTTTTAAGTAGTTCCTCTATCATTCGAGTCGGCATAGATTCCGTCGCATTGCCCACTCGGATAAAACAGCCGGCCTCGGAGAGTCCCGCCTTTTTTAAGTAATACGGTTTTTCTGGGCCAGAGGCCACATTGATTTTTAAAACATCCAATCCATCTCTACTTTCATGGATTAAATCAAACAAACCAAGGATAGATGGCAAAATGTTATTCTTTAACCGATCTTTTACCTTCAATTGTGTTTCATCAAATTGCGAAAGACCTAAAGCTTGATGAGTTTTGTCATCAATTCCCAAATAAAGAATTCCACCATCTTTAGAATTGAGAAAACTGATGACCACTTTCTCTAAGCTATCATTCAATTCCCTTTTGTACTCAATCCGATTCGATTCCATCAAAAATCTATTGGTTCCCCAATGCTAACATCAGCTCTTGTTTCAGCTTGTCTCTAACCTTGTTTAGATCAGCAGAAATTTCTTCATACTCACGCGCGAGTTCCTCTGGATCACGGTGCACTACATCCACCACATGCGGATTTTTAAAATCCAGATTATAATTACGAGCCGCGATGTCTTTAGCACTCACCTTCCAGGCAAATTCCGTTTCTTTTCGTTTGTTCCACCATTTTTTCTCGAGGTCAAATTCCGCAATCGTCAAAGGTTTTGAACGTGAATACGATTTGTACCCAGATGGATACGGGTGTTCAAAAAACCAAACCTGTTTGGTGGGACCTCCCTTTTCAATAAAAAGAAGGTTGGTATTGATCCCCGTATATGGGCTAAACACACCTTTGGGAAGGCGCACAATTGTATGTAAGTTAAATTCTTCGAGTAACTCTCGTTTGAGATTGGTTTTCGTACCTTCTCCAAACAAAAATCCATCAGGTAACACCACTGCCGCACGACCCGTATCATGTTTGAGTAGGTGCATGATGAGAGCCATAAACAAATCAGCAGTTTCCCGGGTTTGGTATTTTTTAGGAAAATTATTCTCAATTCCATCCTCTTCCATTCCGCCAAACGGAGGATTGGTGATGATAATATCTACTCGATCTTTTGGAGAATAATCTTTTAAGGGACGACTGAGCGTATTGTCATGAAGAATATTTGTCGGAACTTCAATCCCGTGAAGCATCATATTGGTAAGTGCCAACATATGCGGAAGTGGCTTTTTCTCAACACCATGGATGGTCGTCTGCAAAACCTGTTTGTCTTTAGGTGATTTGACCTGCTTTTTTAAATGTTCGATGGATGTGGTAAGAAACCCGCCAGTCCCACAAGCCGGATCCAAAATCGATTCACCGAGTTTGGGATCGATGATGTCCACCATAAACTGAGTTACAGCTCTTGGAGTATAGTATTCACCAGCATTCCCTGCCGATTGCAAATCAGCCAGAATCTTTTCATAAATATCATTGAACAAATGTCTGTCGGTGGAGTTATTAAAGTCCAAATCTTCTTCAATGGTGTTGATCACCTGTCGAAGTAAGGTGCCCGATTTCATATAGTTGTAAGCATCTTCAAAAACACTACCAACCACTCTTCCTTGCGCGCTCACACCAGCCTGTGTTGCCAGTTTCTTTAATGCCGGGAAAAGATTGTTATTCACAAAATCAATGAGTTCTTCCCCAGTCATCCCTTCGGAATTGGAAGCCCAGTTACTCCACTGAAAGCGCGAGGCAAGTGGGGATTTATAATCTTTGAGGGTCAGTTTCCATTCTTTTTCTTTGTCATCAAAAATCTTTAAAAAGAGTAACCATACCATCTGGCTGATTCGTTGAGCATCTCCGTCGACACCCACGTCTTTTCGCATAATATCTTGAATCGATTTGATTAAGGTTCCGATTGCCATACTGTCTAAATCAATCCTTGTTTACGCTGTCTCAAGGTACAGTGCATTTTCTAACGATGTAATGGCTTCATTGTATTTTTCTAATCCACCAAAATGGGATATAATTTCCATCGGTGTACCAAATTCTGTAAAAGGGTTGATGGTGAGAATTTGTGTTTCCTCGATCTGAACCACACCCGAATCGGCATACTTATCAAGAAGCGCATCCAGCACTTTCCGCACGGATTCTCCATATTTTTCAAAGTATTTTGCTTTTTTGACTCTCTCGGCACGCTCCTTTCGAGTTAACGGGCGTTTGTCCCAAACTACATGGCAGATCAAATCAAAAGAATCCAATTCTTTTCCTACGTCTTCCGCCAATGCCTCAAAGAAAACTCCTTGATTCGATAACTCCTCAAGGATGGCTTGTTTTCTATCGGCGGCATTCCATCGTTTCCGGAATTCCTCTAAAGTTGAGTATTCTTTTGTCACCGTCTTTCTTGTATAATCTTTCAAAGACTCGGTAACTAGTTTTCCATTAGCATCAAAGTATTGTACCCGTTCCGAGGCCACGCGCACTTCCACACTATCCACATAGTATTTCAAAGCCTTAGGGCGGGGTAAGTCCCCATCACCATCTTCTCCATTCGGAATACCAATATCACCTAACTCTGAAAATTCGCTTCCAAATTTTGACTCATCCGTCTCCGATCCTTCTGTTACCTCGATTTCTTCTTCTGTGACATCCGGCGGAGTCACTGGTTCATCCGGTTTTGGCTCATAGATTTGCACGGGATCTCCATCAAAATCTGGATCGGCAAAGAGTTCCGTAGCACGTTTAAAGTCCATAATGGTAAAATAGTATTTATCAAAATCTTCGTTAATGCGTGTTCCGCGACCGATGATTTGTTTAAATTCTGTCATCGACTGGATATGTTGGTCGAGGACAATGAGTTTACAAGTTTGTGCATCAACACCTGTCGTCATGAGTTTGGAAGTAGTAGCAATCACAGGGTATTTCGATTCAGGAAAAATAAAATTATCTAATTCCTCTTTTCCTTCTACACTATCCCCAGTAATCCGCATTACATACTTACTATTTTGGCTCGCCAAATCACTGTTTTCATTGACCAGAGCCTGCCTCATGCGTTCTGCGTGGTCAATGTTTTCACAAAACACAATTGTCTTTTGGAACCTATCATTTTGTTTTAAGAATTCACTGATCTTGGATGCGACTAACTCTGTACGTCTGTCTAAAATGACTCTCTTATCAAAATCGCTTTGTTTATAAACTTTATCTTCAATTTCATTGCCATATTTATCTACCATACCCTTCTCAGGTCGCCATCCCGATAAATCTTTGTCCAAATCAATACGGATCACTTTGTAAGGCGCCAAAAACCCATCTTCAATCCCTTGCCGTAGTGAATACGTATATACTGGTTCCCCAAAATAATGAATATTGGAAACATCTTTGGTTTCTTTCGGAGTCGCAGTTAAACCAATTTGTGTGGCAGAAGTGAAGTATTCTAAAATCGCCCGCCAATTAGAGTCTTCTGCTGCACTTCCTCTATGGCACTCATCCACAACGATCAGATCAAAAAAATCTGGCGAAAATTGTTTATAGATATTTTGATCTTCTTCTGTTCCCGTCACAGCTTGATAGAGAGACAGATATATTTCATAAGATTTGTTCGCTTGTCGTTTTTGAATTTTGGTCATTGCTGATCCAAAAGGTTTAAAGTCATTAGTCATCGTTTGGTCGACTAATATATTCCGATCAGCCAAAAATAGGATTCGTTTTTTGGTCTTGGATTTCCACAACCGCCATATAATTTGGAATGCTGTGTATGTTTTTCCTGTTCCTGTTGCCATAACAAGGAGTAGGCGTTTCTGGCCCTTAGCGATGGCTTCAATCGTTTTGTTAATCGCTAAAATTTGGTAGTATCTTGGTGATTTATTACTCCCATCACTATGATAATCTTGAGTCACAAGTTCTTCTTGTATAAGACTCAACCCCTGTGCATCTTTCCACATCCGCCAAAGTGATTCTGGACTTG